>CADCTQ010000067.1 GCA_902805615.1 uncultured Cytophagales bacterium
TTCACCGCACCACCCTGATGGGAATCGTTGACGGCACCATCCTGATGGGGATCACAGTAAGAGAGAACCTGCATAAGCGCAACCTGCATAAGGGCAAGCAAGGGCAAGCGCCAGAAAAGACTTTGCAGTGATCCCGGTGTAACTCGTAGCATAGAAGTAAACCCACCCCCGGCCCCTCCGAGGAGGGGAGCCGCGACGCGACCCTTTCCCGCCACGCGACCCCTTCCCGCGATGCGACACTTTCCCGCCATGTGGCGCTTACCATTTGTTTTTCCCTACAAGATTAGCCTTCAAGGAGGGGCCGGGGGTGGTTCCTTCCCAATTTCCAAATCCCCAAATACCCAATCCCCCGAACATCGAACATCGAGCATCAAACATCGAAATTACTTCCTCACCGCCGCCAGTACGCGTTTGAAGAGTTCGTCGGGGTTGCCGTTGTGCCAGCGCCAGACGACCACCAGGTCGTGTTCGGGGTCTACCCAGATGATGTTGGAGCCCGCCCCGATGGCCGCAAAACTGGTGGCCGGGGCGCTGGGCCAGGCTTTTTGCTCCGTGTTGAGCCACCAGAGGTAGCCGTAGTCGGGGCCGACCGGGCCGCGGGTGGTGGCCTTTTTGATCCAGTCAGAAGAAACCAGTTGCCGGTCTCCCCAGCGGCCCCGGCGCAGGAACAGGTAGCCGAACCGGGCTTCGTCGCGGGAGTTGATCCACAGGCCGCCGCCCCAGCGGGTGCCGCCGCTGACCGAAGGCATGGGCTTGCCGTCTACTTCCACCGTCGAATTGGCGTACGGGACGTACTGCCAGGTGTCGGAGGCGCCGACCGGGTCCATGATCTCCGTTTTGAGCACTTCCGGCAGCGGCCGTCCCCAGACCCGCAGCAGCGACAGGGCCAGGCGGTTGATGCGCACGTCGTTGTACTCGTAGTGCGTGCCCGGCTCCTGCAACGGGCGGCGCGTCCGTTCGCCCTTGCCGAACGCCTCGCGGCCCACGAAGTCGTGCTTTTTCCCCCACATTTCGCCTTCCCATTCACTCGTCTGCTGCACGTGGTGTTCCCAGGTCACCTTGCGGTTGTGCGCCGAGTCGTAGCCCCCGTCGCGGATGTAATTGGCTACCGGGTCGGTGGGCGACGCGATCAGCTTGCGGTCAATGGCGAGGCCGAGCAGCGTGGACAGGAAGCTCTTGGCGGCGCTGTAGGTGGGTTCGGCCGCTCCCGTGTCGCCCCACTCGGCCACGATGTAGCCGTGCCGGAGGATGAGCCCGTTGGTGCCGCCCCTTCTTTTGGGCATGGGTCCCAGGAGCTTGCCGAAAATTTCCTCCTGCGTGGAAAAGTCGCGGGGCATCTGCGTGGTTTCGTTCCACCGGGCGTAGAGGACGGCCTGCGCGAGCAGCGTATCGTCGAGGCCCGCCGCTTCCGGCTGCCGGCGTTCCCAGGCGTCGCCGGGCGGCGGGTAGTAATGGGCCGTGGTGTCACCGGCGGGGGCCGCCACCCGGGCCGGGCGGGGCGTGCAGGCCACCAGGGAGAGCAGCAGGAGCAGGTACGGGAGGAGTCGGGGCATGGGAAGAGAGAGGTAAGTGGTTAGTCGTATGTAGAGACGCGATTGATCGCGTCTTGGTCAGTAGTTGGCAGAGAGCGATTCATCGCGTCCCGGTAATGCGTAAGTCCGTGTCGTAAGAAGTGGTATTGCGCACTGCCGGTTGGTTATTGCATACTGCTTATTGGTTATTGCGTACTGCCGATTGATCATTAGGTACTGCCGGTTGGTTATTGCGTATTGCCCACTGTGCATCGGGTTGCAAAGCTAACGAGGGAATTGTATTTTGGGGAATGGTCAATAGAACGCTTTTTATGAGAAATGCCTGGGTGATTGCCGCGGGGATCGTTGCCGGCGCCTTTTTTGCTTTCGTCCCGCGGTCGGCGGCGCCGGTGGCTTTGTTTGACGGCAAGACCTTCCGCGGCTGGTCGGGCGACACGGTGCGGACCTGGCGCATCCAGGACGGCGCCCTGGTGGGCGGCTCCCTGCGCGACACGGTGCCCCACAACGAGTTCCTGAGCACGACGGCTTCGTACGGGGACTTCGAGCTGCGGTTGCAGTTCAAGCTGTTAGGTGCCGGGGGTTTCATCAACGCCGGGGTGCAGTTCCGGAGCCAACGCTTGCAGGACCCGGCCTACGAAATGATCGGCTACCAGGCCGACCTGGGGGAAAACTTCTGGGCGAGCCTCTACGACGAGTCGCGCCGCAACAAAACGCTGGCCAAGCCCGACCCGGCCGTTGTCGCCAAGGCCCTCCGGCCGGACGACTGGAACGACTACCGGATTCGCTGCGAAGGGCGCCGCATCCGCCTGTGGCTCAACGGCACGCCTACCGTAGACTACACCGAGCCCGACAAAACGATTGCCCGCACCGGCCTGGTTGCCCTCCAGGTCCACGGCGGCGGCAAAGTTGAAGTTTCCTACCGCAACCTGACCCTCCAGCCGCTGTAGGCGGGACGGAAGACCGGCGGCGGATGCAACCGCCCTGCGGCCAGTGCCTATTGCCAATGCCTGTAAAACACCCTTTCATGAAAGCTTTATTGCTGATCTGCTGCCTGTTTGTCACCCTTGCGGGATTTGCCCAAAGTGCGAAACACGTAAAAATTCCGGGCACGAAATGCAGCCTCATTCCGCCCGACGGTTTCGTGCCGGCCTCCGGTTTCGGCGGCTTCCAGCACCCGGAAAACGGCAGTTCCATCATGGTCAACGAATTGCCGGCTCCGTACGGAGAAATGAGCAAAGCGTTTACCGCCGAAGCCTTGCAGTCGAAAGGCATGAAACTCATCAGCAAAGAGGAGATTGACTTCAACGGGGGCAAAGCCACTTACCTGACGGTAAGCCAGTTGTCCGGCGGCATCAATTACCTCAAGCAGATGCTGATGTTGGGCGCAGGGAGCAAGACCGTACTGGTCAACGGAATCTACCCGGAGAAAGCCAGAGCCATCCAACCTGCCATCAAAGCCGCCCTCCTTTCGACCGTGCATAACGCCAACCAGGCCGAAGACCCACTGGCAGCCGTACTCTTTTCCGTTGACGTGTCGGGCTCCGGTCTCAAATTCGCCCAGTACTTGTCGGGCATGTTGATGTATACGGAAGATGGAAAAGTGCCCACCGATAAAGCCATGTTTCTCGCCGGCAGTACATTGCGACAAGTAGCCGTGGGGGACAAAAAACAGTTTTCCGTAGCGCGGTTGAAGCAATTGCCGGGCGGGGAGCATAGCCAGGTGAAAAAGATCGAGCCGGTCACGATTGACAACCTGAACGGGTACGAAATCATCGCCCAGGGGAAAAACAAGAAATCGGAGGATGAACTGGTTTACCAGGTCATGCTCTATACGGACGCGGGGACGTACTTCATCCTGGTGGGTTTGGCTGCGGCCGACCAGGAAAAGAACCTGGCGGCGTTCCAAAAGATTGCCCAAACCTTTAAGCGAAAATAACCTGCGGGATCAGTCGGAATGAAACAGAGAATCGCCCACGTCGCCCTGGTGGTGGCGGACTACGACGAGGCCATTGCGTTTTACACCGGGAAACTGGGTTTTACGCTGCTGGAAGATACGCCGCTGGGGGATGGCAAGCGGTGGGTACGGGTCGCCCCGCCCGGTGCCGCCGAATGCAGTTTGCTGCTCGCCCGGGCCGCCGACGACCGGCAGCGGGCCAGCATCGGCAACCAGGGCGGCGGACGGGTGTTCCTGTTCCTGTTCACGGATGACTTTCGGCGCGATCACGGGCGGATGACCGAAAAAGGCGTTCGCTTCGTGGGGCCGCCCCGGGAGGAAGCCTACGGCACGGTGGCCGTTTTCGAAGACTTGTACGGGAACCTTTGGGACCTGCTGGAGCCGGCCGCGAAAAGCCCGGAATAGCGGTGCGCCACGCGGGGCAATCTTCTAAAGGTGCCTGCCGGGCGAAACCAGAACAAACTTGACCGGATCACCCGGCCAGCCCAACCACACCCGATGAAAACACTCTTTTCGCTACTATTTATCCTGGGGACCGTTGCCCGGGCCGAGGCCCAGGGGTTTGGCGACTGGGACCGCCATACTCCCTACGGCAGCCGGATGTACGACCCGGGCAGCGGCACCAAACTGGTGTTTGGCCCCGACCGCCGGGAAATAAACGGGGTGGACCGGTGGTATTTCTACAAAGGATGTACGATTGGCACGTACGGGAAGCAGTATTTCATTGCCGATGAACGGAATGCCCGGTTCGAAAGCTTCGACAGTGAGCAGGCCTGGGAAAACGCGTTGACGCAGCGGCAGCTCAAGCCCACCTGGACCCGGTGGTACGAAGATGACTGGTGCTCTTTCGAGGGTTTGCTGTGGCTGATGCTGTTGGGTTTCTACGTTACCATTCCCCTGTTGGCGGTCTTTGGCGTGGTGGTTTTCCGGGCAATTGTGCGGGAACGCCTGCATCCCGGCAAACCTTACACCCTGGTCCTGCTGGGGGTCACGCTGCTGGTTACCATCCGGTACGTGTTAGAAGAAAACCCCGTAAGTTTATAAAAGGCTCCCGGTCCGCTTTGAAGCGTCATTCCGAAATACCCGATGCAATACACCAAAATCACCGATACGATCTTCACGGTTCACGACTTCCTGACCCGCCAGGAGTGCCAGGAATTCATGGTGCTCAGCGAAAGCATTGGCTACGAAGCCGCCACCGTCAATACCGCCGGCGGGGCCCGCCTGGTGACCAGCATCCGCAACAACAACCGGGCCTTCCACCGGGATGAAGCCCTGGCGGGGCGTTTGTGGGAAAGGTTGCAACCCTTCGTGCCGGCGCAACTCGGCAACAGCACGGCCATCGGCCTCAACGAACTGTTCCGCTTTTACCGCTACGGGCGGGGCCACCAGTTCCGGGGGCACTTCGACCAGCCCTACGTGCGCAACCCCGCGGAGGCCAGCTACTTTACCTTCATGATGTACCTCAACGACAACTACGAAGGCGGCGCAACCACCTTCCGGGACCTGGAAATCAGCCCGAGGCAGAGCATGGCCCTCGTCTTCCTGCACAACCTCTACCACGCGGGCAGCGAAGTGACCCGGGGCGTCAAGTACGTGCTGCGCACCGACGTGATGTACCGCTTCC
>CADCTQ010000068.1 GCA_902805615.1 uncultured Cytophagales bacterium
TTGGCTAAAATAATGTTATTTTACCCTTTTGATTGCCCCGTATTCACGCGTACTGTTTTCCCCAGAAAATGATTCCCCAACGCAATCTTTTTTCATTCTTTTTCGGGGGTCTGCTGCTGGGCGCTGCCGCGCTGACCGCCTGCCGGGAGGCGAAGGACAAGCCCGCCACGGCCGCCGGCCCCTCGTCCATCAGAGCCGAAGTGTACGTGGTCAAGGATACCTCCATCCGCGAGGAAGTGCGCCTGGTGGGCAGCGTGGTTGCCAACGAAGAAGTGCAGATCGTGAGTGAACAGGCCCGGCGGCTCGTGCGCATCAACTTTCCCGACGGCGCCGCCGTGCGCAAGGGCCAGCTCCTGTTCAAGCTCGACGACGCCGACCTGAAAGCGCAACTCAAAAAGCTGGCCGCCCAGCGCAAACTTTCGTCGGGCGAAGAGTTCCGGTCGGCCTCGCTGCTCAAGCTGGAGGGCATCAGCAAGCAGGAGTACGAACGCGTCGCCAGTTCCATCGAAGTGCTCGACGCCGAAATGGACGCCGTGAAAGTGCAGCTCGACAAGACCGAAATCCGGGCGCCGTTCGGCGGCCGGACGGGCATCCGCCGGGTGAGTGAAGGCGCCTTCGTGCAGCCCAACACGCCCCTGGTCACCCTCGAAGACCTCAACCGGGTGAAAATCGAATTTGCCGTGCCCGAAAAGTACGCCAGCCGCGTGCGGCCCGGCCAGGAGATCCGCTTCACCGTCGAAAACAGCGACAAGACCTACGCGGCCAAGGTCGCCGTGATCGAACCCAAGATTGACCTGGACACCCGCAGCCTGTTCATCCAGGCCGTGGCCGACAACCGGGCCGGCGAACTCGTGCCGGGCGCCTCGGCCATGATCGGGCTCGACCTGAGCGCCATCGAACACACCGTGCTCATCCCGACGCGGGCCCTCATCCCGGGGCTGGAAAGCAACAGCGTGCTGCTGGTGCGCAACGGCAAGGCCGAAAAGGTGCGCGTGGAAACCGGCCTGCGCACCAGCCGCAGCGTGCAGGTGACCGGCGGCCTGGCCTACGGCGATACCATCATGACCACCAACATCCTGCGGGCCAAGCCCGGCATCCCGGTGCAGGCCGTCGCTAACCCAACCGCCCAATGAGCATTTCCGAACTGAGCATCCGGCGGCCCGTCCTGGCGATGGTGGTCTCTATCCTGCTGGTCCTCTTCGGCGTGGTCGGGTTTACGTTCCTGGGCACCCGCGAATTTCCGGCCGTGGACCCGCCCATCATCACCGTGACCACCACCTACCCCGGCGCCAGCCCCGAGGTGATCGAGTCGCAGATCACCGAGCCGCTGGAGCAGGCCATCAACGGCATTGCCGGCGTGCGCATCATCTCGTCCATTTCCCGCGAACAGGCCAGCGTGGTCACCGTGGAGTTCGACATCAACGTGGACCTGGAAGCCGCCGCCAACGACGTGCGCAGCAAGGTGTCGCAGGCCGTCCGCCTCCTGCCCGTGGACGCCGACCCGCCCGTGGTGGACAAGGCCGACGCCAACTCGCAGTCGGTGGTGTTCCTCTCGGTGCAGAGCGACACCCGCGACCTGATGGAACTTTCCGACTTTGCCAACAACGTACTGCGGGAACGCATCCAGACCATCCCCGGCGTGAGCGGCGCCTTCGTGCGGGGCGAACGGCGCTACTCGATGCGCCTGTGGATTGACCCCGTGAAAATGTCGGCCTACCGCATCGTGCCGGCCGACATTCAAGCTGCATTGCGCCGCGAAAACATTGACCTGCCCAGCGGGCGCATCGAGGGCAACGAGACCGAACTCAACCTGCGCACCGACAGCCGCCTGACCACCCCCGAAGAGTTCAACCGGATGATTCTCAAGTCGGAGAACGGCCGTACGATCCGGCTTGCCGACATCGGCCGCGCCGAGCTGGGCCCGGAGAATGACCGAAGTTCGATTCGCCGGAGCACCCTGCCCGGCGTGCTGCTGTCCATCCAGCCCCAGCCCAACGCCAACGAGATCGAAATTGCCGACGAAGTGTACCGCCGCCTCGACGCGATGAAGGCCGAAATTCCCGCCGACATCCAGGTGCGGGTCGCCAACGACTACACCAAGCCCGTGCGCCGCTCCATTGCCGAGGTGGAAGAAACCCTCATCATCGCCTTTATCCTGGTGGCGCTGGTGATTTATTTGTTCCTGCGCGACTGGCGGTCCACGATCATTCCCATCATCGCCATTCCCATTTCCATCGTGGCGACGTTCTTCATCATGTACCTGGCCGACTTTTCGATCAATGTGCTCACGCTGGTGGCAATCGTGCTGGCCATCGGCCTGGTGTGCGACGACGCCATCGTGGTGCTCGAAAACATTTACGCCAAGGTGGAAGAAGGCATGACGCCCATCCAGGCGGCCGTGCAGGGCTCCAGGGAAATTTACTTTGCCATCATTTCCACCACCGTCACGCTGGTGTCGGTGTTCATTCCGATCATCTTTTTGCAGGGCCTCACCGGGCGTCTGTTTTTGGAGTTCGGCGTGGTGCTGGCCGGTTCCATCCTCATTTCGGCGCTGGTGGCCCTTACGCTCTCGCCGATGATGTGCGCCTACCTGCTCAAGCGGCACGACCAGCCCAGCCCGTTCTACGCGGCCACCGAACGGTTTTACCGCAACCTGACCGCCGGGTACAGCCGGTCGCTGGAGCGGTTCATGCGCGTCAAGTGGCTCGCCATCCCCATCGTGGCCGGCATGTTCGGGCTCATCGTCCTGTTCGGCAAGCTGATTCCCAGTGAACTGGCTCCCATCGAGGACCGCGGCATCATCCGGGTGCAGGTGCGGGCGCCGGAAGGGGCTTCCTACGAATACATGGATAATTACATGGCCGAAATTGACCAGTACATCAACGACTCGGTGCCCGAAGTGGCGGCCACAATCGCCCTCACCGCCGTGATCCCGGGCGGCGGCGCCTTTGCCCCGGCCAATACGGGCCTCGAAAACGTCTTCCTGGTGGACCCCGACGTACGGGGGCGGACGCAGGGACAGGTGTTCAGCCAACTTTCCAAGGGACTCGAAGGCTTTACCGGCGTGCGGACCTTCCCGGCCCAGCCGCCCACCATCGGCAGCCGGTTCGGGGGCCAGCCGGTGCAGTTCGTGCTGCAAGCCCCCAACCTGGACAAGCTCGTGGAAGTGCTGCCCCAGTTCCTGGAAGAAGCCGGCAAACACCCGGCGCTGCGCTTCGTGGATTCGGATTTCAAGGTAAACAAGCCCGAACTGGTGCTGCGCATCAACCGCGAAAAGGCGTCGGAGCTGAACGTGTCGGTGGAGGAGATTGCCCGCACGCTGCAACTGGCCTTCAGCGGCCAGCGGTACGGGTATTTCATCATGGGCGGCAAGCAGTACCAGGTGATCGGGCAGCTCGCCCGCAACGACCGCAACGAGCCGCTCGACCTCAAGACGCTGGCGATCCGCAACAACCAGGGCCAGATGGTGCCGCTCGACAACCTCATTTCCTACCACGAGTCGGTGAATTCGGCGGCCATCTACCGCCACAACCGCTACGTGGCGGCCACGGTGACGGCCGGCCTGGCCGAGGGCAAAACGCTGGGCGAAGGCATCGGGGCCATGCAGGAGGTAGCCGCCAGGGTGCTGCCGCCCACCTTCAAGACCGACCTGGCGGGCCAGTCGCGGGAGTTTGCCGACAGTTCGTCGAGCCTGTTGTTTGCCTTCGGCCTGGCCATCGTGCTCATCTACCTCATCCTGGCGGCGCAGTTCGAGAGCTTCGTGGACCCGCTCATCATCCTGTTCACGGTGCCCATGTCCATTGCCGGGGCGCTGGGCACGTTGTATTTCTTCGGGCAAACGCTAAACATTTTCAGCCAGATCGGCATTATTATGCTCATTGGCCTGGTGACCAAAAACGGCATCCTGATCGTGGAATTCGCCAACCAGCGGAAAGAAGCCGGGGTGCGCCGCACCGCCGCGGTGATCGAAGCCGCCGGGGCCCGCTTCCGGCCCATCCTGATGACGAGCATGGCCACCATCCTGGGCATTCTGCCCATTGCCCTTTCGCTGGGCACGGCCGCCGGCAGCCGGCAGTCGCTGGGCATCGCGGTGGTGGGCGGCATGCTCATTTCGGGCTTCCTGACGCTGTACGTCGTGCCGGCCATTTATACGTACCTTTCGCGGAACGCAACCCCCCAAACCCGCGAGCCGGCCCCCTTGCCGGTTGCGCACAAAAAGGAGATCGCCGGATGAAACTGTGCATGGCAACCAACAATGCCCACAAGATCGAAGAAATCAGGCCGCTGGTGCCCGGCACCGTGGGGCTGGTGAGCCTGGAAGAGATCGGCTGCCGCGAGGAACTGCCCGAAACGGGCGACACCCTGGAGGCCAACTCCCGCCAGAAGGCGCAGTACGTGTGGGACCACTACGGCGTAAACTGTTTTGCCGACGACACCGGCCTGGAGGTGGAGGCCCTGGGCGGCGAACCCGGCGTGTATTCGGCCCGGTACGCGGGACCGCAGCGCGACGCCCGCGCCAACATGGAACTGCTCCTGCGCAAGCTGGAAGGCGAAGAAAACCGCCGGGCCCAGTTCCGCACCACCATCACCCTCATCCTCGACGGCCAGGCGTACCAGTTCGAGGGCGTGGTGCGGGGGGCCATCCTGGGGGCGGCGCGCGGCACGGGCGGCTTCGGCTACGACCCGCTGTTCGTGCCCGACGGCTACGCCCGGACGTTTGCCGAAATGGACCTGGCCGAAAAAAACAAGATCAGCCACCGGGCCCGGGCCGTGGAAAGACTAATCCGCTTTCTGCGGGAGCGGGAAGAAGAAAGTTCGTGAGTTTATGAGTTTAACGTTTATGGGGAGGCGATGCCGCTCGCCGGCGTATTGACTTTGAACGCATAAACGCCTAAACTTATACACTTTAAAAAAAGCAACCCGTACGAATGGCTCCTGAAACAGACCTGCTGGCGCGTACGCACGCCTACGCCGAGTCCATCCTGACTGAACGCCTTGCGAGTACTTTCCTGTTCCACAACGTGGACCACACCCGCGAGGTGGTGGAAGCCGTCAAAGAAATAGGCCGGCACAGCGCCCTCTCCGACAAGGACCTGGAAACCCTGCTGATCGCCGCCTGGCTGCACGACGTGGGCTACCGCGACGGCCGCATGAACCACGAACGCACCAGCATGCAGATTGCCCGCACGTTCCTGGAAGAACAGGGGGTGGGGGAGAAGCGCATTGAAAAGGTGTTGCAGTGCATTGCCGCCACCGAAATGCCCCAGCGGCCCCAGAACGCCCTGGCCGAGATCATGTGCGACGCCGACCTGCACCACCTGGCAACCGACGGGTACGCCGAAAAAAGCGAATTGCTCCGCCAGGAGATCAGCCTGCTGACGGGCGAAAAGGTGAGCAAACGCAAGTGGCTCCAGGGCAACAAGCTGTTCTACGAGAAGCACCACTACTTCACCGAGTACGGCCGCACCGTGCTGGAGCCGCGCAAACAGGCCAACCTGCAAAGGATCGAGGCGGCCATTGCCGAGCGGGAAGCCGGGAAAGCCGCCGAAAAGGAGGCCGTCAAAGCCCGGGAGCAGGAGAAGCAGGCGCTGAAGACCGAGGCCAAAGCGGGAAAAGAAAAAGAAGGGAAGGAAGCCAAAAAGGAGAAGGAAAAGCGGCCCGAACGGGGCGTGGAAACGATGTTCCGGCTCACCTCGCAGAACCACGTGGAACTGTCGGCCATGGCCGACAACAAGGCCAACATCATGATCACGGTCAACTCCATCATCGTGTCCATCCTGGTGAGTATCCTCATCCGCAAGTTCGAGGAGTTTCCCAACCTGGTGGTGCCCACGATCATTCTCACGCTGGTGTGCCTGGTGACCATCGTGTTTGCGGTGCTGGCGACCCGGCCCAACGTGTCGAGCGGCACGTTCACCCGCGAAGACATTCTCGCCAAGCGCACCAACCTGCTCTTCTTCGGCAATTTTCACAACGTGAGCCTCCAGGACTACGAAGCGGGCGTGCGGGAGATGATGAACGACAGCGAGTTCCTGTACGGCAGCATGACGCGCGACATTTACTACCAGGGCAAGGTGCTGGGCCGCAAGTACAGGCTGCTGCGCATTTCGTACACCGTGTTCATGTTCGGATTCGTGCTGGCCGTGCTCAGTTTCGGCATCGCCATCTTTTTCTTCCCGGTGGTAGACTGAAATCCGGCCATTGGGCCGGTCCTTACGTTAGAAGTTGGTAACGTTACCTCACGCAACCATGAAAAACATTCTACTCCCATTGGTGATGGCTTGCCTGTGCCTGCCGCTCTGCGCCCAAACGGACCAGGGCTCCATGCTGGTGGGCGGCAGCGCCGGCCTGGATTACACGGTACAGTCGGGCAACCGGGCTTTCAATGCTTCCCTGTCGCCGCAGGGCGGCTACTTCGTGATTGACAATTTTGCCGTGGGGCTGCGCATTCCCCTGGGCCTGCAAAGCGTTTCCAGCAAGGCCGCGGCTTCGTCCGGCAGCGAAATTGAAAGCAATACCTTTACCTACCGCGTGGGCATCGGCCCTTTCGTGCGGTACTACTTCGGCAAATCGGCCATCCGGCCGTTCGTGAACGGAGGGGCTGACTACCAGTATTCCCGCACCCGGGAAAAAGATAGTTTCTCGGAACAGCGACGCGTCCAGCGCCAGGATTCTTATTCTATCTTCGGCGGGGCGGGCATGGCGTACTTCATCAGCACGTTCGTGGGCCTCGAAACGCAATTGGGTTACACCTACTTCCGCAGCGGCGAACTCAACCGGTACTCCCGCCTGGGCCTCACGGTGGGTCTGCAAATCTACATCCCGCGAAAATAGGATCAGGATTTTCAGGATTAGGGGATGAACAGGATTGGGGATTCAGGATAGGGTTTAAACCCTATCCTATGGAGATTGGCGGCCAAGATGCCGGATTTAACGGGAAGAACCGGCGATAGTCTCTGTAGGATAGGGTTAAAACCCTATCCTCATAACTTTTCGCGTTTGGGCCTCGTACACCCGTCATACACCTAATTGAAAAGACCATGAGCGAGGAGAAAGAGAATAAGCAAAACGAAAACCAGCCGGAAGAAACCCGGACGATGGGCCAGGAGAAGCCGGGCACCACGATGGAGCAGCGGAAGATGAACAAGGATACGAGTGAAGACGACGTACCCCGCCGCCCCGCCGACCAGTCGCCGGAAGAGCTGTTCTACAACGACCAGAATTCAGACCCTTTGCTGGCTAAAAAACAATAGCAACAAGCGTCAGACGGGAGACAGAAGAAGACGGGGCACGGTGTGCGTGCCCCGTCTTCTTCTGTCTCCCGTTCCCTGTTTACGATAGCCGCAATCAGGATACTTCTTCGAAATGAGCTAAAAAGTGGTCAGTGAGGTATATGCCTGGCGGATTGTATGAGATGCGTCATTGCGAGGAGCAGGGTTGCAAAGTGGGTAGGGCGACGAAGCAATCTCACCCGGAGAACCGCCAAACGCCGTTACGGGTGGAGTCAGCTTCTTAAACGGGACACGCTGAATTAAGAGCCGTCTCTGGCCTTTGGCGCCTCTCCGGATGGGATTGCTTCGTCATGCCAACCCCAAAAGCCAGCCCTGACTCTTCGCAATGACGCCCTTCATACAAACCGCCAAGCATATACCAGTGTCCCCCTGATGGCGATGGAGGGCTTTTACAGATGTTTTACAGAAGGGTCCTGACCCCAGCTTTACAACAGGGGCGTGAACCTGGCGGCCCAGCCGCCGCCGGGGGCCATGGCTACGGTGATCGTGTCGCGGCGGGTCACCTGCCGGGTGGTTTTGCGGTAGTCGTTGCCGATGCGGTGCGCATTGATGCCGTCATCGAAGAGTTCCGCCTGGTACGTGCCTTCCCCCAGAAAGTCCAGGGGAAGCGTCAGGTCCCGGGCCGTCCAGTCGGTCATGGCGCCGGCGTACCAGGTATTTCCCCGGCGGCGGGCAACCGACACGTAGTCGCCCACCTTGTTCTGGAGCGGCCGGGTTTCGTCCCACACCGTAGGCACCGTTTTCAGGAAATCGAGCACCGCCGGCTCCTTCTGGTAGGCCGTCGGCGAGTCGGAGAGCATTTGCAGCGGGCCGTAGTACACCACGTACATGGCCAGTTGGTGGCACCGGGTGCCCTGGCTCATGGGGCGGTCGGCCACGGGCCGCCAGTCCTTCTGGTTGGCATTGGTCATGGCCCCCGGCGTGTAGTCCATCGAGCCGGCCACCATCCGGAGAAAGGGCACGGTGACGGCGTACTCGGGGGTAGCGCCTTCCTTATGCCACTTGTCCCACTCCAGCCCCCGCACGCCTTCCTTGTTGATGTTGTTGGGATACGTCCGTTGCAGGCCGGTGGGTTTGTACGTACCGTGGTAGTTCACCATGATTTTCCGGTTGGCCGCTTCCCGCAGCAGCCTTTCGTAGAAGTTGACCATCTGCTGGTCGTCGCGGTCCATGAAGTCCACCTTCAGCACGGCAATGCCCCACTTCTGGAACTGGTCCAGCGCGGGAATCATCTGCTTGTCCAGCGTGTGCCACACGCACCACAGGCTCAGGCCCACCTTTTTTTCGCGGGCGTACCGGACCACCTCGGGCATGTCGAGCTTGTCGGTAACCTTCAGCAGGTCAAACTGGTCCGACCACCCTTCGTCGAGGTTCACGTATTCGATGCCGTGCTCGGCGGCAAAGTCAATGTAGTACTTGTAGGTTTCCGTGTTGAAGCCGGTTTTAAAGGGCACCCCCTCCAGGTTGAGCGACGCCCACCAGTCCCAGGACACCTTGCCCGGCCTGATCCACGAAGCATCGCCGATCTTCGATTCGGAGGCCAGCAGGTACACGAGCTGGTTGGTGAGCAGTTCGTTGTCGCCGGGCACCAGGGCCGCCACCCGCCAGGGGAAAGACCGCGTTCCCTGCGTGCGGGCAATGAAGTCTTCGCGTTCCTCCACGCGGAGGTTGAAGCCGCCGTGGCCGCCCTGCTTCACCCGTTTGGGGTAGGCCGGCAGCGCCCCCTTCAGCGCCGGCTGCGAACCGCCGTCCGCCGTCAGGTAGAGGCCCGCGTAGTCGAGCAGGTCCGACTCCAGGAGGGCTATTTTGGGGCCACCGGGCACTTCGAGCAGCACGGGCAGGCTGGTCATGCTGGTGTCCGAGCCGGCCTGGTCGGCCACCGTGCGGTACGCGTACTTTTCTTCCGAGGAGCTTTGGAAGCCCACCGGGTGAAAATAGCCCGGGTAGTTGCCGGCGAGGTTGAACTGCACCTCTTCCGATTCCACGGTGATCTGTCCCGGCAGCCGGGTCACGAAGCGGTACGCCATGCCTTCGTTGTACGCCCGGAAGGTTACCGCGTAGTTGCCCTTGAAATGGAGGGTAAGTTCGTTGTACCGGTCCCGCAGCGTGTCGCTGATGCTGTAGAGCGGCTTTATGGCTTTGTCATTGCGGGCCGTGGCCGTTTTTTCCACCTCCGTGCCGCGGCCCAGCACGTTGCCGCCGGCCAGCGTCATCGAGATGGGGGAGTTGAGAAAAACCGCTTTGCCCCCGTAAGACACCCGGTACTGCAAGGGACTGCCGTTGCCGGCCGTCACCGTAACGGCAATCCGGCCGTCGGGGGAAACGAGTGAATAGGGCTGGCCGGGACGGTTCCGTTCGCAGGAAAGGAAGGCAGCGGCAAGAACGATGAACGGCAGGATTGGAAAAGGCAGGAAGTATTTTTTCATTTTTGCAGGTGCGGGGCAGGGGCAGCCAGGCCGGCGTAGCCCGGATTTCCCATTCAGTCCCCTAAATTAAGGGCTCCCGCTGCAATCCCAAATCACCAAGTCGTGAACTGTTACCGGGCCGGCAATTGGACCGGGGAATGATTTACTCCCCCAAGCAGAAGCCGCTGAACCCCTCTGCATCTTTTTTTTAACGCCCTTTAACGCGTCAGCAAGACCCGTTTGGGTGACTGGTTCCGGCGTACGTTGTCCCGAAAGATGCGTCAGGGCCTTCGTAAAACCGCGCATTTTTGTTAAATTACCCCACTACCCTTGCCTTTACTGCTGCCACCACCGGCAGGCCCACCGGCAAGCATGTTAAACGGAAATATGGTACAGAACGAGCCGCTATCCGGGCAGCAAAGCCCCCGCCACGGGCACAAGCTAGTCCTGGTGATTTTTTGTCTTTTTTTGCAAGGGGCCGCCTTCGGGCAGCAAGCCCGGTATTTCATCCGGTTTACCGACAAAAACAACTCGCCCTACGCCGTGTCGCGGCCGGCCGAATTCCTGTCGGCGCGGTCCATCGACCGCCGCGTGCGGCAGCGCCTTGCCGTTACCGTGCGCGACCTGCCCCCGAACCCGGCGTACGTACAGGCCGTGCGGGCGGCCGGCGGCCGGGTGTGGTACACCTCCCGCTGGATGAACGGCGCCCTGGTGGAAGCCGACGCCGCGGCCCTGGAACGGGTGCGCCGGCTGCCCTTCGTGGTGGCCGGGTCGGCGGATGAACGCGTAACCGAGGCGCTGCCCGTTGAAACCCGGCGGACGGCCACCCCGCCACCCGCCGCCCCCGCGGGCCGCACCCGCCAGACGCCCGACCCTGCCGCGTACGGGGCGTCGGCCACGCAGATCAACATGCTGGGCGTGAACACCATGCACCAGATGGGCTACACGGGCAAAGACGTACAGATCGCCGTGCTCGACGGCGGGTTCCGCAACACCGACCGGCTGCCGTTTTTCAGCCGGCTGATCGGTGAGAACCGCCTGCTGGGCACCTACGACTTCGTGGCGGGGGAGGAGAGCGTGTTCGAGGACGAGGCGCACGGGATGCAGGTGCTTTCGGCCATTGCGGCCTACGAGCCGGGCCAGATGATCGGGCCAGCCTACGACGCGGCCGTCTGGCTGCTGCGCACGGAAGACAGCAGCGGCGAATACCGCATTGAAGAGGTGAACTGGCTCCTCGGGGCCGAATTCGCCGACAGCGTAGGCGTAAACATCATCCAGAGCTCGCTGGGCTACAATTTGTTCGACGACCCCGGCATGGACTACCGCCGCCGCGACATGGACGGCAACACGGCTTTCGTGACCCGGGCCGCCGACCTGGCCGCCGCCACGGGCATGCTGGTGGTGACAAGCGCCGGCAACGAAGGCAACGACGCCTGGCGTACGGTCACGGCCCCCGCCGACGGGGATTCGGTGCTGGCCGTCGGCGCCGTGGACGCACGGATCACCCGGGCGGCTTTCAGTTCCATCGGGCCGACCGCCGACGGACGGATCAAGCCCGACGTGGCGGCGCTGGGCCAGGGCACCGTGGTGGGCCGGCCCGACGGGGGCGTCGGCACGTCCAACGGCACCTCGTTTGCCGCGCCCCTGGTGGCCGGGCTGGCCGCGGGGCTCTGGCAGGCGTATCCGCAACTGACCAACGTGGAGGTAATGAACTACCTGCGGCGTTCGGCTTCGCAGGCATCCCGGCCCGACTCCCTGCTGGGTTACGGCGTGCCCAACTTCCAGAGGGCGTTTGACCTGGCGACCCGCGACCACGGCGCCAACCAACCCCTGGGGTACCTGTCGCCCAACCCGGTGGTGAACGGACCGGTTACGCTGTGGCTCAATGCGCAAGCCTGGGACAAGCCGCTCACGGTGCAGCTGTTCGACGCAACCGGCAAGGAAGTGGGCGGGCAGTACGTGGCCCGGCCTACCCTCCAGAATGGGCTCAACCTGGGCCTGGCCCTGTTGCCCCGGGGGTTGTACCTGGTACGGCTCACCTCAGCGGACCGCACCACTACGCTGAAATTGGTGAAACAGTAGGTTTCAGGAATAGAAGCAGTAGTTTTCAGGAATAACTGAACCGCAAGGCTCGCAATAGAGACGCAGAGGGCGCAAAGGAGTACGCGTTTTCCTTGCGGTCTTTGCGTCTTCTTTGCGCCCCCATCATGATCTTGGCGGTTCAGTTCTTATCTGATTTCCTCCGTGCCTCCGTGGTGACCCCTTCTCTGGGCAACGATTCGAGGAATATTACCGGCGGTGGCTGTTGGAGGAGTTTTTGTCCTGCTGCGGCCGGGATTTGCGCTCCAGCTCCAGCACGTACGTATCGGGCTTGTCGGGGTGCTGCATCACCCACACCCGGCAGCCGATCTGCCGCGCCCGGACTTCCACCTCCACGTAAAAAATCTTTCCGAAGGGAGAATGCAGAAACTGCTTGGTCACCGTAAACAGGTCGCCGGGCTGCAGGATGGAGGCGTCCGGCCAGTACTTCAGTTGCGGTAAATCCAAGTAGTCGAACATAGGCTAAAAAAGAAGAGCCGTGAAAATACACAATTGAGCGGTAAACTGTATGGATCGGCGCCGGTATCGGAAACTGTTTTTACATAGCTGACGGCCCGGCCCCCCAAATTGTTGCAAAAGATTTTCCGGACGTGCAAATTATTTCTACATTTATGAATATGCTCCCGGCGTCCCATGAAAGGAACCTATTTGGGTGAGTTTGAAGAAATGGTCCTGCTGATCGTGGGGGTGCTCTACGACCAGGCGTACGGCCTCGCCATTTCCAAAGAGATTGCCCGGCAGACGGAAAGGGCCGTGCACGTGAGTGCCGTGCATTCGGCCCTGCACCGGCTGGAAAAGAAGGGCTTTCTGTCGTCGCGGCTGGCCGAAGCCACGCAGGAACGGGGCGGCAAGCGCAAGCGGCTGTTCACCCTGACGGCGGCCGGCAGCAAAGCCCTCCGGTCTGCCCTTGACCTGCGCAACGAGTTGTACGGGCAAATTCCCCGCGTAGCCCTGGAAGGAGGTGCCTCGTGAACTCACCAAACCCTGGCCCGCCGCCACCCCCGGCGTGGGCGGTGCGTTTTCTGAAATGGTACTGCAACCCCGCGCTGCTGGAAGAGATCGAGGGGGACCTCAACGAAGCTTTTTCCGAACGGGTGGCCTCGCAGGGGCTGACAACGGCCCGGCTGTTGTTCATGCTGGATGTTTTCCGCTTTATCCGGCCCTTTGCCCTGCGCCGGGAACCGCCCCGCTATGCACCACCACACCTGACGGATATGCTCTCCAACTACGCCAAGACCGCCTGGCGCAACCTGGCCAAGAACAAGGTCTATTCGGCCATCAACATTGCGGGCCTCTCCATCGGCCTGGCCTGCTGCCTGACCATCGGGCTGTACATCCGGGACGAACTGAGCCATGACCGCTTCCACCCGCACGTGGAGCACCTGTACCGGGTGGTCGAAAAGCAAAACCAGTCGGGAAACCTCTACAACATGGCAGTTACCCCCGGCCCCCTGGCCCCGGTACTGAAGACCGAGTTTGCGGACATCCGGCAAACCTGCCGCCTGGGCAGGGCGCGGGGCGTCGTGCAACTGGGCAAGGTCACCGCCGAACCCGACAAAATCCTGGCGGTTGACAACGCGTTCTTCGACCTGTTCGGTTTTAAACTGCTGAGGGGCAACCCGCGGAAGGCGCTGCTCGGCCCCGGTGAGACGGTCCTGACCGAGGCAATGGCCGAACGGCTGTTCGGCGCCGGCTGGCGGACCGCCAAAGACGTGCTGGGCCGGCAGGTCACGTTCAACGACGAGCGGACCCTTACCGTGGCGGGCGTTGCGGAAAACCCGCCGGCCAACTCGCACATCCAGTTCGACATGCTGCTGTCGGTCCGCTACGACGAAACGGCCCCCGAGAAGGCCATCGGGTATAACTGGAACAGCAATAACTATCATACGTACATCCGGGTGCAGCCCGACGCCCGGGTGGATGCCCTGGGCCGGCAACTGGAAAAGTACCTCACCCGGTACAATCCCGGAACCAAAACGACGCTCCACCTGCAACCGCTGCGCGACATTTACCTGCACTCCGATTTTGCGTTTCACACCGATTGGAGCAAGACCAGCAGCATGGTGTACATCCGCATTTTCGCGGCCGTGGGAATGATCGTGCTGCTGATCGCCCTGTTCAACTTCATCAACCTGGCTACGGCAAGGGCCGTGCAGCGGGCCCGGGAAGTGGGCGTCCGCAAGGCCATCGGCGCCTTCCGGGGGCAGTTGGTGGTTCAGTTCCTGGGCGAATCGCTGCTGATGACGGGGCTGGCCGCCGGCCTGGCGCTGCTGTTGCTGCAAGTGTTCCTGCCGCTGCTCAACGACATTGCCGCCAAGTCGCTCTCGGCGCCCTACGGGGAGCCGGCTTTCTGGCTGGCGATTGGCGGAATCACCGGGCTGGTCGGTTTGCTGGCGGGCCTGTACCCGGCCTTTTACCTGTCCCGGTTCCGGCCGGCCCGGGTACTCAAAGGCGTTTTCGACGTCCGGTCCGGTCAACTGTTCCGCCGTACGCTGGTGGTGGGTCAGTTTACCTTCTCGGTGATCCTGGTGATCGGGGCCATTGTGATCTACCGGCAGCTGCGTTTCCTCCAGGACAAGCACCTGGGTTTCGACGGGTCGCAACTGGTGCACGTGTGGCTGAAAAACGAACTGCCGCGGAAGTCGGAGCTGCTCAAAACCGATTTGCAGGGGCAGGCGGGCATTGCGGGCGTAACGCGGGCCTCGAACAGCCTGGTGGATATGTCCAGCTCCACTTCAGACATCACCTGGGAAGGGCAGCAAACCGGGGATTCTTTCATCATGACCCATCTGAACGTTGATCCTGATTTCGTGCCGGCTACGGGCATGCAACTCGTGGCCGGCCGGAATTTTGATCCCCGCATGACCACCGATACGGCCTCGGCTTACCTGGTCAACGAAACGGCGGTCCGCCGCATGGGCTGGAAACTCGCGGAGGCGCCCGGCAAGAGGATCAAATTATGGGACCGGGAAGGCACCGTGGTCGGGGTCGTGCGCGACTTTCACTTCCGCCCGCTTACCGCCGTCATCGAACCGTTCCTGTTCCGCTACTGGCCCAACGAAGGTTTTAACCAAGGCTATTCCCATCTGCTGGTCCGAACGAAGCCCGGCCAGGCCCGGCAGGCCCTGGCGGCCATTGAGCGGTTCTACAAAAAGCACGAGCACCTGACGGCCCCCCGATACGAGTTTCTGGACGACGCACTCGACAACCAGTACCGTACCCAGCAGCGCACCGGCCGCGTGGTGTTGTACTTCTCGGTGCTGGCGGTTTTTGTCTCGTGCCTGGGGCTGCTGGGCCTGGCTACCTTTACGGCCGAGCAGCGCACCAAGGAGATCGGCATCCGCAAGGTGCTGGGCGCCTCCGTGGGCAGCATCGTGGCGCTGCTGTCGAAAGACTTCCTCAAGCTGGTAGGGATTGCCGTGGTGGTTGCCTCGCCGGTGGCCTGGTACGCGGCCCGCCAGTGGTTGCAGGACTTCGCCTACAAGATAGACGTGCAGTGGTGGATGTTTGCCGGGGCCGGACTGCTGGCGGCCGGCATTGCCTTGCTGACGGTCAGTTACCAGGCGATCCGAACGGCGCTGATCGACCCGGTAAAGTCGCTGCGGACGGAATAGCCCGGCGCAAACACAAGGAGCCCCCGGTAAATCTTCCTTACCAGGGGCTCTTTCTTATGTCAAAAAAGCAGAGAATCATTTTAGAACCGCTCTCGCGGAAAAAATCAGCCACCCACTCCCAAACTCACTCACTCGGTAACGCCCTTACTCCTCCAGTTCTGCGATCACCGTCACGCCACCCACGGTTTTCTGGCCGATGTTGACGAGCACCTTGGCGTTGAGGGGCAGGAATACGTCCACGCGGGAGCCGAACTTGATGAAGCCGAACTCTTCGCCCTGCCCTACGGCCTGGCCTTCCTTCACGTACCACACGATGCGTTTTGCCAACGCGCCGGCGATCTGCCGCATCATGATCTGTAAATTGCCCGGCGTCTCGATCACGATGGTCGTCCGTTCGTTTTCGGTGCTCGACTTGGGGTGCCACGCCACCAGGTACTTGCCGGCGTGGTACTTGAAGTATTTCACCACGCCTTCCACCGGGTTGCGGTTCACGTGCACGTTCACCGGCGACATGAAGATGGACACCTGGCGGCGGCGGTCCTTGAAATACTCCGTCTCCTCGGTTTCCTCGATCACCACCACCTTGCCGTCGGCCGGGGCAATCACGTGCCGCGTGTGCGCCGGCGTAAGGCGCCGGGGGTTGCGGAAAAATTGCAGGATCAGCAGGTACAACAGGACGCTGAACGTCAGGAATACGTTGAAATAAACGGAGGTGGGCGGACTGAAGTAGTACACCACCACGTTGAGGGCGGCCAGTAGAACCAGCAGTACGATCAGTATTCGGTGTCCTTCCCGGTGAATCATGCGAAATAGTGGGTAATTAACCCTTCAAAGTTAGTAGTAAAGTGCGATTACGAAAGCCTCTCCGCACGGTTCAACAAAAAACGCGGGCCGTTGCGCCCGCGTCTTATCTCTCTGGTAACATCCCAAAGGGGACATTGTTTAGTAGCCGCCGCGGTACTTGTACGTTTTGGCGACCTTGTCCATGGCTACGATGTAGGCGGCAATCCGCATGGGCACTTTGTACTCCACGGAAGCCTGGTACACGCGGTCGAATGCTTCCTTCATGATCCGGTCGGAGCGGCGGTTGACGCGTTCGAGCGTCCACTTGTAGCCCAGGCGGTTCTGCACCCACTCGAAGTACGACACCGTAACCCCCCCGGCGTTGGCCAGGATGTCGGGCACCACCAGGATGCCCTTCTGGTTGATGATGGCGTCGGCCGAAGCGGAAGTAGGCCCGTTGGCGCCCTCCACGATCAGGCGGGCCTGGATGTCGGCGGCGTTCTGGCTCGTGATCACATCTTCTTTGGCGGCCGGCACCAGCACGTCCACCTTCAGCGTGAGCAGGTCTTCGTTGCTGATCTTCTCGGCGTTGGCGTAGCCTTCCAGCGAACCCTTGTTGGCGTCGCGGTAGCGGATGGCCTCGGCAATGTCAAGGCCGCGTTCGTTGTAGTAGGCGCCCGAAATGTCGCTAACGGCCGTTACGGTGATGCCCCGTTCGTGGAGCAGCGAGGCCGTGTGCGAACCCACGTTGCCGAATCCCTGCACGGCGCAGGAGGCTTTGTAGGGGTTGATGCGCAGTTTTTCCATCGCGGCCAGCGCCGACACCATCACGCCCCGGCCGGTGGCCTCGGTGCGGCCCAGCGAGCCGCCCAGTACCAGCGGTTTGCCGGTCACTACGGCGTTGACGGTCATGCCCTTGGCGCGGGAGTATTCGTCCATGAGCCAGGCCATTTCGCGCGGACCCGTACCCATGTCGGGAGCCGGAATGTCACGGTCGGGACCGAAAATGTCGAGCATGGACGTGGTGTAGGCGCGCATGAGGCGTTCCATTTCTCCGGCCGACATGGCGCGGGGGTTACAGGCCACGCCGCCCTTGGCGCCGCCGTACGGAATGTCCACCACGGCGCACTTCCAGGTCATCCAGGCCGCCAGGGCCCGTACTTCGTCCAGGTTCACGGCCGGGTCGAAGCGGATGCCGCCCTTGCCCGGTCCCAGAATCGTGGAATGGATCACGCGGTAGCCTTCAAATACCCGGATGGTACCGTCATCCATTGTCACCGGTAATCCCACAATCACTTGGCGGGCCGGCACTTTCAATATCATGTAGGTCTGTTCGTCCAGTCCTAAGAGTTGCGCTGCCAGGTCAAACCTGGACATCATGGATTCGAGCGGATTGCTGTGGTCCTTTATCGGCGCGGGTTCTATGTACGCCATAGCCAAAAGCCTTGGGTTAGTTTATATTATGTGTTAACGTGCTTTGCAAAAATAGAGTTTTTCAGCGGCAATTATTATTATTCGAAGATTGGCTTTCACAAAAAAAAGAATAACTATTGCAGAGGTAATAAAAGGCAGCTTTTTATTTGGAAAATGGCCCCCCTCGCGGAATGCGGCGGTGGTAAGTACGGGGCGGGCAGAATAAACCGTGTCCGGATTTTCCGCAAAAGCGGGAAAAAAAACCGGTTTTTATCCCGATGCCCGTCCGGGCTTACGCCGCAAGGCGGTTACTGCGAAAGCCGGAATAACGGCCTGGCGCGCAGGGAGTCCGCCGCGTCTTCGCCCTGGCGCAGGGCCGCCCGGTTCTGGTTCAGGAAGCGGTTATAGGCTTCGGCGTGCTGGTCGTAGCGGAGGCGGTAGGGGAGCACGGCCTCGTCGGTTTCCTGGATGCGTCCGCGCAGGGCCTCGCAGTCGGGGCACCGCTCCGGGTTGGGCAGCCGTTCGTACACCGTGGCTACGGTCGAGATCAGCGAGTCGGTGGCCGCGTCGTAGGCGTCAATCTGGGCCGAGGTGAGGTCTTCGGGCCGCTCGTAGCGCCGGGCGGCCAGCGAGGCCCGGATGCTGGTGGCCCGGTTGAACAGGGCTTTGTCGTACTGCCCGGTGCCTTCAATGCGTTTGAGCAGCGTGTCAATGTGGCGCAGCTTCTGGGCGTCCGAGTCGAGCATTTCGCGCCAGGTCACGTCCACGCTGTCGTTGAGGGAAGCCAGCACGCTGCGCAGCGAATCAACCCGCACGGTGGGCTGTCCGGTGGCGGTGTTGTCGGCCTTGGGCTTGCAACCAGCCAGCAGCAAGGCCCCCACGAGCGGGAGCAGCAGCCCGGTCCGCCAGGATTTTAGAGGTTCTTTAACCATACACGGAGTTTATTTCGTATGTACTACGTCCGGAAGGCGCTTTGGGATGCGAATATACCAAAATGGGCACCCCCGCCCCCGGACGCTAAGTGTTACACCTATGGACAGCACATCAGCAGCAGCAGAAGTAATGACCCCCGAGGCGTACGCCAGGGAAGCGGGGTTGCGGTACGTATCCGACCGGAAGCCGGGCCTCCGGCGGCAACAGACCAAAAAGGGCACCTTCGCGTACCTGGACAGCGCCGGGGAAGCGGTCACGGACCCGAAAATCATTGACCGGATCACCAAACTGCGCATTCCGCCGGCGTGGCAGCAGGTGTGGATCTGCGCCCGGCCCAACGGCCACATCCAGGCCACGGGCATTGACAGCCGGGGGCGCAAGCAGTACCGCTACCACGAAGACTGGCATTCGGCCCGCAACGCCACCAAGTTCGACAAAATGCCCCAGTTGGGCACGGTGCTGCCCGCCCTGCGCGAACGCATCAAAGCCCACGTGCGCCTGCCGGGGTTTCCGCGCGACAAGGTGCTGGCAACCGTGGTGAGCCTGCTCGACACCACCTACATCCGGGTGGGGAACCGCTACTACGCCCAGACCAACAAGTCGTACGGCCTCACCACGCTGCGCGACAAGCACGTGAAGATCGAAGGCAACCGCCTCAAAATCTGCTTCGTGGGCAAGAAAAGCATCAGCCACGAGGTGGAAATCACCGACAAGCGGCTCGTGCGGCTCGTCAAGCAGAGCCGCGACATTCCCGGCTTCGAGCTGTTCCAGTACATTGACGCGGACGGCGGGCGGTGCCCGGTGCATTCGGAGGACGTGAACCGCTACCTCCGCGAAGTGACCGGCGTGGACCTGACGGCCAAGGACTTCCGCACCTGGGGCGGCTCCACCATTGCCCTGCAACGGCTGCTGGAGGAGCCCCGGCCCGAAAGCGACAAGGAGGTGCAGAAAAAGGTGGTGGAGGCTACCAAGTTCGTGGCGCTGAAGCTGGGCAACACCCCGGCCGTGTGCCGCAAGTACTACATTCACCCGCTGATCGTGGACACCTACACCGATGGCCGCCTGGCGGACATTGCCGGCCGCGTGCCGCAGCAGGACGACACGGGCCTGCACTACGAAGAACGGGTGTTCATGACGCTGCTCGGCGCGGCGGCTTCCTGCGGACCGGTGGATGCGTAAGGGAAGGGCACTTAGGTAAATAGAGGCGTACGTTTGGGGCAGGCCTGACCCGGATTCTTTTTGCGGAAACCCGCAAGATAGGTGAAAGAGCGGCGTTATATACGGAAAGTAGCCGGTGCGTCCTGCCGCTGCGCTATGCTTCACCTCTTTTCATGAAAACTGCCGTCGTGCTCCTGCTTTCCGCGTGCCTGCTGGCGGCGTGTACCCGGCCCCTTGCCGTGTTCCACTGGTCGGCGAAGGAAGTGGCGCTGACGCGGAAAAAGGGCTACGGATTCCCCACCCACAACAAGCTTTCCCGGTTCATCTGCTTCGACAAGCTGTGCCTGAACAAGAAGGAGTGGAAAAACCGGCAGCAGCAACGGAAGTTCAAAGGCTACAAAAACGACCGGCCGGTGAAGAAGGACGAGAAAAAGCCGGATTTTTCGAACCAGTAGAGACGCGATGCGTACGTGATTAGCGCATTTGAGGCGGTTCGGGTCCGTGAAGGGTGGGTGGGAATGGGTTGATTGTGAGGGGTTGGTGATTCGTGTATCATCCGTAAGTGGGGTTTGTTCTTTTTGGCATTGCCCCAAAAAGAACCAAAAAGGTCTAGGCCCAATGATGCTTCCCCCCGCTGATCAACC
>CADCTQ010000069.1 GCA_902805615.1 uncultured Cytophagales bacterium
GATGCTGACCAAGACATGGAACCACGCTTACAAAGATCCCCACGCCGCCGTCAGTGTCCCACTGACGGCTTCGAACGGCGTTTCAAAGCCATTTTACAAACGTGTCCTAATCGTAGCCTCCATCAAGGAGGGGACAGGGGTGGTCCCTCCGAACATCAAGCATCGAACATCACCCTAATACCCCAATACTCTTCATCCAATCAAATTACCCCACGCCCATTACCTGGGCCATGGCCTCATTTACGGTGAATACCGGCAACTGGCAGGCCCGGTCGTAGCACACGTATACGGTGGTTTGGTCGTTCAGCGCCTCGCGGTCCTGGAGCAGGGGCAGGTCGCTTTCGGATACCGTGCCGGTCAGCACCTTGTTGGGGTAGTACATCTGGTCAATCTCCTGGCGGAACGCCCGCACGTCGGGGCCCACGATGGCTATTTCGGCGGTGGGCGTGGTGCGGTACGCAAACAGGCACGCCCAGTTGGACAGAAACTGCGGCTCGGCCACCACCAGCTTCTTCATCTGCGACAGCATCTTGTCCGACAACGCCGACCACTCGGGCTTATCGAGCAGCAGGCCGAGCCGGTGCAGGTTGAGGGCCATGGCCGAGTTGGAGGCCGGAATCACGTTGTCGAAGAGTTCCTTCTTGCGGGCAATGAGTTTTTCGGCGTTGCGGTCGGTGAAAAAGAACAGGTTTTCGGCCTCGTCGAAGAAGTTTTCGAGTACGTACCGGGTCAGCACGCGGGCCTCCTCCAGCCATTCTTCGGCAAACGTCGCTTCGTAGAGGGCCGCGTAGGCGTCAATCACGAAGGCGTAGTCGTCGAGGTAGCCCGTGAGGGTGGCCCGGCCGTTCTTATAGACGTGGTACAACTGCGGCCCGTTGCGCATCTTGTCGCGCAGGAACACCGCGTTTTGCAGGGCCAGGTCGAGGATGTGGATTTCGCCGAACGCCCGGAAGGCGTCCACCAGCCCTTTGAGCATCAGCCCGTTCCAGGAGCAGAGGATCTTGTCGTCGAGGCCGGGCCGGGGCCGCTCCGCCCGCCGGGCAAGGAGTTCCTGGTTGAACGCCTGCAAGGCTACTTTAAAGGCCAGCGGGTCGAGGGCGTTGAGGCGGGCAAATTCCTCTTCGCGCATGGTGCGGTGCAGGATGTTGTAGCCGTGTTCCCAGTTGCCGCCCGGCAGCAGGTTGTAGAATTCTTCGAAGAGTTCGGTGGTCATGCCCTCGGCCAGCGCCATGTTGGTGGTGGTGCGGCGCCACTCCTCCTCGGTCCAGACGTAAAAGCGGCCTTCGATGCCTTCGCTGTCGGCGTCGAGGGCCGAGTAGAAACCGCCTTCCGGGCTGGTCAGCTCGCGGCGCACGAACTCCACCGTCTGGAACACGATTTCGCGGTACAAATCATCCTTGAGGGCGGTAAAGGCTTCGCTGTAGAGGCTGATGAGCTGGCCGTTGTCGTAGAGCATTTTTTCGAAGTGGGGGGCAAACCACTCGGCGTCCACCGAGTACCGGGCAAAGCCGCCGCCCACCTGGTCGTAGATGCCGCCGAAGGCCATGCGGTCGAGGGTAAGCTTGAGTTGCTCAAACACTTCCACGCGCTGGGTGACCTGGTAGTAGCGCAGCAGGAAGAAGTAGATGCTCGGCATGGGAAACTTGGGGGCGCCGTCCATGCCGCCGCGTTCCCGGTCAAACCGGGCGGCCAGCTTGTCGTAGAGGCCGTCGAGTTCGGCCGCCGTGTAGGTTTCATTGCTCACGGCGAGGCCGTACTTGCGGCTGTCGCTGACGGCAATGTGTTCGGCAAACTGGTCGGCCGTCTCCTGGATTTTTTCCTTGTAACTCGTGCGGTAGTGTTCGGCAATGCCCGTGAGTACGCTGCCCCAGTCCCCAGGCGGAAAGTACGTGCCGCCGTAGAAGGGTTTGGTGTCGGGGGTGAGGAACACGTTGAGCGGCCAGCCCCCGCGGATGCCCATGGCCTGGATGGCGTCCATGTAGATGGCGTCCACGTCGGGCCGTTCCTCGCGGTCTACCTTGATGCACACGAAATGCTCGTTCATGAGGCGGGCCAAGGCTTCGTTTTCGAAGCATTCCCGTTCCATCACGTGGCACCAGTGGCAAGCCGAGTAGCCGATGCTTACGATGATGGGCTTGTCTTCGGTGCGGGCCTTTTGCAGCGCCTCGCTGCCCCACGGGTACCAGTCCACGGGGTTGTGGGCGTGTTGCAGCAGGTACGGACTCGACTCGCCGGCGAGGCGGTTGGGCTGGCGTGCGGGCGTGGATTGGGGCTGAACAGTCATGGCTGAGGGGTTTTAGGAAGTCGGTGGAACGCGCGGCGCCCCGGGCAACGGCCGAATGCCTGCCGGGGGGCAGTGCTCCGTAATGCGTGATGGCCGTCTGTGTAATTGTCTTTTTGAACGCGCCGGGGAAGGAATAGTTTGAAAGAGTCGTAAGTCCAGCGTCGTCAGTCGTAAGTAGGATCGGGAAGTGATCTTTCGCACTTGCGGCTGACAATGCGTAGAATGCGCAGATTGAAAAAGAAGTACCAAGCCGAAAACGGAAACGCTTCCTTCCCGATCCCACTTACGACTGACGACGCTGGACTTACGACTCTAGAGCGACTTACGACTGTCAAACCCCTTCCACTTCCATCCGTATAAGGAGGGGCAGGCGCCCGGGGCACGTTGCCGTCTTTGCGCGGGGACGTTGCCCGTACACGGCCGGCGGGGCGTACTCAATCAGGACACTTTTCTTGTCCACTTCTCTCAATACCAGTATCTTATCGTTTTTCGTTCCGGTTGCCCGTATTCTCTGTTTGCCTAGTGTCCATTCCTCCATTCATCGTATAGACCCCATCCGTATGATCCTCGAAGAAATTGCAAAACTCGATTGGCAAAGCCTGCTGCTGGGCAATCCGTCCCCGGCGTTCCTGGTGCAACTGGGCATCCGCCTGGCCATCGGGCTGATCGTATTGTACCTGGCCGCCCGCCTGGCGGGCCGGGGTGCCGCGGGCGAAGTGCGGCCGGCCCGGCTGGCGGGGGCGGCGGCCATCGGGGCCGCGTTCGGCGGTGCCCTGTTCGTGCCCGGGGTGCCCATTGCCGTGCTGGCGGGGGTATTGGTGGTACTGCTCCTGTTCCAACTCCTGTTGCCGGGCAAAAAGAAAGCCGCGCCGGAGGCCAGCGTTCCCGAGAAGGTGGTGGCCCTGGTGGAAGACGGCCGGCTGATGTTCGAAACCATGAAGCGGCAGGGCGTTGCCGCCGCCGACCTGTTTAGCTACCTGCGCACCGAAGGCGTGGCCCACCTGGGCCAAGTGCGGCGGCTGTACCTGGAAACCAACGGCAAGTTCAGCCTCTACTGCACGCAACACGCCAAGCCGGGCCTGCCCCTGCTGCCCGACCGCGACCGGGAAATGGTGCAGGAAATGGCCGTGGCCGGGCATTTTGCCTGCGGCGAATGTGGCAACATCATGCTCAGCGAAAGCCTCCCGGGGGTGCGCTGCACCCGCTGCGGCGAAATGTCGTGGAAAGAAGCCGTGCTCGAACTCGCCAAAACCGAAAAACCCCAAACCAACCTGTACTACCAGCGGGGGTTGCTGTATAAGTAGTGGTAAGTGGTAAGTGATTAGTAGTAAGTAGGAACGCGGTCCAAAGGTACACGTACTAACCAGTAAAACGAGGCAGTCAACTTAGGCACACCCACTTACCACTTACCACTCTAAAACAGCTTTAACTGCCTGAACCCGCAGTGGCTTTGTTCGTGGTCGAGGAGCCATTGTTTGCGCCAGAGGCCGCCGGCGTAGGCCATCAGTTTGCCGTCGTTGCCGATCACGCGGTGACAGGGCAGCACCAGGCACAGCTTGTTGCGGGCATTGGTGTTGCCCACGGCCCGCACGGCGTTGGGGTTGCCCACTTTGCGGGCCAGCGAAAAGTACGACGTCACCTTCCCGTACGGAATGTTGGTCAGCTCCGACCAGACCTGCATCTGGAACTCCGTGCCTTCAAAGCGCAGCGGCAGGTCAAAGGCTTTCAGGTTGCCCCGGAAGTAATCCTCCAGTTGCGTCCGGCAGTTGCGCAGGCACCCCGGGCTGAGGACCGATTCGGGCTTGGTTTTACCCTCCACGAAAACCACCGAGGTAATGGCTTCTTCCGTGCTGGTGAGTTCCAGCAGGCCAATCGGCGAAGGGTAATACATCAGGTAGGAAGCCATGCAAAGGGGTTGGTGGGTTTGGGATGTTGGAATGAGGCGTAGTTCAACATCCGTAGGGCACGAAGATACGGCAAGGAAAGTAGATTCGCCACGGGGCGATGTTCGATGCTCGGGGGATGAAGGTATTGAGGTATCAAAGGATTAGGGTATTGGAGGGGAACCACCCCTGTCCCCTCCTTGAAGGAAGGCTACGATTAGGACACATTTTGGAAATGGACTAAAAGTGGTCAGTGAAGACACTGACCACGGCAGCAAGAGCCACCGACAACGGCACGGAACTACCTCCGTGAAGCTCCGCACGCCGCCGTCAGTGTCCCACTGACGGCTCGGGATGGTCTTTGGAGCAGGTTCCAAAAATGTGTCCTAATTGTAGCCTTGAAGGAGGGGAACTGTAACGGTCGGCTGCGTGGCAAGGAGAAATGCACGTCACGGCCTGCTTTTTCGATCGGTGCGGCGCATGGGTACGGCTCCCCTCCTTTTTGCAAGGAGGGGCCGGGGGCGGTCCGCCCTTCCAACAACCAACTCCTTCCCGTATCCTCGCCACCCCGAACATCGGGCATCGAACATCGTTTTTGAATCGAGCATCGCCCCAATCCCCTCTCCTCCCAGCAGCGGCACGCGCACCTGTCCATTTGGGGAAGCCGATTTTATTGAGCATTTTGGAAGGTCAAAACCCTCCAGAACCTCCTTACCGCCTTTATGAGAAAAACCGGTTTACGCCTGCTGCTGCTCCTGCTTACGCTGCCCGCCCTGGCGCAGAATACCACTACCCTCCAAACCCCGTCCCAGTTTCTCGGTTACCCCCTGGGCGAACAGTTCACCCCGCACGACAAGATCATCCGCTACGTCGAACACGCCGCGGCCGCCTCCGCCGGCCGCGCCAAACTCATCCCGTACGGCACCACCTACGAGGGC
>CADCTQ010000070.1 GCA_902805615.1 uncultured Cytophagales bacterium
GGAAAGCAGAAATCGGGGTCGGAGGCGAAAAACAGGCGGCCGGCGGCGTCCTTCTGCATGTTGCGCGGCACGTCGGAGTAAATGTCCTTGAGGTTGAGCCCGAGCAGGTCCACGATCCGGTCGCGGTAGGCCACCGTTTCGGGGAAGTGGTAGCCGGTGTTGATGAAATAAACCGGGATGGACCGGTCGGTTTGGCTCAGAATGTGCAGCAGTACCACGCTGTGGGTTTGAAACGAGGAGGTGGAAAATAGCTTGAGCCCCCGCTCCCGGTAGGCTTCGAGCTGTTTCTGGATTTGTGCGACTTCCACAGTAATAAGGGTTTATATGGGAGATGCTAAAATTATTCTGGATTAAATGCTAAATTTGCTCGTTTGGGCGCCTTTAAAGTACGCGTGACAGCCCCAAGCGGTAAATATACGTAAAGTGCGTTGAGCGCAAATATTGCAATGGGGATTACGAGTAGGCGGTTGGGGAAAACTACCCTGTGGTGGATCTGCCTTTGCTGGTTGGGTGCCATTTCGGGGGCATTCGCCCAGACAAAGGATACGTCGTCCAATAACCTGGACACGTTGTCGAAGCAGATCGTGGAGCGGGATGAGAAACGGTTGGACCAGATTGGCGAGGACCGGGAGGATTCCACGGCCATTTTTTACCAGAAACTGAAAAAGCGGCTCTACAAGCACAAGCTCACCAAGCGGCTCTACGACGCGCTGTTCCGCGAGCCGTACCGCAAGCCCGTCACGCGCACCCTCGAACGCCCCGCCGACCCGTACCAGCGCTACAACGGCCGGTTCATCGGCGACATCCGCTACACCCGCCTCGACCCGTTCGGGCCCCGGGTGAACGATACGCTCCGCCCGCCCGCCAACTGGGTGGAACGAACGGCCAACTCGCTGCACGCCACCACCAAGAAGTACGTGATCCGCAAGGGCCTCCTCTTCAAGAAGGGCGACCGGCTGAGTTCGTTGGAAATCAGTGACAACGAACGCATCCTCCGCGAAACCCCCAACCTGCTCGACGCCCGCATCTACGTGCTGCCCCGTCCGGGCGACCGCGACACGGTGGACATCCTGGTGGTCACGCAGGACGTGCTTTCGGTCTCCGGCGGGGCCAGCGGCAATACGCGGTCGGCCACGGTGGACCTCAACGAAAGCAACTTCTTCGGCCTCGGGCACGAGGTCCGGACCCGCACCACTTACCGGTCGCAGACCAACCCGTTCACGGAAAGTCCCGTTGGCTGGGGCTTCCGGGGCCTCTACCGGGTACCTTACATCGGCAACACGTTCATCACGGGGCAACTGGACTTCATCCACGAATGGAACCACCAGCGGGAAGGCCTGCTGCTGCGCCGCGAATTCCTTTCGCCCGACATCAAGTACGCGGGCGGGCTGGAGGTGAGCCGCAACCGGCAGCTCATGCAGACCTACCCGCTCGAACCCGACAGCGGCAACGTGCTCTACCGCTACAACTACAAACTCGTGGACGCCTGGCTGGGCCGCGCCTTCCGGCTCAACGTGGGGAGCGAACGGTTCCGGGAACGGGCCCGCCTGGTGACGGCCCTGCGCGCCAGCAGCTACGACTTCTTCGACCGGCCGCTGGTCACGGCCGACACCAACCAGATTCTCGAAGACCGCGAGCAGAACTTTTTCAGCATCGGCATCTCCAACCGCAACTACCTGCGCGACGTGCAGGTGTTCGGCTTCGGCCGCACCGAGGACATTCCCTACGGCAGTTTGTTTTCGATCACGGGCGGCGTGGACCGCGGCGAGTTCAAACGCGGCTATTACCTGGGCAGCAAATTGTCGCGGGGCCGGTACTACAAAGGGTTCGGATACCTGCTGGCGACGGTGGAGGCGGGCAGCTTCGTGCGGGCCGGCGACTGGGAACAGGGGGTGGTCCGGGTCGAACTCAACTATTTCAGCCGCCTGCTTACTTTCCAGACCACCCACATCCGCCAGTTCCTGGACCTGCGCTTTGTCCACGGCATCGGCCGCTTCGACCGGGAGTTCATTGACATCAGCGGGCGGAACGGCATCCGGGGCATCGGCAGCGCCGCCCTGCGGGGTTCCAAAGGGCTGGTGCTCAACCTGGAAACGGTCGTGTTCACGCCCATCACCATCCTGGGCTTCCAACTGGCTACCTTCGCGTACGCCGACCTGGGCATCATCACGCCCAGCGACGTGAAAATACTCGACGGGACCCTGTACCAGGGGTACGGGATCGGGCTGCGGGTGCGCAACGAAAACCTGGCGTTCAACACGTTCCAGTTCCGGCTGGGCATCTACCCCAACATTCCCGGCAACAGCCGCGTGCTCCGCACCGACTTCTCGGGCTTTCCCCGTACCCGCCTCCCCGACTTTGGCATCTCCGCCCCGGACGTCGTGCCGTTCCGGTAGTCTGAACCATAAGCGTCTGAACCTTGATTTGCCTGATGAAATGACAGCCATGATGGTCTGAACCATGATTTGCTTGATGTGCTTGATGAAATGATATGGATCGCCGCTATCGCAATCACGTTCATCATTCCATCAAGCCAATCAAGGTTCAGACCATCAGACTTTCACGATAATCCCTTAATCTTGTACATCATGGTGCCGACAATCATGTTCATCATTTCATCAAGCAAATCAAGGTTCAGACACTTCAGACCATGACGATAGCCGAAGCCCAGCAACTGGTGGACGATTGGATCAAGACCACCGGGGTGCGTTACTTTAACGAACTGACCAACATGGCCATGCTTACCGAAGAGGTGGGCGAAGTGGCCCGGATCATTGCCCGGCAGTACGGGGAACAATCCTTTAAACCGTCGGACCAGGGCAAAAACCTGGGCGACGAACTGGCCGACGTGCTGTTTGTGGTGATCTGCCTGGCCAACCAGACCGGCGTGGACCTGACCGACGCCCTGCAAAAAAACCTCGACAAAAAAACGAGCCGCGACGCCACCCGCCACCGCGACAATGAGAAGTTAAAGAGTTAGGGAATTGAGGAGTTGGGGAGTTAAACGTACCCGCACGTATCCGTGATTCTCGGCGATGCGCTGACTCTCAAACTCCCTCACTCCCCACTTCCCGAACTTCCCTCAGGCTCTGCCGGGGTGCGGATGGCGGACCAGGGCGTCGCCGTCGAGAATGGGCAGTACGTCGTAGAGGTCTTCGCGCAGGCAAAACTCAATGTCCCTGGCCAGGCCCAGGCCGTGCAGGCGCCGCACGTGCGAAGAGCCCGCAATGAACTTGATCATGTTGAACTTGGCCGCCTCGTAGATCATCAGGGCCGAGAGGGCCGAGTCGTCTTCCACGGCGAATTCGTTCCGGAGGGCGCACACCACGGCGCCGGCAAAAAGCATGTCTTCGAGGTTGACCTTGCCCTTCCAGCCGGCGCACACGATCACCACGTCGTTGGGCATGGCCCGCAGGTGGTCCACCACCGACCGCTTGTTGAGGAACGAACCCACCACCACCTGGTCGGCAGCCGTGGAACGGGTGATGGCCAGCGTGCCGTTGGTGGTCGTCATGGCGATGGTTTGGTCGCGCAGGTCCGGGTGCATGTAGCTGAAGGGCGAATTGTCGAGGTCAAACCCTTCGGCCTTGCGGGCGTCGCGTTCGGCGGCGGCAATGAAACCCTGCCTTTGCAACGCGCGGCATTCGTCGAGCTGGGCCACCGGGATGATCTTGGCGACGCCGTGGGCAAACGCCGTGGTCATGCAGGAAGTGGCCCGGAAAATATCCACCACCACCGCAATCTTTCCCTCCAGCTTGTAGAGGTGCAACAGCTCGGGGGTGGGGCAAACGTCAATGTTTTTCATGCGCCTTTACTTACAAAGGGTAATTTAACCACTTTCGCCTTCAGGGACTTGTTGCGGACGTTGATGAATACGTTCGTGCCCGGCGCGGCAAATTCCGCCTGCACGTAGCCCAGGCCGATGCCTACGCCCAGCGTCGGGGACTGCGTGCCGGAAGTGACTTCCCCGATCTTGTTGCCGGCCTCGTCCTGGATGTCGTAGTGGCTGCGGGGAATGCCCCGCTCTTCCATCGTGAAGCCGACCAGCTTCCGCTTCACCCCGGCTTCCTTCTCCGCCTTCAGGTTGCCCGAGTTCACGAAATCCTTGGTGAACTTGGTGACCCAGCCCAGGCCGGCTTCCAGCGGCGAGGTGGTGTCGTCAATGTCGTTGCCGTAGAGGCAGTAGCCCATTTCCAGGCGCAGCGTATCCCGGGCGCCGAGGCCGATGGGCTTGATGTTGAAGGGTTTGCCGGCTTCGAAGATCCGGTGCCAGACTTCTTCGGCCTGTTCGGTGGGTACGTAGATTTCAAAGCCGCCCGCCCCGGTGTAGCCCGTGGCCGAGATGATCACCCGCGGCACGCCGGCAAGGTCGGCCTGGTCGAAGCTGTAATACTGGAGGGCGGACAGGTTCACGTCCGTCAGCGCCTGGAGGGTGTCAATGGCCTTGGGGCCCTGCACGGCAAACAGGCACAGGTCGTCGGAGATGTTTTCCATGCGTACGCCGCTGCGGTTGTGCGAGGCGATCCAGTCCCAGTCCTTTCCGATGTTGGAGGCGTTGACCACCAGCATGTAGTCGTCTTCGCCGAGGCGGTACACGAGCAGGTCGTCCACCACGCCGCCCGCGCCGTTGGGCAGGTAGGCGTACTGCGCTTTGCCGACGGTGAGCTTGGAGGCGTCGTTGGAAGTCACCCGCTGGATGAGGTCGAGGGCGCCGGGGCCGGAGATCCGGAACTCGCCCATGTGCGAAACGTCGAACACGCCGACGCCGGTGCGCACCGTCTGGTGTTCTTCAATGTCGGAGGAATAGCGGACGGGCATGATGTAGCCGGCGAAGGGCACCATTTTGCCGCCCAGTCGCACGTGCACGTCGTGGAGGGGGATCGTTTTCAGTTCGGCAGTTTCGGTCATTGCGGGAAGCATTTGAGGCCGCAAAGCTACGATATTTATTTTTTTTGGGCTTTTTCAAAACTTCTTCCAAAGCCGTTAGTGAGACACTGAGTATGTGATTGGCGTATTTGAGGCAGTTAGGGTGAGTGATGGGTGGTAATGTGATGGGTGGGTTGTGGTGGGTGGTAATGTGCTGGGTGGAGAT
>CADCTQ010000071.1 GCA_902805615.1 uncultured Cytophagales bacterium
GACCCGGCCCCGAGTCTTTGCAACCCATCGCTACGCAATTGTTCACCGGCAGCAAAGCATCTTCGCATACAAAGGAACGGTACGTTTACGCAACCCCTCAACCCAATGATCCCATGGATATGTACCGTCTGCTGCTGGCCGCCGTTTTGCTGATGAGTGGCCCGCTTCCCCTGCCGGCTCGGCAGGTTGGTCCCGCGCAACCCGGGGACCCCGCCCGGACGGCTCATACCGGCCGCATTACCTTTGCCGCCACCAACATTCCGCCCGAAAAGTACCAGGCATCGGACTTCCTGACCACCTACGCGTTGACGCCCAGAAGCCAGTTGTTCATGACGGCTTTCATGGGCAAGCCGCTGTCGGAACACCTGCGCGAACTGGCCCCCGAACGGACGGCGGCGGCCCTGGATACCCTCGGCAGCTACCAGTTCTCTTTTTACGTGGATGACCAACTGGTCAACGTCGTAAACATGCCGCCCGGCAATGTTGAAGCGGCAACCATGCATACCGAGACAATCGTCCGGAAGCCCCTGATCGCCCGGCCCCGGCAGCGCACGTGGGGTGAGTCCATCTGGAACATTTTTCTCATGAATGGCGGACAGCAGGCCCTCACCGAAGGCAAGCACGTCTTTAAAATGGAAATACGCCCCTTCCTCCAACTGCCCCTGCGCATCTTCGGCAAGGTCATTGCCGAGGGCCAGTTGGCAATGGACGTCCGGCTGGACCCCGCCATTGACCCGGACACCGTGCAGTTGCACACCCCGCAGCCCTACGGGGGCCTGGCCGTTTCCCGCGACAAATTCGACGTGAACCGGATCAAGACGCTGAAGGGCAAAACGGATGCGTACGTTTTCAAGGACATCACCAGCGTGGTCGTCCTTAAAAACGGCAAGCTGTTGATCGAAGAATACTTCAATGGTGCCGACCGCAGCACCCTGCACGACGTGCGTTCGGTGGGCAAGTCGTTTGCCTCCACGGCGGCCGGCATTGCCATCGGGGAAGGTTTTCTCAAAAGCGAAGCGCAGCCGCTGAAGGAGTTCTACAACCTGAAGCAATTCGCCAACTACTCCCCCGCCAAGGACAACAGCACCCTCCGGGACCTGCTCACGATGAGTGCCGTCTTCGAGGGCAACGACGACAAGCGGGAGTCGGCCGGCAACGAGGAGAAGATGTATCCCACGGCCGACTGGGTGAAGTTTGCGCTGGACCTGCCCGTGGATTCGCTCCGGCCGGCGGGGGAATGGCACTACTTTACGGCCGGGGTCGTGCTGCTGGGCGACATTCTGCACCAGCGCGTGCCCGGCGGGCTGGAGCAATACACCGACCGGAAGCTCTTCAAGCCTCTGGGAATCACGCAGTACAAGTGGCAGTACACCCCCCGGAAGGTAGCCAGCACTGCCGGGGGCATCCGCCTGAATGCGCTGGACTTGGCCAAATACGGCCAGCTGTACCAGAACGGGGGCAAATGGAACGGCAGGCAACTGGTTCCGAAGGGTTGGGTGGACAAAACCTTTACCCGCCACGAGGCCATCCCGGGCCGGGAAAACGAGTACTACGGCTACCTGTTCTGGAACCGGACCTACCAGGTGGACGGCCGGGCGTACGAAACGTACTACTGCTCCGGGAACGGCGGCAACAAAATCTTCATCTTCAAGGACCAGCCCCTGGTCGTCGTGATCACGGCCACGGCCTATAACACCCCTTACGGCCACGCCCAGGTGGATAAAATGATGCAAGAGTACATCCTGCCGGCTGCGCTGGGCAAAGAATAGGGGGCACGGGGAAGGAGGATCAGGATTCACAGGATTAAAGGATTAACAGGCTTTCGGCGCAGACGGAGAGTACGCGTATTTCTTTGCGCCCCTTGCGCCTTCTCTTTGCGATCCTTGCGGTTCAGCTCCTTCTCCTCGCTTCTCACTCCTTTTCCTGCGGTCTCCGTCCGTTCCCGTCTCCCTTTTTTGTCCCCTGGCGGACAACACTTGTCCCATTCCGAACACGTTGACCACGCTGCAAAGGGGCCAGTGGGCCGCCAAAGCCTTTTTGGGTCACTGGCACCGTATTTGATTTAAAATATTGTATCTAATCAGATTCATGAAAAAAACGATACTGGGGGAGCTCGAAGAGCTTGTATTGCTGGTGGTAGCGGCCAGCCCCGAAGATACGTACGGGGTACCGGTTTGTGAGCAGTTGCAAGCCGAGACCGGTCGCAGCTTCACGGTCAGTGCCGTGCACACCACGCTCTACCGGCTGGAAGAAAAAGGCTTTCTCTCTTCCCAGGTAGGCGGCGCAACCGCGGAGCGGGGTGGCCGGCGGAAGCGTTTGTTTGCCCTGACTGCTGCGGGCGGCAGGGTACTGCTGGAGATTCAACAGATGCGCACCCGGCTCTGGCAGTCCATCCCGGAGGGCAAGTTACAGTTACTGGGCCTGTGGAACATTACCGGTTAAACCCTATGGCAAGCAACCCCGACAAGCCGGTACGCCCGCCCGGCGACGCCCGGCCGCCCCGCTGGGCCGATCGTCTCCTGGAATGGTTCGTGGCGCCTCACCTGCTGGAATACGTGCAAGGAGATTTACACGAAGCATTTGCCAAACGGGTGGCGCAGGCAGGAGCCGCCCGGGCCCGGCGGGAGTACGTCCGGGCCGTGCTGCACTGTTTAACGCCCTTCTTTGCCAGACCAGTACCCAAGCAGTATCCAAACCCAACCCACATTGATATGATACGGAATTATTTCACGGTTGCCCGGCGCGCCTTGCTCAAACACCGGGCCTACAGCGGCCTTAACATTGCTGGGCTGGCAGTGGGCTTAACCACGACCATGCTCATTTTATTGTGGGTCAAGGATGAGGTGAGCGTTGACCGGTTTCACGCCAACCACGACCGCATCTACCGGCTCGTACTGAACCTGGCGGTCTCCGAAGACAAAATTGCCACGTACGAATCCGTGACCACCACGATCGTCAACGTGGCTAAAAGTGAAGTACCGGGTGTGGCGGCGGCTACCCGCTTTTCTTTCGGCCAGACAATCCTTTTTTCTTACAAGGGCAAAACCATTGGGGAATACGGCCACCAGGCCGATCCCGACTTTTTGAAGATATTTAGTTTTCCACTGGTCATGGGGGATGCCGCCACCGCCCTCACCGTGCCCAACACCATCCTGATCACGCAGAAACTGGCCGACAAATACTTCAAAGACGAGGAGCCGCTGGGCAAAATCATGCGCATTGACCAGAAAACGGATGTAACCGTGGTGGGAATACTGGCCGACGTACCGTCCAACTCTACCTTATGGTTTGATTACCTGATGCCCTTCGAGGAGCCCCTGGCGGGCGACGATAACTGGGAAAATAATAACATGCAGGGCTTCCTCATGCTGGACGAACGCCAGGCCCGTTCGCCCTCCGCCGTCGCCGGGGTCAACGCGCACCTGAAAGCCCGCTTGCGTAAACACCAGCCGGAGATCAAAGACCGGGGCTACGTAGTATCGCCCATGCGGGACTGGTACCTGCGCTGGGACTGGCAAGACGGTCAGTACGGCGGGGGCGGACGCATTGTCTACGTGCGCCTGTTCAGCATTGTAGCCTCGTTCGTGCTGTTGATCGCCTGCATCAATTTCATGAACCTCTCCACGGCCCGGGCCAGCCAGCGGGCCAAAGAGGTAGGCGTTCGCAAGGCCATCGGGGCCGACCGGCGGTCACTCGTCGGCCAGTTCCTGGGCGAATCCCTGCTGCTGACGTTTATCGCCGGCCTGCTGGCTCTGGGGCTCTTGTTCATCATGTTGCCGTTCTTCAACCAGTTGTTGAACAAGCACATCGTGGTGGAGTATGCCAATCCGCGCTACCTTGCCGCTTACGCCGGCATTCTTTTGCTCACCAGCCTGCTGGCCGGCATCTACCCGGCCTTTGTCCTGTCGGCCTTTCAGCCGGTCAAAGTGCTCAAGGGCTTGCCGGACCGCACGGCCGGCGGAGCCGTATGGCTGCGGCAGTCGCTGGTGGTGGTGCAGTTTACGGTGTCCATCCTGCTGATGGTAGGTACCATCGTCGTCTACCAGCAGATTGACTTCATCCGCAACAAAAACCTTGGCTACCAGAAAGAAAACCTGATCATCGTTGACACCAAAGGCCTGAACAGTCAACACTACGAGCAGGCCCGCCGCACCCTGGAGGCCGTGCCGGGGGTACAGGCCATCACGGCGGCCAACACCAACTTCCGGGGACCGAATTGGCGGGATTTCCCCGAATGGCCCGGCAAGCCGGCCGACAAAAAGGTCCTGTGCTCCATTGTGGTGGGCGATTATGACCTGCTGCCGACCATGGGACTGCAACTGAGCGCCGGCCGGAACTTTTCGCGTTCGTTCGGCCGGGATTCGGTGAACGTGATCATCAACGAAGAAGCCGCCCGGCTCATGAACCTGAAGCAGCCCCTGGGTCACGAAATTACGTTCGATGGCCGCAAAGGGAACATCATTGGCATTGTCAGGGACTTCAACCTGACATCCGTTCACTCCCCCATCGAACCTACGCTGATCGTATGCCGCCCGGAGAATACGTTTCTGTTCCTGGTCCGCATCGACGGCCGCCAGGTACCCAACACCCTGGCCAGCATGGAGTCTGCCTACAAATCGTTGTTGCCGGGCCATCCCTTCAATTACCAGTTCGCCGATGCCGAATACGATAAGATGTACCGCAGCGAGATGCAGATCGGTACGCTGGCCAACTGCTTTTCCCTGCTGGCCATCTTCATTTCCTGCCTGGGTTTGTTCGGCCTGGCTTCCTTTACCGTTGAGCGCCGCACCAAGGAGATTGGGGTACGCAAAGTCCTGGGAGCATCGCTGGTCAGTATTTTCGGTCTCATCTCCCGGGAGTTTGTCTTCCTCGTGGTCATCGCCCTGGTGCTGGCCATTGGCCCGGCCTGGTACCTGATGACCAGCTGGCTTGACAACTTTGCCTACTCCGTCCCCATGCAGTGGTGGGTATTTGTGCTGGCAGGCGTGCTTACCATTGGCGTCGCCCTGCTGACGGTTAGTTTCCAGAGCATTAAGGCGGCATTGATGAATCCGGCAAAGTCACTCCGCAGCGAGTAGGGTCGG
>CADCTQ010000072.1 GCA_902805615.1 uncultured Cytophagales bacterium
TGGCATTGCCCCAAAAAGAACCAAAAAGGTCTAGGCCCAATGATGCTTCCCCCCGCCAGGCAACCCGCCCCTCGCCATTGGGCCGGGCCCACGCGCCGCGATACCACCGGTGCCGAAACAACGATACTAACGCGTAACGATACCAGCGCGTAAGGGGGCCCGCTTACTGCGTATTTATGTACACTGCGTATCCAAAAGGAAGGACGCTAAGCACCTACGCGGCATGTCCGCCCAGACGCTTTTTTCCAGATCTGACTTTTACGATGAACCCGTCATCCGGCTTTTCATTGTACGCCATCACCCCACTCCATCAGTCGCTGCTTCACCACTGCCATCAGGTGCGTGGGTTAAGAAACCACGTCGGGGTAATGCAGGGAGGAGAACGGGTTGGCGCAGGGGCTCCGGTACGGGTTGTACAACCCGAGGTACTGCACCGTTTTGGCCTCATCCATATTGTTCATGAAAAAGTCGGAAGAAAGCAGGTACTTGCTCGTCATGTCGGCGACATTCGACTTGTCGTCGCCCGTGCGCAGGAAGTAGTACGGCTTTACCTGGGTCGCGGTGAACCGGCTCCAGGGGTCCTTCAGGTAGTCCTCCACGAACCGCGCCACGCCCTTAGGGTCCAGCTTCAGGTAATCCAGTTCACGGGTGATGATGCCGGCGGCGGCCTCGTGCAGGGAAGTAGCCTTGTACCAGACGGCGGGCAGGGCAACCGCGGCGGCCGTGCCTGCCCCGGCTAGTTTGAGAAAGTTTCTTCTACGCATTGGTCATTGGTCAGTAGTCATTGGTTGATTGGTCACTGGACATTGGATGGGAAGCGGATTGACGGGTTTGGATGGCAAGGCCGCCTGATGTCCAATGACCAATGTCTCTAAAATGCCTGGTCAGCGGCGTACAGCGAGAGGGCCGACAGCGTGAGCGTGGGGTTGGCGGGCGTATAGGTGGTAAAGCTGCCGCTGCCCAGCACGAACAGGTTGCGGTACTGGTGGTGGATGAGGTGTTTGTCCACCACGCCGGCCTTGGGATCGCTGCTCATGCGGGTGGTGCCCAGGATGTGCGACTCGGTCGGCAACGGGTCGCTGAACTCGATCTTCTCCACCGGCAGGCACGAAAAGAGCCCCGGCAACTTTTGCTTCATGTTGGCAATGCCTTTCTGCACGTACGCCGAGGGGCCCTGGAAGTGCACTTCGGGCTTCGTCCGGTCGGCGGAGGGGGCCACGTAGTTGTGGGCGTGGGGCAACTCCTCGAACACCATCCGGAAGATGGCCATGTCGCGCCACTTGCCGCGCTCCATGCGCACGAAGGGCGCGTTGCTCGACTCGATCAGGCAGGCGGCGTGGTCGCGGCGGTGGTCGCCGTCGTAGAGCATGTAGCCGTTGGCCGGCACGTAGGTACTGCCCCCCACGCAGGCCAGCTTGTCCAGGTACACGCTTACCTGCATGCCGATCTGCTCGCCGATGCCCTTGCCCGTGTGCGGGTTGGCGTCGCCCGAGTTGAGCAGGATGTGGGCGTTGAAAATGGCGTTGGCGCCCAGCGCGAAGGCATCGGCGGTGGCCTGGTGCTCCTTGCCGTCCTGCACGAAATGTACCTGCCGGGCCTGGTTCCCGGCCAGCGTGAGGTGGTGGACCTGGGCTCCGTAGCGCAGTTCCACCCGCGGGTCTTCGTAGACGCCCATGCCCGCGTTTTCAATGGTGAACTTGGCGTTTACCGGGCAGAGGGTGCAGGTGGAACTCACGCAGCACATGTTGCGGCTGCCCACCGGGGTGCGGGCCCGGGCCGTGGGCTGGTTGATGTACAAGTTGCCGTACTTCTGGTGGAGGAGCTTGTCTACCGAGGTAAACAGGTGGGGCGGTTGCGGGTAGGCGCCCTTGCGCGGGAACGGCGTATCGTCGGGGCCCGAGATGGACATGATCGTTTCGGCCTCGTCATAGTAGGGGTCCAGCGTGTCGTAGCCCACCGGCCAGTCCTGGGCAATGCCGTAGCGTTGCTTCATGCGGAAGTCGTTGGGCAAAAACCGCGGCGTACAGCCTACCCAGCAGTTGGAACTGCCGCCAAAGCCGATCGAAAACCGCCAGGCCTTGTCGCCGGCGCTTTTGTTGACGAACGTGTCGGTGTAGTTCGGGTTGAGGGCGGCGTACGGGGTTTGTTCGCCCCGCATTTCCTTTACGCGTTCGGGGTGCGGGTACAGGTGTCCCCTTTCCAGCACCAGCACCCTGGCCGAAGCCGGGGCCTTGCCCAGGTATTTTTTGAGGAAGAAGGTGGAGGCGAAGCTTGAACCGACTACGATCAGGTCATAGTTCGTATCTTTCATAAATATAAATCTACGAAGATGTTCCCCGGTTGCCAAGGTTTTACCAGGGGAGTTTGGTTGTTTTCGGCTGTTGCTCCCGGCGGCTAAAGGGACCAGGCAGGGGATGCGTGCCCCGGTACGGATGGTGGAAGCGTACGAAAAACGCGGCCGTTTTCCGTAGCATGGTGCAATGGTGAACTACTGAGCAGTCAAGTCAAGTCTTGTTTTTTTCATGAGAAGGGCATTCTGCTGGTGGCCGCAGAAAAGGATTCCCTGGTCGCTGGTGTTTACCAGGGAAAAATACCTCCCGGTCGTACCGGCGCTTTGCGCACGACTTAACTCCTCTCCCGCCAGAGAAACCCTGATCGCCAGCAATTCCCCGATCAAGTCGGAGGTATTGGCATAGCCGCCAATCATCATCTGGTTGGATTGAGTAACCTCAATGCACAACCCTACGTCGTCCATTTGCCCCCCAAAATGCTTTAAAAATTGCTGGTCCCCGGCTTCGTTGGTTTTTAGCAACATGACTTGTCTGCCCAGATTGGTTGCCTGGGTATGGCCCGTAATCGCAAAGCCGCCATCAGGCGTTTGTACCACGGCGTGCGCGTGATTGATCTTGTCGTCCCCCAACACTTTGTCCCACAGGATGCTTCCCTGGCTGTTGATCTTGGTCAGGAACACATCGCTGTTCCGGTTCAGCCTGGTGCCGGTGATCACGAAATGGTTGTCCTTGGTGGGTTGGATGTCCCCGGCATACACCCCCGGATACTGCCTTGACCATACCAGCACACCCGCCTTGTTTACTTTGTGGAGGGTATAGTCAGTTTGCGATCCTTCGTAGGGATTGGCGATTACCAGGTAGTCTCCGGTGGTTGTTTCCACCAGGTTGCCGGCTCCGTAAAGCCCTTCATTGCTGGGCCCCAATTCTTTTTGCCACAAAACGCTTCCCTGGGCGTCTACCTTGGCCAGTGCCATTTTAGGGTAACTCCACGCATAGTCCTCGGTCGTAAAAGCAATTACGCAGCCCCCGTCCTGGGTCGCAATCATGGAAGTGCCGATATTGCTGCGGTTGTTGAAGAAGTAGTGCCTGGACCACAGCGTGTCCCCCTGCGGGTTGATTTTTAACAGCAGCAGTTGGTCGGTTCCGGTGGCGGTTCGGGTATAGCCGGTGAGCAGAAAGCTACTATCGGGCAGTTCCACCACGTCGGTGGCATAACTGCGCCGTTGCAGGGAAAGGGTCCGCTCAAAGGTAGCAACGGCAGGGACTTTCCCATTGGGATCAGTATCTTCCTGCTGACAGGCGGCCAAAGAAAACAGGGTAATGAGCAACAGGAACAGGGAAGCGTTGGTTGGCATGGTGCTATCGCTATGGGTGCTGATTCGGATGAGCGGATGTTGGGTTATCACCGTACCGGAAGCCCGGTCTGTGGCGCTGCTATTGGGCCTTCCGCCAGGTGTCTTTGGTAATGAAGCGACCCCTTACCTGGCCTGCCGCCGTTTCTCCGGCAACGGTCTTCAAGTTCAGGTCAATGGTATAGTCAGGATAAGTCCCCTTTAAGGTGATGTTCCCGCTGTTTACGATCGTAAAGGTACCTGTCGTAGATGTACCGGTGAAGCCGTTGCTCCTGACGACTCTGACGCGGTGCGCCCACAATCCCCCCGGAAGGGCAGGATCAGTGATTTCCTTTTCAGTCACCTGGTACGTTCCTTCTTTCAATCGAATTTGATCTGTAGCTACCAAAGTGAACAGCACGTTGATCCGCTCGGTACCTGATACGTAGTGGGTGAGCGTATCATAGCGGGTAGTATCAATCGGACGCTCGGTAAGTTTGAAAGCAAACAAGTTCTGCTGCTCCGATTTCTCGGCGATGAGCCCGCCTATTATTGGAAAAGTCTCATTCTGATAGGCAACCTCTCCCGACAGGTTGCCCTTTGGCGCTACGCCTTCATTTTGTGCACAGGAGCAAAGCGACAAAAGCAGACCAAGAATGCCGAAAAATGATGGTTGTGTAAACATAAAGCATGCCGCTCACCGGACGTTATCTTTTTCAAAAGTCCGCATTTGTAACCACCCTTACTGGTTTTTAATCACCCATTCCCTGACCCGGGTAATAAACCACCCATTTAACGCAATACCGTCCTGGTTAAGAGAGTCGCCCATCTACTGACTAAAGGGAACTTTACCCCAAAACCTTTGCGTCAAAGGTTTCTTTATGGAGAGTGGAGCGGCTATTCTCCTTCATGATCGCCGGTGCCTTCTGCGAACTCCTGTTCGATTGATTCAATTGTAGGGAGTTGGGATTTGAGATTATCCGGAACGGCTTTGGTGAGTTGGTAGTCGGCCACTCCCAATGGATTGTTTATTCCTGAGAGCGCATACTTCGCCAGTGTATCGTTCTTGCCTTTACAAAGCAAAAGGCCAATAGTTGGATTTTCCCCTTCTACTCGCAAATGGTCATTTATTACGTTGACGTAGAAGTTGATCTGTCCGGCATCTCCCGGTTCAAAGTCCCGTGCTTTCAATTCGATCACTACGTAGCACCGGAGCCTGATGTGGTAAAAAAGTAAGTCAATGGCAAACTCGCTATCTCCTACCTTGAGCGGATATTGTCTACCCACAAAGGCAAAACCCTGGCCCAATTCGAGCAAAAATTTAGTTACGTGGCTTACCAGTTGGTTCTCTATATCGCGTTCGTGCGCCTGGGCACTAGCAGTAACAAAATCAAAGATATAGGGGTCTTTTAGTAGCTGCTGGGCCAGATCCGACTGCGGTGGCGGGAGGGTTTGGGTAAAGTTATTGACCTTACGGGCCTTTACCTGCCGGTGGTAAAGCTTCAGGTCAATTTGATGGCGCAACGTGTTTCGGCCCCAGCCGTACCGGTTGGTCTGCTCCATGTACCACAAACGCTCCAGGGGTTCTTTCACCTTGTCGAGCAGAATGACGTGGTGAGACCAACTGATCTGAGCTAAGGGAGAAGACAGAAAGCGGCTTTCCCAGTCTTTGTTTTGCTCGGGCAAGTTTGCATCGGATGTACTTGCTTCATCAAGCGGTAATTTTGCAACACCCTGTTGCAAAATTAAAGGCATAGAGGCTTCCACAAACCTCTTCATGTAGCCCAGATTACGGGCAGAAAAACCACTCATTCCTGGGAAGGCGTGCCGAATCTCTCCAGCCAGCCGGTCAATTACTTTGGCGCCCCAGCCTTCCTCTTGCTGGTATTTGAGAATAAGTCCGCCAATTTGCCAGTAGCTTATCAGCAGTTGCTGGCTAGCAGCCAGTACTACTTTTACCTGGGAGTGCTGGATCTGCTGCTTAACTTGTTGCAGAAATTGCGCGTAGCGGGTGTCAATCATACAAAGAATTATATGACAGGGATTGTGCCTGGTACAAAACTTACCCTTTTTGCTGCTTCTGACAAGTCCTGATGAGTCATTTGCCGGAAGGCCGGGTGGGTCGGGTATATTGTCGCAGTACCGGACACGGTCAGCCGCTTCTGCCTTAAAAGAGCGATTCCTATGGATCGTAAGCCAAGCCTGTCGGGGCGGCCTGACCGAATGCATTCCCGCCTGCCTACCGGTACGCTGCGGCGCTGGAGCCCCGGACGATCAACTGGGTTTTGAGGATTCTGGTCATTGCTTTCCAGTCCGTCACTTCCCGCTCCATTTGTTCGAGCAGCAGTTGTACGGCTACTTTGCCGATCTCCCGCATGGGCTGGGCCACGGTCGTGAGGCCGGGTTCGATCAGGGCCGAAGCGTAATCGTTGCTGAAACCGACTACCGCGATGTCTTCCGGAATGCGCAGGCCCTTGGCCTTGATTACCTGGATGGCTTCAATGGCCGTAGGATCGTTGATGGCAAAGAGCGCATCGGGCGGCTCGGACAGGTCCAGCAGGTGCTTCACGTAGATCTTCGCCTTCTCCACCGTCAGGTCGTAGGGAATAATCAGTTCGTCGAGCAGGGGCAGCCCGTTTTTGCGCAGGGCGTCTTTGTACCCCTGCAACCGCTTGCGGCTGATGAGCAGCGAATCCGGGCCGGCCAGGTGGGCAATGCGTTTTTTCCCCCGCCCGATCAGGTGCTCCACCGCCCCCAGGGCGCCCTCGTAATCATCCACCACTACCTTCGGCACCTGCATTTCCTCGCACACCCGGTTGAAAAAGACAATGGGAATGCCCTTCCGCTGAAACACCTTGAAATGATCGTAGTTGCGGGTTTCCTTGGTGAGCGAAACCAGCACGCCGTCCACCCGGTTGGCCAGCATTACCCGGGCGTTGGCCACCTCCGTCTCGTACGATTCGTCCGACTGGCTCACGATCACGTTGTAGCCGGCCTGCCGGGCCACTTCCTGGGCCCCGATCACGATCTGCGGGAAAAACGACGTGAGGAATTCCGGCACGATGATGCCCAGCGTATTGCTCCGGCTGGTGACCAGGCTCAACGCCAGCATGTTGCGCTGGTAGTCCACTTTCTCGGCCAGCGCCAGCACGGCTTTGCGCGTTTCCGGTTTCACGTTGGGGTGCCCGGTCAACGCCCGCGAAACGGTAGACTTTGAAATGTTTAATTCGCGGGCAATGTCAATGATGGTGGTCTGGTGCCGCTTCATGGGGAGGAATGCCGAGCTTCTAAGTACGCCAACTTTTCGGGGAATGCAACGCCCGGGACCGGGAAACCGCAAGGAACATTTTGGGAACATTCCCAAACCCTGGGAACATTCCCAACGAAATTTATTGCCCGAAGCGCTTTCTTATGGTACTTCTTGAATTTTAATTGGCACTATCCTTAGCAATTAGGGTTGCCTAACCTCCTTCCTATGAGAAACGCCGACTCCCGGTCCATCCCCAAAACCAGCCTCCCGGTACTGCTTGCGTGCCTGCTGACGGCCGCGGCCCTGGCCCAGCCCGGCCCGACGGTGCGCGGGCGGGTAACGGGTGACAAAAACGACCCCTTACCAGGCGTGAACGTTTCGGTGAAAGGCACCACCACGGGCACCATCTCCGATGCCGGGGGCCGCTATTCGCTCAACGTGCCCGGGGCGGACGCCATCCTGGTGTTCTCGTTCGTGGGCTACGTCACCGAGGAACTGCCCGTGGGCAGCCGCACGGAGATTGACGTTTCGCTGGTGGCCGACACCGAGGCGCTGGGCGAAGTGGTGGTGGTTGGGTACGGCACGCAGCGCCGGGCCGAGACGACCGGCGCCATTGCCTCCGTAAAGGCGGCGGAACTCACCCAAACCCCGGTGGTGAACGTGGCGCAGGGTTTGCAGGCCCGGGCGGCCGGGGTGCAGATCACGCAGAACTCGTCGGCGCCGGGCGGCAACGTCAGCGTCCGCATCCGGGGGACCAACTCGATCAACGGAACCTCCGAACCACTGTACGTGATTGACGGCATCCAGATTTCGAACGGTGGCGGGGTGAATGACGTCAGCCCGCTTTCGACCATCAACCCCGGCGACATTGAATCGGTGGAAGTACTCAAAGATGCGTCGGCGACGGCCATTTACGGCTCCCGGGGCGCCAACGGCGTAATTCTGATCACGACCAAGCGCGGCAAGGCCGGGGCCACCCGCGTCACCTACGACGGCTACTACGGCGTGCAGCAGGTGACCCGGCAACTCGACGTGCTCGACGCCCGCCAGTACGCCGAACTGGAAAACGAAATTTACAAGAACAACCAGTACCCGGACCCGGCGTCGCTGGGGCCGGGCACCGACTGGCAGGACCTGGTGATGCGCGACGCCCCGATCCACAGCCACCAGTTGTCGGTGACGGGCGGCAGCGAAAAAACCCAGTTGGCCCTTTCGGCCAACTACTTCAACCAGGACGGGGTGATCATCAATTCGGACTTCACCCGCTACTCGCTGCGCCTCAACCTGGACCACCAGATCAGCAGCCGTTTCAAGATCGGCGCCAGCCTCCTGGGCAGCTACACGGTCAGCGACCGCATTCCCACCGGCTCGGAGAGCATTGACGGCCCGGCCGTGACGCAGAGCATCGTGGGGGCGGCCCTGGCCGCGCCCCCGGTGCTGGTGCCCTACCGCGAAGACGGCAGCCTCTTCCCCTTCGGTGAACAGGGCACGGGCACCTACCGCGAACTGGCTAACCCGCTGGGACTGGCCGCCATCATGAACAAAACCGCGTACCGGCGCACCCTCACCAACCTGTACGTGGACGCCGCCATTGCAAAGGGGCTGACGTACCGCGCCTCCTTCAACATTGACCTCGAGAACCGGTTGCTCAACTACTATTCGCCCCGGTCCATCCTGTCGCAGCGGGACCTGGCCTCGGGCGGCGGCACGGCCGGCAAGGCCAACCGGACGTACACCACGCTGCTGCACGAAAGCATTCTCACCTACACCACTACCCTTGCGCAGGATCATTCCCTCAAGTTCACGGGGGTGTTCGCCACCCAAAGCAACCAGTTGAGCCGCGACAGCATTTACGCCGCCAAGTTCCCCAACGACGTAACCGTCAACGAAGCCGTGCAGCTCGGCGTGGACCGCAGCGTGTTCGCCGAACGGACGAAGGAACAACTCGACTCGTACATGGGCCGGATCAACTACGGCTTCCGGGGCAAATACCTGCTGGACCTCACGGCCCGCTTCGACGGGGCCAGCAAGTTCGGCGCCAACAACAAGTACGGTTTTTTCCCCGCGGCGTCGGCCGCCTGGCGGGTCAGCGAAGAGGGCTTCATGAAGGGCGTTCCGTTCATCAGCGACCTGAAGCTGCGGGCCAGTTACGGCCTGACGGGCAACGCCGGGGCCATCGGTCCTTACCAGTCGCTGGCGACGGTCAGCGCCAGCAGCGGGTACAGCCTCAACCACGTGTACGGCCAGGGGCTGAGCCCCTCCCGGATTCCCAATGCGGACCTGCGCTGGGAAAAATCGCTGCAAGCCAACGTGGGCCTGGACATCGGCCTGCTGCAAAACCGCCTCAACCTGGTGGTGGATTACTACGACAAAAGGACCAATGACCTGCTGTTCGTGAAGAGTTTGCCACAGTCGTCGGGCTACGGCACCATCACGGGCAACTTTGCCGGGTTGCAGAACCGCGGCCTGGAGCTGTCGGCGGATGCCCGCATCCTGGACGGCGGCCTCAAGTGGAGCGTCAACGGCAACCTGACGTTCAACCGCAACAAGCTGCTGGCCCTGGAAGGCGGCTTGCAGGAATTCACGGTGAACAATTACGTGGTGCTGCGGGTGGGCGAACCCGTGGGCATTTTCAAAACCTTCGTCAACGAAGGCATTTACCAGGCCGATGAACCCATCCTGCCCGGCTCGGGCAGCCGGACCGGCGGCGCCAAAGTACGCGACCTGGACGGGAACGGCCAAATCACCGCGGCCGACCAGGCCATCACCGGCGACGCCAACCCCGACTTTATCTTCGGGTTTTCCACCAACCTGAGCTACAAGAATTTTGACTTCAGTGCCTTTCTCTCGGGCGTGCAGGGCAACGAGATTTACAACCTGGCCCGCTACACCTTCGAAAACCCGCTGGGGCAGCGCAACATGTACGCCGGGGTAGCCAACCGCTGGTCGCCCACCAACCCGAGCAACGAGTACGTCAGCGGGTTCCAGGGCGGCCGCCTGCCCATCTCCGACCGGTTCATGGAAGACGGTTCTTTCGTCCGGCTCAAGAACATTTCACTGGGGTACACGCTGCCCAAAGTCAAGTTCCTCTACAACGCCCGGGTGTACGTGAGTGCCAACAACCTGTTCACCCTCACCGACTACACCGGCTACGACCCCGAAGTGAACACGTTCGGCAATTCGAACAGCCGCATCGGCGTGGACAACGGGGTGTACCCCGTGGCAAAATCTTTCATCGGCGGGGTTCAAATCACTTTCTAACGATCTATCCGTACGCTTCCCATGAAAAAGCCCGTTCTGTATACCTGCCTGGCCGGACTGCTGACCCTGGCCAATGCCTGCGCACTGGAAGAAACGCCCTACTCTTCCATTTACACCAACCAGTTCTTCAAAACCGCCCAGGATGCCGAGTCGGCCCTGCTGGCCGTGTACGGGTCGGTGGGGGATCTGTACGCGGGCCCGGCCCCGCTGATGGTGTCCGATTTCAGCGCCGACCAGGTCTATCCGCGCCCGGTGGTGGGCCGCGACACGTACACGCTGTTCTCCTACGACCCCAACTACACGGCCGCCAAAAGCTTCGGCCGCGTCAACGAATCGCCCCAGCACATCTGGTCTACCTGTTACGCGGGCATCGAAAAAGCAAACTGGGTCATTGCCCGGGTGCCCGACGTGGGCATGGATGCCGCCCGCCGCGACCAGGTAGTGGCCGAAGCTCAGTTTCTGCGGGCGTTTTTCTACTGGATGGTGGCTAAAAATTTCGGGGACGCCGTGCTCAAGACCACGCCCAGCATTTCGGAAGCCGAAGCCATCGTCGCCAAAGCCACCCGGGCCGAACTCTACGGGCAAATCTACAGCGACCTGGAAGGAGCCGCCGGCCTGCCTTCGTACTCAGCCACGGTGGAGAAAGGCCGTCCCGCCAAAGAAGTAGCCCTGGCCCTGCACGCCAAAGCCGCTCTGTACAACGAGGATTGGGCCACCGCCCTGGCGAAAGCCCAGGCCGTGATCGGTTCCGGCAAATACGCCCTGCTCGACGACGTGCGGGACGTGTACATCGCCGCCAGGGAAGACGTTGCGCGGCAGGAAAATCTGTGGGCGTTCGAAAGTGAAAGCACCAATCCCGGCCGCACCTCGCAGATCATGGGCCTGTACGGGCCGCGCAACAGCGACAGCCCCGCCTACGGCAAGGAAACCTACGGCTCGATTTTCATGTACCCCTCGTTCTACGACTCGTTCGACCCCGCCGACAAACGCCTCCTTCTCCTGGATACCAGCTACGTAAACGCCCGGGGGCAGGTGATCCGGCAAAAGGACATTACCCCCATCACGCCCCGGGGCATCCTGGTGAAAAAATTCCAGGACCCCAACTCGGTCGGCGCCGCGCACGCCAGCAACATTCCCATCCTGCGCCTGGCCGACGTATACCTGGTGGCCGCCGAAGCGGAAGCCCGGCTGAACGGCCCTTCCGCCCTGGCCTACGGCTACGTGAATTCGGTCCGCCGAAGGGCCGGCTTGCCCGACCTGGCAGCCGGGCTGGGGCCGGGGGCTTTCGTGGAGGCCGTCCTGCGGGAACGCGCCTGGGAACTGTTTGCCGAAGGAGACCGCTGGTACGACCTGACCCGCACCAACAAGTTCCTGTCGGTCGTGCCGGCCGCCGTGAACGACGTGTTCAAGGCCCGCAGTCCGCAGGCCCGGCACCGGTATTTTCCCATCCCCCAGGATGAAATCAATGCCAACCAAAAGATTGAGCAGAACCCCGAGTGGCAGTAGCCCCGGGGGGGTACAACGCCGGGCAAAATTTTCATTCGGGTAAACAACCAAGGACGTGGCCTTACGAGTATCTTTTGGAAACGGGTTGCTGCTGGCGTACCTCGTCGTGCAGGGGGCCGGCAGCGGCAACGATGCCGCCCGGCCGGCCCGGACGGCTTACCCCGGCCAGGGGCCGGCGCCGGCTTTGTACGAACAGTTGCTGCCGGTCCCGGCCCGGGCCAGGTTCGCCGACCCGGATTACTTCATCTGGTGCAGCAGCATGGTCCGGACGCCAGACGGCACCTGTCACCTTTTCTTCAGCCGGTGGCCCCGGGCAAAAGGTTTTGAGGGGTGGGTTACCCACAGCGAGGTAGCGTACGCCACGGCCAGTGACCCGGTGGGGCCTTACCGGTTCCGGCGGGTAGTGCTGCCGCCCCGGGGCAAAAAGTACCGGGACGGCGACGTTACGCACAACCCCACCGTGATGGCATTCGGCAACAAGTACTACCTCTACTACATGGGCAACTACGGCAACGGCGAATGGTGGAACCACCGCAATCACCAGCGGATCGGCGTGGCCGTGGCCGACCACCCGGCCGGGCCGTGGCGGCGGTCCGACCGGCCGGTCGTTGACGTAAGCCCGGGCCGCTGGGACCACCTGATGACCAGCAACCCCTCGGTACTGCGCCGCCCCGACGGGAAATACGAGATGGTGGACAAGGGCGTATCCGACGGCCCGAAGCCCTTCGGGGGCCGCATGCGGCACGGCGCCGCCCGGTTCCCGGCGGAAGACCCGTTCGTGTGGCACCAGGACGGCCGGTATTTCGCCATCGTCAAAGACATGCAGGGAAATTTTACGAAAGCCGGCACCTCGCTGGCGCTGTTCGAGTCGGCCGACGGCCTGGACTGGAAAGCCGCCGGGCAGCCGCTGGTCTCGAAGCTGTCGCTGCGCTGGGAAGACGGAACGGTAGAGCCGGTAAAAAAACTGGAACGGCCGCAGCTCTACCTGGAGCACGGCCGGCCCAAAGTATTGTTCGTGGCCGTGTTAGGACAAGCCGGCGACCTTTCCTATAATGTAGCCATTCCCATCGGGGTACAATAGGGGCCGATACTGGATTTCATTGTAAAAACGCTTTTTCACGCAGATGAGCAGATTTGATTCACCGGGCAGATTTCTTTGGGGCGTACTGGCGGGCCTGTTGTTGCTGGCGCCGGGGGCCGTCGCCCAGCGTACCCTTTCCCTGGCGAACGGGGCGTTGCAACTGGCCTGGCAGCAAAAAGGCCGGGGCTACCACCTCACCCGGGCCGCCGTGGCCGGGGCCGGCAAGGCAACCGCCCTGGACCTCCCTTCCGGCGAATACACCATCCTGTATTCGGCGGCCAAACCCGATTCGCTGCCCCTCTTCGGGGACGTGGGCGAACCCGCCCGGAGCTTTCCCGAGCCTATCTACAAGTACATTACGGGCACCTGGCACGACAACCTCAAACCCGTGCCGATGAACACCGCCGGGACGGCCCTGCACTTCTTCCCGGCCGAGGCCCGGCAGGCGGGCCGCGGTGCCGTCACCTTTGCCCACGCCACCCAGGAAGCGCAACTGCAAGCCACCTGGACGCTGGACCCGGCGTACGCCCACGACATCCGCGTGACCCTGCAACTGACGGCCCGGCAGGCCGGGTATTTCTCGGTGGCTACGCCCACGCTGGCGACCCTGGCGGAAGGCGACCTGGCCTGGGGCACTATTCCCGGTCATTTGCAAGGCAAAGCGTTGCAGCACGACCTCGTGCTGGCCTACGCCTACGGGCAGGGCATTCCCGACCGGCCCATCCTTTTCCGGGAACGGACGGCCAGCACCCTCGCGCCGCTGCTCAGCCACCGCAACGGCCTCACCCTGGCCGTGGTGCCCGACCCCGGCACGGGCCGCGACCCGTGGGAAAAAGACCGCAACACCCACGCCGACTGGCACCTGGGCCTCTCGCTGATGAACCGCCGCGCCCAGCTCACGCCCACGGCCTACCACCCCGTGCTCGGCGAAAAAGGCTCCTACCTGAACGCCGGGGAAACGCGGACCTTCGCTTTCCGCTACACCCTGCAAGCCGCCGACTGGTACACCGTCTACAAACACGCCATCTACGACGTGTACCGGTTCCGGGACTTCCTGCCCCTGAAGCAAACCAAACAATCCCTCACCGACCGCATCCAGTCCATGCACCGGTACGTGACCAACGACTCCACTTCCCTGTGGCGGACCGAGCAGTTCAAAGGGCAGCGGATCGGGGCGCAGGCGTACCTGGGCGGCGTGGTCGGGTCGGACAAAGATGCCATGAAAAACTCCGACTACGGGGCCATGTGGATGCTGGCCCGGATTTCGGGCGACTCCGTGCTGGACCGAACCCGCCTGCCCTACGCCCGCAATTTCAAACTGGTGCAGCAGCAGGGGGAGCCGGGCTTTTTCCAGGGCGCCGCCGTGGGGCAGTACTACCTGTCTAAGAGCAACCGGTTCACCGAGGAGTGGGGGCCCTACGTGGAACCCATCGGCCTCACGTACTACACCATGCTCGACCTGGGCAACGTGCTGCTGTTCGGGCCGGAAGATGCCGAGCTGAAAGAAAGGCTGCGCCTGGGGGCCGAAAAGCTGCTCGCCTGGCAGCACCCCGACGGGCACTGGGAAGTGGCCTATGACCGCCAGACCGAAAAGCCCCGCTTCACCGAACTGGCCGACCTGCGGCCTACTTTCTACGGCCTGCTGGTGGCCCACCGGGTGCTCGGCGACGCCCGTTACCTGGATGCGGCCCGGAAGGGAGCCGACTGGTTCGTCGCCAACGCCGTGGACCGGGGGCACTTCCTGGGCGTGTGCGGCGACCTGCGCTTCGTGCCCGACTTTGCCACCGGCCAGAGTGTACAGGCCCTGCTCGACTTGTTCGACCTGACGGCCGAGGGCCGCTACCGGGACGCGGCGTTGCGCACGGCCCAAATGTACACGGCCTCCATCTACACCCATCCGGTTCCGACGCGGGAAAAGAAAACCGTCAACGGCACGGCCCGGGAAGACTGGGAGATCAGCCAGGCCGGCCTGAGCTTCGAACACGGCGGCAGCATCGGGTCGGCGGCCATCAACGGCCCGATCCTGCTGGCCAGCCACGCCGGGATGTTCGTGCGGCTGTTCGGCATCACGGGGGATTCGCTCTTCCTGGACATGGCAAGGGCGGCCGCCTGGGGCCGCGATGCATTCGTGCACCAGCCGACGGGCGTGGCTTCGTACTACTGGCGGGCCATGAACGCCGGGGCCGGCCCCTACCCCCACCACGCCTGGTGGCAGGTCGGCTGGATCACCGACTACCTGCTTTCCGAGGTGGCGCTGCGTTCGGGCGGAAAAATCACTTTCCCGCGGGGCTTCATCACGCCCAAAGTGGGTCCGCACCAAACGTATGGCTTCGCGCCGGGGAAGGTATTCGGGCAGTCGGCGGCGTTGTACCTGCCGGAAGGGCTGGCCCGGGTGGACGATGCGCAGGTGGATTACTGGGGGGCAAAGGCCACGGGAGCCAAACGGCTTTTTCTGCTGCTGCTCAACAACGACGACGAGGCCAAAAACACGCGGGTGGCACTGGACCCGGAAAAGATTCTCCCGGGCCGGCGGGTAATCCTGCGGAAAGCGGCGTTGCTCGACGCGTCGGGGAATCGGCAAACGGACTTATCCACCACCGGGAACTGGCAGGTTGAACTGCCGGCGTTCGGGCTGGGCGTGGTGTCGGTGGAATATGAGTGAGGACCGGGTTTAATTGAATCGGGTTTGATGGGATCGGGTTTAAACCCGATCCTACGGAGATTGCTGAAACGTCGTAATCGTATATTTTGAATAACCGGAGAACTATCCATAGGATCGGGTTTAAACCCGATCCTATCCAACCCGATCCTATCCTATCCAAACCCCTATCCTATCCAAACCCCAATCCCATCAACCCCGATCCTATCCAAACCCCACTCCTATCAACCCCGATCCCATCCAACCCGATTCTATCAACTCAATTTATTAAAACCGGTCCTGTTGAACGCATCCGCTTTTGAACCCTTTTTTGCATGAACGCCACCATTGATACCGTCGTTATTTTCGTCTTTTCGGCCTTCGTGCTGGGCATCGGCCTGCTGTTTGCCCGGACGGGACGAAACCTCAAATCCTTTTTCGCCGGCGGGGAAGCCGTCCCGTGGTTCATCGGCGGGTTGTCGCTGTTCATGAGCTTCTTTTCGGCGGGAACGTTCGTGGCCTGGGGCTCGATTGCCTACAAGCACGGCTGGGTAGCCATCACCATCCAGTGGACCATGTGCCTGGGCGGGCTGATCACCGGGTTGTTCCTGGCGCCGCGCTGGAAGGCCGCCGGCGCCCTCACGGCCGCCGAGTTCGTCAAGGAACGGCTGGGGAGCACCGTGCAGAAGAGCTTCATCTACATTTTCATGCTCGTGTCCCTGTTCATCAAGGGCTCCGTGCTCTACCCGGTGGCGAAATTGGTGAGCGTCTCGCTGGGCTTTCCGCTGGTGGCGAGCACGGTGGTGCTGGGGCTTTTCATGATTGCCTACACGGCCGTGGGCGGCTTGTGGGCGGTGATGGTCACCGACATTCTCCAGTTCGTCATCCTCTCGGCGGCCGTCGTGATCATTCTGCCCCTGGCGGCCAAAGCTGCCGGTGGTTTGGAAGCCTTCTCACAAAAGGCCCCCGACGGTTTTTTCGAACTCCTCAACGGCGAATACACCCTGGGGTTCGTGCTGGCATTCGCGCTGTATCACATCTGCTACATCGGCGGCAACTGGACCTTCGTGCAGCGGTACACCAGCGTAGACAGTCCCGGGTCGGCCCGCAAGGTCGCCTTCCTGTTTGCCGGTCTCTACCTGGTCAGCCCGGTGATCTGGATGCTGCCGCCGATGCTCTACCAGGTCATCAATCCTGGTTTGCAGGGGCTCGACACCGAAAACGCCTACCTGATGGTGTGCCGGCTGGTGTTGCCGCCCGGCCTGATGGGCCTGATGCTCACGGGCATGTACTTCTCCACCTCGGCCTCGGCCAACACCACCCTCAACGTCGTTTCGGCCGTGTTCACCAACGACATTTACAAAGGATTGCTCGACCCCGGGGCTTCCGACCGGCGGCTGATGAACGTAGCCCGGGCTTCCTCCTGGCTCTTCGGCGTGGGCATGATCGGCATTGCCCTGGTGGTGCCCGCGGCCGGGGGCATCGTGGAGGTCGTGCTCAGCATCGGGGCCATTACCGGCGGGCCGCTGCTGGCGCCGCCCATCTGGGCGCTCTTTTCCAAACGGCTGACCGGTCGGGCGACGCTCTGGATCACGGGCGTGGGTCTGGGGGTCAACCTGGCGGGCAAGCTCGGGCTGCCGCTGCTGGCCGGCCTCAAGCTCACCCGGGGCCAGGAAATGATGCTGGGCGTGGGGTTGCCCCTGCTGATGCTGGCGGCCTACGAGGGATGGACGGCCCGGCGGGGGCGGCAAAGCAGTCCGGATTACGCCCGTTACCTGGAGGCAAGGCGGCAGAAAAAGGCGGCGCAACTCCTGGAAAGCGAGGAAGAGCGGGAGGAAGTCCGCCGGCAGAACCGCTTCGGCCTGCGGGTGATCGCCTTTGCCCTGGTGTTTACGGCCGGGCTGATGTTCATCCTGAGCTGGCTGACCACGGCCGGCACGGGCCTGGTGGCGGGCATTGCGGGGGTCATCCTGCTGCTGGCCTACATTCCCTGGCGGGCGGCCCGGCAGCGGACGTCCCCGGTTCAACGCGCCCTTAAAATCAACTCCTGATGCCGCTACTTCCTTTGCTGCTGGCCCTGTTGCTGGCCCTGCCGGCCGCCGCGCAATACACCATCCGGGAGCCGGACGCCATTCCGCTGCACGGCGCGTGGCATTTCACCCTCGACCCGGCCGCCGTGGGGGAACCCGAGGGCTGGTACCGGAGTGATTACCCCGTCACCCGCTGGGACCAGGTGCAGGTGCCGCACTGCTTTTCGGTAGACAAGCGGTACCTGTTTTACACCGGGAACGTCTGGTACCGCCGCACCTTTCCCTGGGGGCCGGCGGCCGGCAAACGGGTGTTGCTCCACTTCGACGCGGCCTACTACGCGTGCCGCGTCTGGCTCAACGGCCGGCAAGCCGGCACCCACGAAGGCGGCTACACACCCTTCTCCTTCGACGTGACCGACCTGCTCAAAGAGGGGGAAAATACCCTGGCCGTCTCCGTGGACAACAATACCTGGAAGCGCGGGACCATTCCCGGGGCCAAGGACGAATACCGGGAAGCTGACGCCCCCGGCGGCCAGTTCCCCGGCTGGATGAATTACGGCGGCCTCATCCGGCCCGTGTACCTGACCGTGGAGCCGGCGGTATACCTGGATAACGTGAAGGTGGAAGCCGAACCGGACCTGGCCAAAGGCACGGCCCGCCTCCGCCTGAAGACCCGCATCCGGAACGCCTCCGGCCAACCGGTATCGCCCAAGCTGACTTTCCGGGTGGAGGGGAACGGAAAAACCGTTTCCGCCAAATGGCAGGTACGTGCCGTAAGCATTCCGGCCGGAGGGACGGCGGTGCTGGAAGCCGAAACGGTCTTTAAAGCCGGGGACGTAAAGCTGTGGAGCCCCGACGAACCGAACCTCTACCAGTTGCGCGTCACCCTGCCCGGCGATACGCTGACCACCCCTTTCGGCATCCGCAAGGTGGAAGTCCGCAACGCGCAGTTCCTGCTGAACGGCAAGCCCCTGAGAGCGGCCGGCGGCAACCGGGTGGTGGATTACCCCGAACTGGGTTCGCTGGAGCCCGACTGGCTGGTGGAAAAAGACCTGCGCCTGATGAAAGAAGCGGGCATGGAACTGAGCCGCCTCACGCACTACACGCCCTCCGAGACCGTACTGGACTGGGCCGACCGGAACGGCATGCTCATCATCACCGAAGCGGGCAACTGGCAACTGACGCCCCGGCAGATGGACAACGATACCCTCCGGGCCAAATTCCGGGAGCAGTTCCGGGAGATGGCCGAACGCGACTGGAACCATCCCAGCGTGATTGCCTACAGCGTCGGCAACGAATACCTGTCCGAACAGCCCGGCGGGCAACGCTGGACGGAAGACATGATCGCGTACGGCCGGAGCCTGGACGCCACCCGCCTGTTCACCTTTGCCTCCATGCGCCTCAACACGATGCCCAAAGCCCCCGCCGACGAGGCCAGCCAGTACGTGGATTTCGTCTCCACCAACACCTACGGCAACCACGCGGCCGTGCTGAAGAAAATCCACGAACTGTATCCCGACAAGCCCATTCTGGTCAGTGAGTACGGCCGCCGCGCCGACACCCCGGAGGGCGAAGCGGGACAGGTGGCGTACCTGGCCCAGTTCCTGGCTGACATCCGCACCATGCCCTACGTGATGGGCGCGGCGTGGTGGTCTTTCAACGATTACCAGAGCCGCTACCCGGGCACCCACGCGGACGGGTACCGCCCCTGGGGGCTCGTGGGTCCCGAACGAAACCCCCGGCCGCTGTACGGCGCGCACCAGCGGGAGATGGCCCCCGTTACCCTTCAGCAGGTAAGCTGGCAGCCCGGCGGCGACGGCCGGCACGGGCTCCGCGTCCGCATCACGGCCCGGGACGATTTTCCGTCGTACGCCATCCGCGGCTACCAGTTGAAAGCCGGTCCGGTGCGCCTGCCCATTCCCGACCTGCAACCCGGGCAAAGCGCCGAACTCACCATTCCCGTGCGCGGCTTTGCCCAAACCCTGGCCGTGGAAATTCACAAACCCACGGGCTTTCCCATTCTTCACCAATTGATCCATCTGACCCATGATCCGCGAAAGAGCAACCGATAGCCGAATGCCCAAGACGGCGCACCACCGGGCCGACCTGGTGGTAGTAGGCGGCGGACTGGCCGGCACGTGCTGCGCCATTACGGCCGCCCGGGCGGGAATTACCGTCATTCTCGTGCAGGACCGGCCGGTGCTGGGCGGCAATGCTTCCAGCGAAGTGCGCCTGTGGGTGCTGGGAGCCACCTCGCACATGGGCAACAACAACCGCTGGGCCCGCGAGGGCGGCGTGATTGACGAAATCCTGGTGGAGAACCTGTACCGCAACCCCGAGGGCAACCCGGTCATTTTTGACACCGTGCTGCTCGAAAAAGTAATCGGGGAGCCCAACATCACCCTGCTGCTCAATACGGCCGTGTTCGAGGTGCAAAAGGCCGACCCGGAAACCATCGCCGGCGTGAGGGCTTTCTGCAGCCAGAATGGTACGATGTACGAACTTTCGGCCCCGCTTTTCTGCGACGCTTCCGGCGACGGCATCGTGGCCTTCGGGGCGGGAGCCGCCTTCCGGATGGGCGCCGAGTCGAAAGAAGAGTTCGGCGAAGGGTTTGCGCCGACGGCCGAGTACGGCGAGTTGCTGGGGCATTCGCTGTATTTCTACTCCAAGGACACGGGCAAGCCGGTGCGCTTCGTGCCGCCAAGCTACGCCCTGCGGGACATAACCCAAATTCCCCGGTACCGCCGCTTCAATGCCAGAGAGCACGGCTGCCAGCTCTGGTGGATCGAGTACGGCGGCCGGCTCGACACGGTGCACGACACCGAGCAGATCAAGTGGGAACTCTGGAAAGTCGTGTACGGCGTGTGGCATTACATCAAGAACT
>CADCTQ010000073.1 GCA_902805615.1 uncultured Cytophagales bacterium
TGTAGGGAAAAATAAATAGTACGCGACGCGACACTTTCCCGCGACGCGACCACTACCCGCGACGCGACACTTTCCCGCGACGCGACCCCTTCCCGCCATGTGGCGCTTACCATTTGTTTTTCCCTACAAGATTAGCCTTCAAGGAGGGGACAGGGGTGGTCCGCCCCTTCAACAACCAACCCCTCCCCGTATCCCCGCCGCCCCGAACATCCAGCATCCAACATCGAACATCGGACATCGAACATTCCCCCAACTCCCTACTGTTCCCGCAAAAACGCGGCCGGCCGGGTGCGGGCCGCTTTGAGCGTCTGGTAGAGGATGCACAGCAGGGCAATGGCCGCCACCCCGGCCAGCGGCACCACGAAGTACGCCCAACCCAGCGGCATCCGGAACGCGTACCCGGCCAGCCACCGCGTGGACAACAGGTAGGCGAGGGGCCAGGCCACCAGGCCGGCCAGCACCACCGTCCGCAGCAGGTCCCGCAGCAGCAGGGCGGCCACGTGGCCCGTCCCCGCCCCGTGCACCTTCCGCACGCCGATCTCCTTGAGGCGGCCCGTGATGGCAACCGCCGTCAGGCCCACCAGCCCCAGGCAGGCAATCAGCAGGGCCAGCGCCGCAAAGGCCGTAAACACCTCCGCATTGCGTTCTTCCTGCCGGTACTGCCGGTGAAAATAATCGTCGAGGAAGAAATAATCGAACGGACTGCCCGGGAAGGCGGCGCGGTACATGCGTTCCACGGCGGGCAGGGCCGTTGCCAGCCGGGTGCCCGGCCGCAGTTGCAGGGAAATGTACCCGCGCTGGAGCGAATCCAGGTAGAGCACCAGCGGCTCGTGCGGGTTTTGCAGCGACTTGTGGTGGAAATTCCTGAGCACCCCCACGATGGTCAGTTCGGCAGGACTGCGCCAGATCTTTACCCTTTCACCAATGACTTTGGCCGGGTCGTCGAGTTGCAGCACTTCCAGGGCTTTTTCGTTCACCACTACCGACCGGGGCCGGTCGCGGGCGACGTGCCCGGGGGCGAACGCCCGCCCGGCGAGCAGTTCCAGGCCGTAGAAGCCGGTGAAGTGTTCGTCCACGCCCACGAGGAAGAAGTTGGTGTCGCCCTCCGGCATCCCGTTGAGCCGCTTCATGCCCCGCGACGTAGTGATTTCCTGGCCGGGTACGGCCGTGGAGAAAGTCACGTCCCGCACGGCCGGGAGGCGCCGCATTTCCTGCCGGAAGTACGCCAGCCCGCCGCGGCCGGTGGAGTCGGGCGCGCCGGTGGTCTTGACCACCAGCGTCTGCGCCAGGTGGATGCCCAGGTCCTGGCTCCGCATGAAGCGGAACTGGCCCAGCACCACGCCCGTCAGGATGGCCAGCGTGACCGACGCGGCAAACTGCCCGGTGACCAGCACCCGGCGCAGCCCCAGCCCGCCCCGGCCCGCGGTGGCTTTGCCCTTCAGGGCTTCCACGGGCCGGTAGGCCGACAGCAGCAGCGCCGGGTACGTGCCCGAGAGCAGCGCCCCGGCCAGGCCCACGGCACCCGCCAGGCCCCAGAACCCCGGCCGGGCCAGCAGCGCAAAGTCAATGGCGCCGCCGGTCACTTCGCGCAGGTAGAGCGGGATGGAAAGCGCAATGAGGGCCAGGGCCACCACCAGCCCGGCGGCCGTCGCCAGGAAGGCTTGCAGGAGAAACTGGCAGAACAGGGCCGCCCGGCCCGCGCCGATGGCTTTCCGCACGCCGATCTCCCGCACCCGTTCGAGGGCTTTGGCCGAAGCCAGGTTCACGTAGTTGACGCAGGCGATCACCAGGATGAGCACGCCCATGCCCAGCAGGAAACCGGCCGTCCGGGCCGAGCCGTTGACGGAGGTTTCGTAGCGCAGGTGCGAATGGAGGTGAATGGACCGGACCGGCTGCAAAAACGTTTCGTAGTCGCATTTTTCCCCGTTGTGCTTCCTGAGGAAGGCGGGCAGCCGTGCCGTGAGGGCCGCGGGGTCGGTGCCCGGACGCAACTGGACGTAGGTGTAAAATTGGCTCCACACCCAACTGTTCTGCACGCTGCCGCTCCCCAGCGAGGCGTAGGAGAGCAGGAAGTCGAATTGCAGGTGGGAGTTGGGCGGCACGTCGGCCAGGATGCCGGTCACAATGTAGGGGCCGCTGGGATTGCCGTTCTGCACGTGCAGGGTTTTGCCCACGGGATTTTCCCGCCCGAAGTACTTGCGGGCCGCCGCCCGCGTGAGCACGATGGATCGGGGTTCCCGCAGGGCCGTGGCCGGGTTGCCCTCCTCCATGGGGAAGGTAAACATCGTCAGGAACGACGGGTCGGCGTAGTAGCCGGCCGGTTCGTCGAAGGAAATCTTTTTGCCCGCCCCGCCGGTGTAGCTCAGCACGCAGTAGGGCAACAGCGTGTGCACGTGAAAGAGCCGGGCGTAGGCTTCCACTTCGGGAAATTCGGCTTGCAGGGCGGGTCCGAAGGCCGGCACGTTGGAGGCGTATACCTGGTCGGTTTTGCCCCGGGCCAGCGGCTCCCAGCTGAAGGGCACGCGGTAGAGGCGGTCGGCGCGGGCGTGGAAGGCATCGAAGCTCCGCTCGAACTGCACGTAGTGGGCAATGACCAGGAAGGCGGCCAGGCCGGTGCCCAGGCCCACCAGGTTGATGGCCGTGAAAAGTTTGTTCCGCCGGGCGTCGCGCAGGCTGGAGATCAGGTAGTTGTGCAGCATTGCCAAAGGTGGGGGTGAAGGGTGCAAGGGAATTATTTTGCGCCGGCGGGAAAAGGGCGCCAGGAACCGGAACGCGTCCAGCCAGTACCCCCGCCGGGCGGCCCGCGGACCGGATTCGGCCAGGCGCCGGTCGAACAGCTCGGTGAGGTCGCCCTGGATTTCCTCTACTTCGTAGGTGTTGAAAAAGGCTTCCAGCAGGGCATTCGCCAGGCGCGGCGGCTGCGCCCGTTTTGCTTCCTTGGGTTCGTGTGGGTGCATTCGCAACGGGGTAAAAGGAAATGGGTCAAAAATGGGTACACGCAAGCGTGGATGCTGATGGGAGATAGGGTTTCAATGGGGATAGGGTTTGCGAGGGATCGGGTTTCAGTAGGATCGGGTTTAAACCCGATCCTACTGAAACCCGATCCCTCGGATATTGCTGTCGCTTTTGGTACGGCGCCCCTTCCCACGGGTCTCATTCCGGACGGGTTTGAGAACCTGGTGCGCTTATCCGTAGGATCGGGTTTAAACCCGATCCTTCCGACATCCCCTGATATCCTCCTTCCCAATCATCTTTCCGGTCTCGTCTCATCATGGTCATCCTTGCATCCTGTACATCAAGGTTCAGACTTATTCGCTTCTGAGCGACTTCACCGGGTCGGCCAGGGCCGCGCGGAGGCTGCGGTAGCCGGCCGTGAGCAGCACGATCCCCACCGTGAGCAGGCCCGTGAGGGCAAAGATTCCCCAGCCCACCGGCACCCGGTAGGCAAAGCCCGCCAGCCAGCCGCGCATCACCCAACCGGCCAGCGGCGCGGCCACCACGAACGAAACCAACACCAGCCCGAAGAACTCCCGGCCGAACAGCAGCAGGATGTCGGCCAGCGTGGCCCCCAGCACTTTGCGGATGCCAATCTCCTTGGTGCGGCGGTGCGCCATGAACAATACCAGGCCGTAAAAGCCTAAGCAGCAGATGAATACCGCCACGCCCGTAAAGAGCTGCGTGAGGCGGAAAATGGTTTCTTCCTTCGCGTAAAGCTTCGCCAGGCTGTCGTCGAGGAACTCGTAGCGGAACACCTGGTCGGGGTACGCCTGGCGCCACACGGCTTCGATCTTGCGGAGGGCGGCCGACAGGTCGGTCGTGCGCAGCCGGATGCCGACCCTGCCGTGGATGCGCGGGAAGGAATAGATGACCACCGGCTCCAGGGCGTTGTGCAGCGATTTGTGGTGGAAGTTCTTCACCACGCCCACAATCGTGCCTTCGACTTGGGCATTGTCGTTAAAAAGGTGCCGGCCCAGGATGTCGGCGGGATCGGCAATGCCCAGCCGCCGGACCATCTCTTCGTTGACGATGAACTCGGTGACCGAATCCCGTTCCACGAAGTTGCGGCCCGCCACCAGTTGCAGGCCGTAGAGGGACAGGTAGCGGTCGTCGCCCCAGCGGTCGCGCGCCAGGAAAGGCTCGAACTTTTGCCGGCGGTCGAACCTCACGTAGCCCCCGTCGGTGTTGTTGATCATCGGGGGGTACACCTGGAAGCTGGCCTCTTCCACCTCCGCCAGCCCCAGCAGCTGCTCGCGGACCTGCGGCTTGGTCCGGTCGGTTTTACCGGTTCTGAGCAGCACGATGGCCTGGCGGCGGAAGCCCGGGTCGGCACTGCGGAAGTACTGCATCTGGTGCATCACCACCAGGGCGCCAATGATGAACGCCTGCGACAGGGCCAGTTGTCCCGCCACCAGCACCCGCCGGAGCGAAACGCCGCCCGCGCGGGGCATGGTGATCTTGCTTTTGAGGGCCAGCACCGGGTTGTAGCCCGCCAGCACCAGGGCCGGGTAACTGCCCGCCAGGAAGGTAACGCCGGCCGCCAGCCCGGCCAGGAACAGGAGCACGTCGGGGTGGGTGCGCACGTCGAGCGACAGCGGCACGTCCAGCCAGTCGTTCAGCCAGGGCAGCAGCCCGGCCGCCAGCCCCGCGGCCAGGAGCGTCGCCAGCCCCACCAGGAGGGCCGTTTCGGTGATGAACTGCCAGAACAACTGCCGCTGCGTGCCGCCCATCACCTTCCGCACGCCCACTTCCTTCGACCGGCGCAGCGACTGGGCCGTGGCCAGGTTGACGAAGTTGAAACAGGCAATGGCGACCAGGAAAACGCCCACCAGCCCCAGCGCCGCCAGCACCGGCTTGCGCAGGTAGCCGCCGTACCGTTCGTCGAAGTGCATCGCGCGGAGGGGTTGCAGGTGGTAGTGCCAGTGCCGGTTGCCGGCGCCCTGGTATTTTTCCCGGAAGGCCGGCAACTGCGCCTCCAGCCGCCGGAAATCGTACCCTTCGGGCAGGCGCACGAAGGTCCAGTAGTTGCTGGCCACCCAGCCCGGGTTGTCGAGTTCAAAGGCGGGTTGGATGATTTTGAGGGTGGGCAGGGAGAGGAGCACGTCCACTTTGAGGTCGGTGTCCGGCCGCTGGTCTTTTACCACGCCGGTCACGGTCAGGTCGGTGGTGTTGTTGAGGCCGATGGTCCGGCCCAGTACCTGCGTGGTGCCGAAGTACTTGCGCGCCTGCCGCTCGGTAAGCACCACTTTGCCGGGACCGTCGAGGGCCGTGGCCGGGTTTCCCGCCGTAAAGCGGAACGCGAACAGGTCGAAGAGGCCCCGGGTGCCGTAGGCCACGCCCCCGGTTTCCACGAACTTTTCCGGCGGCCGCCCGGGCCGGCGGGGCGACAGGGTAGGGACGCCGTTGAAGTACATGAGCAGCCCCGTCCCTTCGACCTGCGGGAACTCCTTCCGGAGGGCTTCGCCCATCGGGGCCGCCGAGCCGGGTTCGCGCTCCACGCTGCCGTCTTGCGAATGAATGTCGAGCACCACCCGGTAAATGCGGTCGGCGTGGGGGTGAAAGGCGTCGGTGCCCAGGTGGAACCGCACGAACAGGAAGATGAGCAGCCCGCCGGCCAGGCCCAACGCCAGCCCGGTCACGTTGAGCCCGGCGTAGGTTTTGTCGCGGCGCAGGGTACGCAGGGCGGTTTTGAGGTAGTTGCGGATCATGGCAAAAGCATTGGGGGAGGGAAAAGGCGGGCTGATCTTGCGTTGGGCCGCCAACGGATTCAAAAACCGCAGCACGTCCCGCCAGTACAACTGCCGGGCTTTCCGGGGGCCGTACGCGGCCAGGCGCCGCTCGAACACTTCGTACAGGTCGCCCTGGATGTCCTCCACCTCGTAGGTGTTGAAAAAGATTTCGAGCAGGGCGTCGGCCAGGCGGGGCGGCCGGGGCGCACCGGGCTTGCGGGACGGACGTGTCATGCCGTGCCTCCTTCCCAGAGGAGGGCGGGAATGCGGTTCCAGAACTGGTTGCGCAGGTCGCGGGCTTCCCGCAGGGCCCGCTTGCCGGCGGCCGTGACCGTGAACAGCCGCTTGCGCCGGCCCCCGCGGGAGGCCGTGGCCCCGCCCAGTTGCGACGCCACCAGGCCCTTTTCCTCCAGGCGGTAGAGGGCCGTGTGTACGCCGCTCAGGTGCACCGGCCGGCCCGTCTGCCCGTTGATCTCGTCGGTGATGGAGACGCCGTACGCGTCCTCGCCCAGCACGCACACGGCCAGCAGCACGATTTCCTCGAATTCCCCCAGGTAGGTTCCTTTCATGGGGGCAATATATTTGCTACATAAATGTAAAACAAATTATCGGGGAAAAGTCGTAAGTCCAACTTACGACTATGGACTTACGACTGGTGACTATTCACTGTCCAGGGAGGTTTTGAAAGTAGCTGTCACCTCCATGGTTTTGTGTTCCTTCCCGTCGTCGCTCTGGTAGTGCAGGGTGGCGGAGATTTTGCCGGCCACCGGCTTGCCTTCGCCGTTGAATTCGGTGATGGTGACCGTACCGGGACCGTAGTGCGTTTCGTTCTGCTCATCAATCCAGTAACTGTCGTAGCTTACGCCATCCCTCATGCTGGCTCCCACTTGGCAGTCGTCACCCAGGGCATAGGAGCCGGCGCCTTTAAAGGTGTTGACCACCCAGGCGGTAAGGTTGGCAACACCCGTTTGGTCCCCCCTTTTCTCGGTCATCGTCAGGCTGAATGCATCCGGTAGATAGAGGGCTTCCGTAATGGGATTTTCGAATTTCTGGCCCTTGAGGACCATTACATTTTCGGCCGCAATGGTCAGGTTGGAGATCAGGATGAGCTGTCCCTGCCGTGATTTGAGTTCAACGCTGACGGCAACGGGATTGTGCGGGATGGCCGGCACCTTTGACGGCGCTTTGTACTCGGCGGCGGCTCCCTGGTCGAGCACGGTGAGGCCCCCGTACGTTTCGCTGAACCCATTGCCGGCATCGTTGCCGTTTACCCGCCAGTTTTTCACCTGGTTGGCTTTCAGGAGCTTGGGTTCAACCAGGGGAGCGACGTTGATTTCTCCGTTGGCATCTACTACCGGCACGTCGGGGTCCATCGCAGAGCCTTTCAGGTAAAGCACTTCCAGCTTCAATACGTGGGCCGGCGCCAGTGTTTCCGCGTCGGGGAACAAGGAGTAGTACTTGAAGAAGGACCAGGAACTGAAGTGCGGCACGCTGGCCGTAAAGGTACCCTCCGTGGGGTTGACTTTGGCCGCCTTCCCCTGCCAGACGCGTTTTTCGTCCTGGAAGGCAATGCCGATGGCTTCGGGCGAAGTGCCGTTCAGGCTGCCGGCGGCGTACTTGACGGTCAGTTGGGCGGGTTTGGCAAACTTGAGGCCGTCGGGGGAGAACTCGTAGGCGGAGCCGATGCCCAGGGGCGCTTTGTTTTCGATGGGTTGCAGCGAGATGGTGGTGGGTTGGGAGAGGGCGCCGGCCGGAATGCTGAGCGACACGTTGCCGTCGGCCGTGCGGACCACGCCCCCGGCGGGACCGATGGTCTGACTGATCTTATCCCCGGTGGGTGTTCCCACTGCGGTCGGCACTCCCACGATGGGCGCCCCCTTGCCGGGCTGTTCGGTCTCCTGACCGGGCTGAACTACTTCTTTCTTTTCGCAGGCGGTGCCCAGGCACAGGCTGAGCAGCAGCAGGCCCACGCGGGCCTTGCGGGTTAAATGAGACATCATGTCGTTTTGATTGGTTTGATGGGGCATGCAAGAATATGCCCCAAAAGTAGGCACCCGGCCGGCCCCGTTCATTGTAAAAAAGCGACCACTTGGCCCGGCCTTCGACGAATGGAACTTCCGGGGCGTTCAACGGGAGAAAAATCTGGCCGGCGATTCCCCGGCGAAAAGTCGTAAGCAGCGACGCGATGAACAGAGACGTAATGAATCAAGACGCGATGAATCGCGTCTCTACATACCTACGCACTTTTGAAGAAGCGGATCAGTTCGCGTACCTGGTTGAGGAACTGGGCGTCTTCGGAAAGCTTGGCGATTTCGGCCGCCGACTGGCGGGCCAGGGTTTCGTGCTCCTTCCGGTTGAGCTGCGCGAAGGATTCGAGTTGGGCGTCGGTGCGTTCGAACTGGCCCTGCAAGCGGGCCAGGGCCGCCACCTGTCCGTGCGCCCAGCTGTCGGGCTCGGCGGGGTTGAGCGTGTGTTGCAGTTGCTCCACTTGCTCTTCGAGTTGCGTCACCCGGTTGCGCAGTTCGGCCACGTCTTCGCGGGGATACCGGATCTGCTCGGAAAGCGAGCGGAGTTTGGAACTCAGGTGTTCGTAGGCCCGCTGCAAGGGACGCAGGAAGGTGAGGGCCAGCGCCGCCACAGCCGCCAGGTAGCCCAGCACCGTCACCTCGTAGTAGGCCAGCAGGTACAGCCCCAGGGCCGTCGCCAGGTGCAGGACAATGGCGAGCCAGAAAAAGCGCTTCGACAGCCGCGCGGCGTAGCGTACCGATTCCTCCCGGACGGGGATGCCCTTTTCGCGGGATACCCGCGCCTCTTCGAGCACTTCGCGGGCGGCAAAGTGCGTGTTCCAGGGAATCACCACCACGCCCACCAGCCACCAGCAGATGGCGACGCCAATCACCCAATCCACCAGCCGGCCGGCCTCGATGTTGAGCAGTTTCAGCCCCGCAAAGGTGATCAGCACCAGCAGGGTAATGGAAGCCAGGGAACCTAAAAAATTGCGGGAAGACATACGGGGTAAAGGTTGAATGCGTGGGCCATACGGGGGGTGGCGGGGGGATGAATGGCGGTCCGCCGGAAACCCTAGATACAAAAAAAACACTAAATCCGGCAAGCAGCTATTTATAGACGCTTTCCGTACCTTTACCTGATACAGCAATATAAACGCCATGAACACCGTACAGCAAACTGCGCAGGCTTTCGTAACCGTTTACAAGGCTTTGCCGGAAGAGGTAAGGCAAGAAGTGAAGCGTGAGATTTTACTCCAGGAAAAGGGCGAGGCTACGGACGTTGTGAATGACCGGATCGCCAGGTACCGTAAGCTGGAAGAAACCATGGCAAGCCTGCGAAAAGCATTGCCCGCTGATTTCAAATTCAACCGGGATGAGGCCAATGAACGATAAGATATTCTGGGACACCAACATTGCAGTCTATTTTGCCACCAATACCCCCGGATAACTGGCAGTGCTGCAATCGGTTCTGAGCGCGGGCACCGAGGTCGTGATTTCGGCACAGGTGCTCAATGAGTTCAGCAATGTAGCCTCTCGCAAACTGGCTTACAGTGCCTTTCAAGTCTCGGCTCAACTGCACGCTTTCCCGGACGCCTTTACGGTAGTACCGCTCCTGCCGGCGTACACTTTGCAAGCCATTGCCCTGAAAGACCGTTACGGCTACGCGTATTACGACAGCCTCATCGTTGCCACGGCGCTCCAGACGGGCTGCACGCACCTGTACTCCGAGGACATGCACCACGGCCAAAAGGTTGATGGCCTCACCATCATCAATCCCTTCCTGTAAAGCGTCCCGCCGCTTCCACCCATGCAACCCCTGCCCGGCCCGCCGCCGGGTTCTTTTTTTTCACCAACCCCTCCCGCATCCACCACGCCCCGCGGCCACCGGCCCACGCCCGTTCCCGATCCCCTTACGACTTGCGACTTGCGACTCCCCCCGACCCCTAGCCACTTACTACTTATCATTACCAACCACTACCGCACAGCGCAGGACAGTTCATGCGCTATAATAGCCTATTTTGGCCCAAAATGAGATTTAAGCTATAATTAGTTATACAAAAATGATATATTCGAAATCTTGACCCTGCAAAAAGGCGCAGTTGCCCGGGCGAAGTGCGTGGCGTTGGGGAGGGGGCAGCCTGCCGGCCGGCATAAATTTTAAAACGCATGAAACCGCTACTCTTTCTCCTGGCCCTCTCCGCCCTGGCAATGGCGGAAGGCGCCGGCCAGCCGCCCCCCGTTTCCTTCGGGCGGTTTTTCAACGAAGACGGACTTTCGCACAACACCGTGTGGGCCATCAGCCAGGACCGCACGGGGTACCTGTGGTTTGGCACCTTCGACGGGCTCAACCGCTACGACGGCTACGCGTTCAAAGTGTACAAGCACGACCCGGCCGACCCGGGCAGCCTGGTCAACAATTTCATCCTGGCCACGCATACCGACCGCCGGGGCAGCCTCTGGATCGCCACGGCCGAGGGCATTGACCGCTACGACCCGGCGGCCGACAACTTCATCCACTACAAGCCCGACCTGGGCAGCCGCCACGCCAACTACTACGTCAACTTCATCTACGAAGACGCCGCCGGGCGCATCTGGATCGGCGCCCAGAACGGCCTCAACCGGTTCGACCCGCGGCAAAAGCGGTTTGTGCACGTGGCCGGCGGCTGGAATACCCGGCACACCGAAGCCCTGGCCGAAGACCCCGACGGCACGCTGTGGGTGGGCCACAAAGACGGCCTGGTCCGCCTCGACCCGCACGGGCAACGCGCAACGGCCATCCTCCCGCCGGCCGGCCACGCCGGGGACCTCACCGTAAAGGCCCTGGCCCGCGACCGGTCCGGCCGGCTGTGGGTGGGCACCGCCACGGGCCTGCTCACCTACGACCGGCAAAGCGGGCAACTCCGGCCCTTTCACCCGGAACGCTTTGCCAGGGACATTCTGACGGTGGTGCCCGACCGCAAGGGAGACCTGTGGATCGGAACCCAGACCGGCCTGAGCGTGTACCACCCGGGCACCGACACCTTCACGCACCATTACCCCACCGACGACAAGCACAGCCTCAGCGATGAGGTGGCCCGGGCCGTGTACGAAGACCGCGACGGCAACGTGTGGATCGGCACGTTCAACGGCCTCAACCTCATCAACGCCGACCGCAAAAACTTCCACCATTACCTGGTCAGTCCCAAGGAGAAAAGCCCCAACTACACCCTCGACTTCGGCGAAGACCGGGCCGGCAACCTGTGGTTCCTCATGGGCGGGGGCATTTACGTGCTCGACCGGCAGGCCAACGCCCTGAGGTGCCGGCTGGCCCGGCCCCACCCGCTGCTCGAAAAGGCCGAACGCATCCTCATTGACCGGGAAGGGAAGTTCTACGTGTCTTCCGAAGGGCTGGCCCTGTTCGACCCGGTCACCAGCCGACTCTCGCCCTACCCGTACGCCGGGCCCGAGCCGCTGCCGCGCGACATCATCGCCCTGCGCAAGGACCGCCGGGGCAACCTCTGGATGGGCACCCTCGACCACGGGGTGTACGTGCTCGACCCGGCCAACCGCCTGCGGCGCTACGTGCACCAGCCGGGCCGCGTCAACAGCCTGGCCAACAACCACGTCAGCACGATCATCGAAGACCGGCAGGGAAACCTGTGGCTGGGCACCCACGGCGGCCTCGAACGGTTCGACCCGGCCCACGACGCCTTCGTCCACCACCGCAACGACCCGGCCGACAAGCGCAGCATTTCGCACAACGCCGTCATTACCATTACCGAAGACCGCCGGGGCGACCTGTGGCTGGGCACCGGCATGGGCCTCAACAAGCTGGTGCGCCACTCCGGTACGTTCGTGGCCTACGACCGCCGCCACGGCCTGCCCGGCGACGTGGTCAATGGCATCCAGGAAGACGACCGGGGCAACCTCTGGCTGAGCACCAACAAGGGCATTGCCCGGTTTGACCCCGCCCGCGGCACCTCCATTGCCTTCGACGTGCACGCCGGCCTCCAGGGCAACCAGTTCAACCCCAACGTGTCGGCCCGCAGCCGCGACGGGGCGCTGTTCTTCGGCGGGGTCAACGGCGCCAACGGCTTCTACCCCGACTGCATCCGCTACAACCGCACCGTGCCGCCGGTGGTCATCAGCGACTTCCAGATTCTCAACAAGCCCGTGCCCCTGGGCAAGGGGTCGGTGCTCCGGCGCCACATCAGCCAGACGGCCGAAATGACCTTGTCGTACAAGCATTCGGTGTTTTCGTTCGGGTTCGAGGCCCTCAACTACAGTTCGCCGGGCAAAAACCGGTACGCCTACAAGATGGAGGGCTTCGACGAAGACTGGATCTACTCGGGCGACCGCCGGTTTGCCACCTACACCAACCTGCCGTCGGGCCGGGCCTACACGTTCCGGGTGAAGGCTTCCAACAACGACGGGGTGTGGAACGAAAAGGGGGCCTCGGTGCGCCTCTACATCACGCCGCCCTTCTGGGAAACGCTGCCGTTCCGGGGCCTGGCGCTGCTCACGCTGGCCGGCGGGGTGTACGCGGTGTACTCGATCCGGGTGCGGACCATCAAGCGGCAAAAGGCGCAGCTCGAACGGCTGGTGCAGGAGCGGACGGCCCAGGTGGTGATGCAGAAGGAGGAACTCCAGGCGCAGGCCGAACAGATCGAACGGATGAACCGGCTGCTGCAACGCGACAACGAGAAGCTGGAGGGCGACGTGAAGAACCTCTCCAAGGCCCGCGTCATGCAGAAGCGCGTCACGTTCGAAGAGTTCAAGCTCATCTACCCCGACGATGATTCGTGTTACCGCTACCTGGAGGAGGTCAAGTGGGGCGGGGGCTACGAATGCAAAAAGTGCGGCAACGGCCGCTACTCGCCGGGCACGGCGCCCTACTCCCGCCGCTGTTCGCGCTGCAACTACATCGAAACCATCACGGCGGGCACGGTCTTCAGCCGGCTTAAATTTTCCATCACGAAGGCGTTCTACATCCTCTTCCTGGTGAGCGGCGGCAAAGACATCACCGTGGATGAACTCTCGGCCATCCTCTCGCTGCGCCGCGATACGTGCTGGAACTTCCGCAAGAAGGTCACCGACGTAATCAGCCGCAGCGGCGCCAAAAAGAACAAGGACGGCTGGAGCCATTTGATCCTGACCGTCGAACCGGAAGCGGTGGTGTAAATTCGATGTTCGATGCTCGATGCTCGATGCTCGATGCTCGATGCTCGATGCTCGATGCTCGATGCTCGATGCTCGATGTGCAGAGGGACCACCCCCGGCCCCTCCTTACAAAAAGGAGGGGAGCCGTACCCATCGGCCCCGCTGACCGAAAAAGCAGGCCGTGACGTGCATTTCTCCTTGCCACGCAGCCGGTGTTTACAGTTCCCCTCCTTCCTTCAAGGAGGGGACAGGGGTGGTTTCTCTGAACACCGAACATCGAGCATCGAACATCGAGCATCGAGCATCGAACATCGAAAACTATTGCACCACCAGCTTCCGCACCGTCCGTTGCGTGCCCTGCTGCACCGTGGTGAGGTACAAGCCCTTGCGCAGGCCCGTGGTGGGCAGGCGGATCAGGTTGGTGCCGGCGTGCAGCGTACGGTCAAGCTGAGCTACGCGCTGTTGGGCCGGGCTGGTCAGGGTGATGCGGACGCTTTCGCCCTCCCGGCCTTCCAGTTGCAGGTACGCCGCGCCCGATGCCGGGTTGGGGTAGAGGCGGATGGATGAACCCGAACCGGCCCCTTCAGCGCTGTGGCGGGCCCCGGCCGAGTAAGTCACCACGAGTTGCGGCTTGTTGGCAGCGTTTTCGCGGGAATTGAAGGCCGACCACGTATCGAGGCTGGTAGTGAGGCCGAACGTCACCAGGTCGTCGCCGGCCGCTTCGGCCCTGACCGTGTTCGTTACGTCAATCTCGATGTAGCCCGCCGTGGTACCCATCGTGGCCGTGGTGATGAGCGTGCCCAGGGTAGGTTTGGCGCCGCCTTCGGTCCAGGAATCGGGCGAGGCGCCGCCCACGTTGAGGGTACCCGCCGTGGTGGCGTTGCGGTACACCCGCAGCCGGGCCGTGCTCACCGTGCCGCTCACCGTCGAGAGGTTGAACTTGAGGAACAGCGTGTTCCACTTGCTGGCGTTCAGCGTGGCGTTGGTGCCCGCGGCCACGTCGCTCTGCGTGTCGGTGTCGGCCACCGGCGTCAGGGTCGTGGTGGTGGGGGTAGGCGTGGGCGTGGTGGTCGTGCCGGTGCGGAAGAGGGCCGTATTGGGAATGGCCTGCTTGGTGACCCCCGGACCCGCGTAGCTCACCGAGAGTCCTTCGCCGCCGCCCGCTTCGAAGAACGTCACGCTGATGGCGTGTTTGCCCGCCCGCAGGCCGATGGTGCCACTGCGTTCCTGCATGCCGTGCAGGCCGTCATTGTTGACCACCTCCGTGGTGCCGATGTAGAGCTTGGAGCCGTCATCCGAAGACGTGTAGAACGTGTAGGTGCCGTCGGTGGGCACGTTCACGAAGCCCGAATACTTGAAGCCGTAGTTGTCCACCCGGTTGCGCACGCTCATGTCGAAGTTGGCCACGTTGCCGCTCTTGATGGGCGTGAGGGCGTCGAAGTTGGGCAGTACCGACCAGGTGCCTTCGTAGTAGCGGTAATCGAGGCCCGCCACGGCAGAGGCCGGGTTTTCGGGCGTCCGCAGCGTGACGGGCGGCGTGGTGCCGGCCTTGATGTAATCCACCAGGGCGCGGTACTTGTGGGCGTCGGCCAGGGGCTGGTCAATGAACCGCTTGGCGCCCCAGGCGTTTACCGTGCCCCAGGACCCCGAGTGAACATAGTGCATGAACAGCGTCACGTGCGACTGCATGGCCGTGAGCAGGTCGCGGTACAATCCGTAGCTTTTGGGGTTGGCGCTGAACTGGTCGGCGTTGGTAGTGATGTGGTGCCCGCCTTCGTAGGTGATCATGCCGATGCCCGTGCCGGCCAGGGCGCCCTTCAGCCACACGTAGAAGTCCGTCATTTTCTTCACTTCCGCCGCCCACTCGGTTTCCAGCGTGGCCGACGTGCCGTTGATGCCGCCGATGTAGGCCGTGCCGGCAAACTGGTCGGGCATCACGCCGGTGGTGTTCACGTCGGGCCGCTTGAGCCCTTCGATGATCTTGGTGTTGATCCACTCGGTGAGCGACTGCCCGCTGATGACCTTCACCAGCCGGCCCGTCTGCCCGGCGAACTCATCCTGGAAGATCTTGAACATCTTGGTGGAAATGTACACGTTGTAGAAGCCGCTGGCCGTGTAGTCGTCGGTGGCGAAGCCGAGGGCCTTGCCCCGCGCGGCCGCGTAGCCGAACTGCGTGAACTGCCCGTTCCAGACTTCGTTGGACCACTCCACGTAGCACTTGAGGCCGGGGTTGAGGGTGTTTTTGATGAGCCGGGCCAGGTTGAGCATGTAGTCTTCGTTGGCGTTGTGGGGCAGGCACACCCACATGTCGCGGCCCGTCCGGTTGCACAGGTCAATCATCCATTCGTAGGCCATCGGCTTCTGGTTGAGGGCCGACTGTTGTTTGCGGTTGGTCCACAGGCCGTTGTGGTTTTCCTCGGCGTTGTTCACCTTGCCGAAGTCCATGAAGCGCAGCGGCCCGGTGTAGCCCGCCACGTCGTTGAGGAAGTCCTGGCGCCAGGGGTTGGTGCCCGACACGTTGGTGTAGCCGCTCACGAACGGGTCGGAGCCGCCCCAGGAAATGTCCCAGAAGTTGGTGCCGACCTTCATGGTTTGCGCAAAGGCGCCGCCGAGGCTCACCAGCAGCGCCGCCAGCAGCAGCCCGGCCCGCAGTAGTTTTGAAAAATGGTGCATGGGGTTAAGGGTTTGGTGAAAAAATGGGTATGAAAAAAAGAAGACCGGAGACTGGAGGAAAGGAGGCCGGAGGAGGATCGGGAAGGGAGCTATGCCGATGCGGTTGATTGGATCGGGTTTTAAGGGATCGGGTTTGGTAGGATAGGGTTTAAACCCTATCCTAAGGATAATACAAGTCATATCCGGCGCAAAGGGCTCGTCCAAGATCGCCAATATCCATAGGATAGGGTTTAAACCCTATCCTACCCAAACCTATCCTACCAAACCCAACCCGATCCTGTCAAACCCGGTCCCCTCCGCGGCTCACTTGCAGCAAGTGAGATAAAAACGGCGCCCTCCGCGGCGCCGTTTTTACGGTACATCTCTACTCTAAATCGCTAACAAATTTATTCCACCACCACCAGGCGCTTGACCAGGTGGCGGTTGCCGCTGCGCACGGAGATCACCCGGACGCCGCTGCCGAAGGGGGCCGTACGGAGGCGGACCGTCCCGGCGCCGCTTTCATCCGTAACCACCTGCGTGCCGTACAGGGCCCGGCCGTTCACGTCCAGCACGGCAATGCGGGCCGGGGCGTGCTTGCCGAAACCTTTCAGTTCCAGTTGCACCTCGCCGGTGGACGACGGGTTGGGGAACACGTCCAGCGACAGGCCGCCCGTTGCTGCCGCCGGCGTGCCTTCGCGGGCCGTGGCGCTGTAGATCGTGGCCCGCCGGGCCCGGGCCTTCATGCCGTTGGTGCCGTTCACGATGCCGATGCCCGCGGCCGTCAGGTCGGCGTCGGTGCCGTTGTAGCCCGTGCAGTAGTTTTTCACCACGTTGTAGAAGGGCTTGTCGGGCTGGTCGTACCAGCTCCAGAAGAACCAGCCGAAGCCCAGTTCAGCCGTCTTCGACATCACCACGCGCGGGTCGTAGGACACGTCGGGGGTGCCTTCCCAGCCGAATTCGCCCACCATCACGGGGATGTTGTTGTTCTTGAACTCCTGGAGTTTGGATTCCACCTGGAAGCGCCAGGTGGCGGCATTGGTGGTGCCCGAGTACCAGAAGGCGTACATGTGGACCGAGAACACCACGTTCCGCTCGGGGTCGCTGTTGATGATCTCCGTGGCGTACTGGAGGATGGCATTGGGGAACTGGCCGCAGTTGCCGCCCGCGTCAATCACAAGCATGTTTTTGATGCCCGCCGCCCGCATCCGGCTGATGGCCGTCTTGTAGCCTTCCTTCCAGTCGAAGAGGAAGTCCGTGCTGCCCCACTCGTTGGCGATGTTCACGATGAGCTGCCGTTCGTAGTCCTTGCAGAGCTGCACCATGCCCGGCGTCACCCAGTAATCCACGATGGGCTTGAGGTTGTACTGGGCGCCCTGCGGGTCGTTTTCGTACTTGGAGCCGCAGGTGGCGTCGTGCATTTCGAGCATGGGCACCAGCCGGTTGGCGACGGCCGAAGCCACCATGGCCCGCTGGTTTTCGAGGCGGCTCGACCACGACCAACTGTTGTGGGTGGGCGTTACGCTGGTGATGCGCACGGCGTTGGCGCCGGCCCGGGCCATGTCGTCGAAGCTGCCTTTGCCGCAGGTTTCGTCCTGCCAGAAGGTCGGGCCGTTGGCGCCGAGGGGAATGAATTCGTTGCCGTTGGCGTCGTAGAGCTTCGCGTTTTTCATGAAGAAGCCCGTGCCCGTGTTGTAGGTGGGCCGCGTTTCGGCGCCGCCGGTCGGGGGCGGCGTGGTGGTGCCGCTCCCGCCGATGGTGATGTAGTCGAAGGCCGTGTAGCCCCAGCTGTGGCTGATCTCGATGGTGTTGGCGCCGGCGTTGAGGGTTACGTTGCCGTAGGCTTTGTCCTGCCAGCCGTTGACCGTGTTGTTGAACGACGTGTACACGGCCGCCGCGGCGTTGACCTTTACGTTCTGGAACTTCTCGCAGGGGGCGCAGCTGTTGCGGAAGCGCACCGTGAGCGGGTAGGTGCCGGCCGCCGCCATGTTGACGGTGAACACCACCTTGTCGCCGGCCACGTCCATGCCGTCAATGTAGCCCGTGCCCGTGTAGCCCGCAATGGCCGTGGCCGTGGTCATGCCCGTGAGGGCGGCGTTTTCGGCCTCCAGCTTGGTGGTCGTGGGGGTGGTCGTGGAAAACGTGCCGTACACTTCCATTTCCCAGAGCGAATAGCCCCACGACGTGCCGCGGCCCGTGCCGTACATCCGCACGTAGCGGCCCGAGCCGGTGAGGGTAATGTCATCCACGCCGCCGTCGCCGGTGGTGGTGCTGAACACGTCGGTCCAGGTGGAGGCGTTGGGGGAAGTCTGAATCTTGTAGCTGCGGCCGAAGGCGGCTTCCCAGCGCAGCACCACCCGCGTAATAGTAGCGGTGTTGCCCAGGTCCACGTACATCCACTGGGGGTCAACGCCCTGCACGCTGGCCCAGCGGGTGGTGGCGCTGCCGTCCACGGCCTGGGCGCCGGTCAGCGAAGTGCTTTCAGTGGAAGAAGTCGAAGTAGGCTTGTTGAGGGCAATGTTTTGCGCCAGCATCACCTGGCTCATCAGCAAGAGGGAAAAGAGACTGGTCAGTACACGTCGGGTGCGGTTCATACGAATCCGGGGGTTAGGTCTGGAACGGGAACATCAACGCGCGTTGCCGCCGGGGAGGGCCGGCAACGGAGTCAAACAGCGCCGGCCCCTTTCCGGAAGGGCAAGGCTGTACCGGGCACGAAGCCGCCGGTTCCCCGCAAGGGTGAGGGGAAGGGCTTCGCGCGGCGCAACGGATGGAAGGGGACCGGGGGCACCGTTTCCGCGCCGGGGCGGGGCAAACGGGGCGAGGCAGCACCCGGGTGGGAAACCGCCGGGGCAGGGGAGCAGCTGAATTGATTAATGGGGTGTAAAGGTGCAGATCATACGCGGCGTGGGGTTAGGGAAAACAAAGGGTGTGATGTATCACTCTTCAAAGATAAATTATAATATTTTATGTTACAACGGGCGGCTGACAATTTATTTTTAGAAGTAAAATACTGATAATCAATGATTTGCTTCGAAGCTCATCCCGCTTGCGTACTAAGCCTTTAATGTCCTAAAACATTGTTTATGACCGCTTTATACGCCGGTTGCGGCCGGGTACGTACCGCTTCCGTATCGCTTGGTGACCCAAATTTTCCGCCTGGCGGGGCCTGGGACCGAAAGCGATAAAGCCGGGCACTCCTCCGCACCGGGGCATGGTAAAGAAGCGGGACGGCCCGCCGCGACCACGGCCGGTAAAAGCTTCATAGCGAACTCCTTACCGGGCATCGGGACTAGTACGGAAGCGGGATGAGTCTAACAATAACCCATTGATTATCAAGTAATTACGCTAAAATTTTTTCCATCATTTCCCTTGCGGATGTGATTATTTATAAACTATCTTTAAAAAATACCGGCTCCTCTTGACGCCGCGCCGCAAGCAGTAAACAGTAAGCAATAAGCAGTAAGCAATACCTAATCCCTCAATACCTTAATCCCCTAATCCCTAATTACCCACTACCCAACAAACACCCCAGCATGATTATGCAAAAAACCAATTACTACCTCCTGTTCCTGCTCCTGTTCGGCACCGGGTTGCACCTGCCAGCCCAGGTGACCAAAAGCGCCTACTTCATCGGCAACAGCGTGACCGACGCCATCAACCTGAACGGCCTCGACGCCCTGGCCGAAAGCCGCGGCAACACCCACAACTGGGGCCGCCACATGATTCCCGGCGCCCCGCTGTCGTGGATCTGGGAACACCCCGCCGACGGCTTCAACGAATCGCCCTACGGCCTCTATCCCAATGCGCTGGGCAACTACGCCTGGGACGTCCTCTCGCTGCAACCCTTCGACCGCCAACTCGACGCCGGTTCGGGCGACGACGTGCCGATGGCGGCCAATTTCATCAACCTGGCCAAGACCCGGAGCACCAACCTGCAAGTGTACGTGTACTCCCGCTGGCCCCGCAAGCAGCCCGAACGGGCCCCCGAAACGGCCGATGGCTGGAACCAGCTCTGGCTGCAAACCTATACGGGCGGCTACGACGGCACCAACGAGACGGCCGACTACTTCGTAAAGCTCACCAACCGGCTGCGCACCAACCACACCGACATCCGGCCCGTGCGCATGGTACCGGTGGGACAGGTGTTCTACGCCCTCAACAATAAGATGAAGGCCGGCCAGGTGCCGGGCTACTCCAACATCTGGCAGGTCTACTCCGACGGCATCCACATGAACGGCGTAGGCTCCTACATTGCCTCCGTTACGTATTTTGCCACGCTGTACAGCCAGACGCCCGTGGGCCTGAGCGTACCCAGCCAGTACGGCACCATCAGCCCCGACCTGGCCCGCATCATCCAGGAAACCGCCTGGAGCGTGGTCACCACCGAGCCCTTATCCGGCGTGACCGGCGACACGGGCGGCACTACGCTGAAAGGCGCCGAGACGCCCTCGGGCACCGTGGCCGGTGTGAACTATTCCTACTACGAAGGCACCTGGAGCACCCTGCCCGCCTTCGGCAGCCTCACGGCCGTGAAAAGCGGCAACGTGGCCAACTTCGACATGAGCGTGAGAAACCGCCTGGACAACTACGCCTTCCAGTACACGGGCTACGTGCAGGTGCCGGCCGACGGCCAGTACACCTTCTACACCT
>CADCTQ010000074.1 GCA_902805615.1 uncultured Cytophagales bacterium
CTGTGAGGCACTTGGCGCCAACAAGTGTATCAATTACAGACTATTCGATTTCGAAGAATCGCTCAGCAAGGTGGGCCTCGACGTGATCCTCGACATGGTGGGCGGCGACTACATTGCCAAGAACATCCGCCTCTTGCGCATGGACGGGCGGCTGGTGTTCATCAACGCCATGCACGGCGGCCGGGGTGAGTTCGACGCCCTCGACCTGATGCGCCGGCGCCTCACGCTGACGGGCAGCACCCTGCGCCCCCGCAGCGCTGCGTTCAAGGCGGCCCTGGCCGCCGACGTCGACAAAAACGTGTGGCCCCTCATTGCGGCGGGCAAGTTCAAGCCGGTCCTCTACCGGGTGTTTGACCTTGCCGACGCCGCCACCGCCCACGCCGTGATGGAAAGCAGCGAACACACCGGGAAGTTGGTGCTGAAGGGGGAATGACTGCTCATTCCCCCAGCGGGGTCAGCGCCTCCGTGTTGCGGATGAGCACCACGTACTGGTAAGCGGGGATGCCGGTGCCGGCGTCGGGGGCAGGGGTGAGGCTTTGGCCGGGAATGAGCACTTTCACCTGCGACAGCCGCGGAGAGCCCCGGTAGGGAGAGTCTTTTGCCGCCAGGTTGAAGATCGTGACGGAGTGCGGGCGGGTAACGGCCCGGGCATCTTTGATGCCGCGCACGAACACCAGCGGACCGTCGGCATTGGCCCAGGTCGTGTTGAAGTAGGCTTTTCCCTTGCCGATGGCCGCGGGTACCATCCTGCCGGGCATCATGTTTTCGCCGTTCAGCACGTACGCGTTCAGTGACACCACTTTGCCGCGGAAGGGAGAGCCGGTACTTTGCAGGTGGGCGGCAAAGGGCATCACGCGGCGGCCCCGCTGCATGGGAATCTGCATGGTGTGGAAAAAGCCCCACAGGCCGTACATCTTTTCGTTGTCGAGCGACAAGGCGCGGGAAAGGGTTTTCAGGTTCAGGTACATCACGCTGTCACGGGGGGTGGCCGGAGCCAGGTACACCAGGTTCTGGAGACTATGGGCCAGGGAGAAGCGGCGGGAACCTGTATCAGTTTGGTACACCGAATCCGCCGCCAGGCGCCGTAGCAGGGCACCCGCAGCCGCACTTACTTTGGGCAAGTCCGGGTCGGCGGCCGAGGTGAGCCCGGCCAGCGAATCCAGGCCGGCGGCGAGGCTTGCACCCCAATTGGCCCGTGACCGTAGTTCCCGCAGGTACCGGCCCGTCACGGCGGCGTCCTGGATGCGGTCCACTCCAAGGAACGTGATGCGCCGGGCGGCCGGCAGGGACTGGTTCAGGACGCGTATCTTTTTGATCTTTTCGTAAAACTGCCTGTTGCCCCACTGGGCGTTTGCCCGCACCCAGGTGCCGAACACGTACCGCAGCAACGATTCGTCCCCCGTGCGCAGGTACTCGTTGAGGAAATGGGCCTGGCTGTAATCCACCTCCGCCAGGTAGTGCCGCACGCCGGCTTTTTCGCTCAGGTGCCGGAGCAACTGGAAGTCCAATTCCTGCGGGCCGGCAAAGCCGTGGGCCTCGCCCAGGAGGAAGAGCTGGTTTTGGTAAAAAGCCGGCTCGAATGCCAGGGAGGCATAGGCATCGCCGGGCCGCACCGGGATCAGGTGCTTGCGCAGGTACGCCTGGTGCGGCAGGCTTTCGCCGCCCAGCGCCAGCAGGCCGTAAAACAGGTAGGCTATCGTGCCGATCCCCAGCACGGTGATTGGAATCAGCACGAGGGCCAGCAGGAATCTTTTAACGATCTTTTTCATGGAAAGGCGGGTTGAAACGACTTTCCAAAAGTAGGAGACCGTACGATCCGCCGCTTGAAAGAGGGGCAACTGACCCCGAAATGGGGCGGCTGGCAACGGCCCGGGGTGAATGGCTTACCCGTTGGGGTGGTTGGCAGGGGCAAGATGCGCTTTAATGGTTGGGGCGTACGCCCGGGATACGGGAACGGCCAGTTCGGGGGGCGCAAAATGCAGTTGATACCCCTGGGCGTTGCCGGTCACGTTCCGGACGCGGTCCAGGTTGACCACGTACGACCGGTGGCAGCGCACCACGCGGGGCAGGCCGATCTGGCTTTCGAGCCGCCCGAGGCTGCTGCGCAAGAGGGTCTTTTGGAGAGTGTCGCCGTCCAGGTAAAACACCGTGCAGTAGTTATCACCCACTTCGAGAAAGAGCAGGTCGGACGCCGGCAAAGCGAGCCGGTCCTTCCCATTGTCGGCCACCAGCACCAGCGCCGGCGCGGCTTCCCCGGCCGGTGGGGGCGGTACGGGGGGCACCGGACCCGGCGACCCGTATTTGCGCAACAGGTGGAGGTAGTTGAGCAGCACCAGCAGGAGGGACGGCAGCAGTCCCACCAGGAACACGATGGCCGTCATGTAGGCAAGTTGCGGGAACGAAAAAGGCATGGCCCCCACCAGCGCACCGTACGCCGTGCTGAGGAACCCCCCGAGGAAGACCGGCAGCAGGTTCCACAGCAGTTCTTTGCCAACGGTCCACCGCGCTTCGCTGAAAAGGGCGGGCAGCCACCGGGGGAATGCGTAAAAGTTGAGAAAGGTGGTCAGCGCGGCCACCCATCCGTAGCCCGCCAGGATAAGCATCTTGTACGGATGCGACCAGTTGTAGGAGCCGAACGGCTGGAACACCACCAGCACGAACGTGACGAACAGCCCCACCAGCAGCGCCTGGTACACCGCTTTGACCAGGCTCCCGTCGCCGGCCGGATAGGGTTGCCGCAGGTGGAGGAGGAGGGAAGTCAGGAGTTTGGAAGTTAGAGCGTTTGAGAATTAGAAAGTTTGGAAGTTAGCGCGTTGGGAGACTGAATCAGGAATGAGTGAATGATACAAGCCCGGGCGTCCCGAATCCAACGGCTTATCAATGCTCAAACTCCCCAACTCCCGCTACTCCACCTTTGGCAGTTGCCAGTCGTTGAGGACGCTCTTTTCGGCCATCAGCTTTTCGATGTCGTCGGCCTTGCGGGGCGCCCCGGCCGACAGGTTCTCGGGGCCGCCCGGCGTGATGAGAATGTCGTCTTCGATGCGGACGGCAATGCCCCACCACTTTTTATCGCACGGGCTGCCCTCGGGAATGTATACGCCCGGCTCCACTGTGATCACCGAGTTGGCTTTCAGCGGGCCGTAGGTGCCCCGGTCGTGCACGTCGAGGCCCAGGTAGTGCGAGGTGCCGTGCGGAAAGTACAAATGCTTCTCCTGCACGTCTTTGATGATGCCCAGTTGGACTAAACCTTTATTGATGACGTCCGCCGCCGCTTCGTGCGGGTCCCCGAAATCGGCGCCTTCCCGGCAGGCGGCAATGCCCGCTTCCTGGGCCCGGTACACCAGGTCGTAGATGGCCCGCTGTTCTTGGTTGAACTTCCCGTTGGCCGGCACCGTGCGGGTCACGTCGGCGGTGTAGCCGTGGTACTCGGCCCCGATGTCCATCAATACCAGGTTATTGTCCACCCGGGGGCGGCTGTTCTCGACGTAGTGCAGCACGCAGCCGTTGTTGCCGGCCCCCACGATGCTCGGGTAGCCTTCGTACTCCGACCCGTAGCGGCGGTACACGAACTCGTGGATGCCCTGGATTTCGCGTTCGGACATGCCCGGGTGCATGGCTTTCATCACCTCCCGCTGGGCCACGGCCGAGATGCCGATGGCCTTGCGCATGAGTTTCATTTCCGCGTCGGTTTTGGTTTCGCGGAGCCGGTTCATGAATTTGGGCAAGGTGTAGCCGTCCAGGTTGCTTTTGGGAAGGCGGGCCACCACCGCCGCCCGGGCCTTGGCATCGGCGGCCTGCACGAAATCCCGGAGGAGCGGGTCCTGCTGGAGGCTCGGGTAGTAGCTCTGGTAGTCGCTCACCGTCTGGGCGGCGTTCACCCCGTCGCCCGTCCCCGACTTGCGCAGCAAGTCGTACAGGCTGTACCGCTGGGCGTCGTAGTCGGCGGGGTAATCCGTTTTTTGCCGGAACTGGCGCACCAGGTCGTACAGGTCGGCGGGGTCGTCCTTGTCGTCCCGCACGTCGTTGTGGAATTCGGGGAAGAGGATTTTGTCGAAGCCCTTGAAGTTCAGGGGCAGCGAATCGAAGGCCGTGTTGTCGGCCACCCGGTCGAAGCCCAGCGTTTGCCGGGCCCCGGCCGCGCCCATCCGGCGACCGGTCCACATTTCGGCCTGCGGGTTGCGGGGCTGCACGTAGAGCAGCTCGTTGTAGGTTTTGCCCTGCGCATCCTGCTGCGGCGAGGAGAACAGCAGCAGCACGGCGTGGGGTTCGGCGTAGCCGGTCAGGTAGTAGAAGTCCGGGTCCTGGTGGTACTCGAAGTCCACGTCGTTGGCCCGGTTGCGCACCGGGGCGGCAAAGACCACGGCCACGGAGTTGGGCGGCAGCAACTGCCGCAGGGCTTCGCGCCGTCCCTTGTGGAAGCCGGCCGGCAGGCGGTCCCCCGGGTCTTCGGAACGAACGGCAAAGGCGGAGAGGCCCAGCAGGGCCAGCGTACACAGCGCGAGGCGACGCAGCACGGGAGTGAGAGGGTTCATTGACAGTGGAAAATTGAAAACGGGAATTGTGGGTTCAGCGGCCCGGGTCACCCAATCAAGTTACGAAAAAAACGGTTCCCCGGAAGGGGTCGTGGCGGCGGCCAGGCGACGGGCCAGCCCCCCGATGTCGTCGCGGCGCACCAGTCCGTCGAGCCATTCGGCAGGAATGCCCGCCGTGCCGTACAGCAGCCCGGCCAGGCCGCCGGCAACCGCGCCGGTGGTATCGGTGTCGCTGCCCAGGTTCACGGCTTTGAGCACGGTAGCGGCGTAGGTATCCTCCGTGAGCAGGCACCAGAGGCTTGCTTCCAGCGTGTGCAGCACGTAGCCGCTCGAGTGAATTTCAGCCTCGGTGTTTGCGGTCAGGGTGCCGCTTAACATTCTAGTAAACTTCTGTATTTCAATAGGATTAAACGGCCTGTCTTCAAGAAAAGCATTCACTTCCCGGATCGTTTTTTCGTAGGCTTGGTGCTTGTCATTGCCTGCCAGCACTTGC
>CADCTQ010000075.1 GCA_902805615.1 uncultured Cytophagales bacterium
GCTCGGGCACCTTCATCTTCTCCACGTTTTCGATCACGTCGTTGGACCGCAGGATCATTTTGGCCACGCCGTACCACGCCGAGCGGAGGGTGGCGTTTTCGGAGGAGACGCTGAACTGCTTGATCTCGTTCCAGCCGGCGTCGCCCTTCCACACCAGGTCGTACTCGTCGGTGATCTGGTGGAGGAAAAAGTGGATCTGGTCGCCCCACAGGTCAACTTCCTTGAGCGGGGCGTAGGCCCCCGTAAGGGCCAGGTTGGCGTTTTCGGCGTCCACGTACAGCGAGGAGGCGCCCAGGTTGTTGGGGTCGGGCGTCTCCAGGAACTCGTCTTTGCAGCCCGGGGCCACCAGTAGGATCGCCAGCAGGGGGGTAAGTATATGTCGTTTTTTCATGTTTTTCAGGAATGAGAGAATGGGGTAAGCAACGGGGTGGTTACAAGCCGATTTGCAGGCCGAACAGCAGCGTGCGGGCCTGCGGGTAGACGCCCATGTCAATGCCTTTTTCGGTGTTGCCGCCCCGGCCATTGTCGGAATTGCTGTTGGCATCAAATTCCGGGTCAATGCCCGAGTAGCGGGTAAAGGTGAAGAGGTTGTCACCGCTCACGTACAGGCGCAGGGTGGAGAGCTTTATTTTTCCGGCCAGGGCCGCCGGCAGCGAGTAGCCCAGTTGCACGTTCTTCACGCGCAGGTACGAGCCGTCTTCCACGTAGAAATCCGATACGGTCGTGCGGTTCCGGTTGGGGTCGTCGCGGTGGATTCTCGGGTAGCCGCTGCCCGGGTTCTCCGGGGTCCAGCGGTTGAGGGCCGCCGTGCTCATGCTGTAGTCGCCCTTCAGGTTGGTGAGGATGGACTTGAAGCTGTTGTAGCGGTCCACGCCCTGCACGCCCTGCAGGAAAAGCGACAGGTCGAAGTTGCGGAACGAGGCGCCGGCATTGAAGCCCAGCACCCACTTGGGCCAGGGGTTGCCGATGAAGGTCTTGTCGGCTGCGTTGATCCTCCCGTCGGGCACCCCAATGATTTTGCCGTTCGCGTCGAAACTGCCGATGTCACGGTACTTGAAGTCGCCCGGGCCGGTGCCCTTGTTCTGGTAGTAGGTGTTGGCGTCGGCGGTGAGTTCGTTGGCCGCGTTCACCTCGTCGTCACCCCCGAAGATGCCTTCCACCTGGTAGCCGTAGTAGTAGCCCAGGGGCTGGCCCACTTCGGTGCGGGCCACGAACCCGTCGCCGTCCCAGTTGCCGCTGGTGATCACGTCGTCGGCGTTGAGCCGCTTGACGGTGTTTTTGTTGTAGCTGGCGTTGGCCGACACGTTGTAGGCAAAGGGCTTGCCGGCCCGGCTGCGGTAGCCCACCGACAACTCAAATCCCTTGTTCTGCATCTGCCCGATGTTGAGGATCGGGTCGGCCACGGACTGGTAGGCGGCGTTGGAGAGGTAGCCCGACGACCGGGGCACGCTCACGGGGGTAAGCAGGTCGTACGTGTTTTTGATGTAATAATCCGCCGTGACGGTAATCTGGTTGTTGAGCAGGCTCAGGTCCAGGCCAATGTCGGTCTGCTCGATTTCTTCCCACTTCACCTGCGTGTTGGGGAAGCGGGTGGGCCGCACGCCCTGCACTACGTCCTGGTTGGCCCCGAAGCTGTAGGTGGTGTTGCTGGTGGTGTAAGTGGCGTAGGCCAGGTAGCGGGGAATGCCCTGGCTGTTGCCCAGGATGCCCCAGCTGCCGCGCAGTTTGAGGTCGGAAACCAGGGGAAAGTTCTGCATGAAGCCTTCCTGGCTGATGCGCCAGCCGGCCGAGAACGAGGGGAAGATGCCGTAGAAATTTTCCTTCCCGAACTTGTTGGAACCGTCGCGCCGGATGTTGGCCGTGAGCAGGTACTTGCCCTGGTAGGCGTAGTTGAGCCGCCCGAACTGCGAGAGGAGGCGGTCGGAGTCTTTGGTGCCGAACGAGGTGCGCGAGGCACTGGCCGCGCCGTTGAGCACGTTGAGGGTGCCGGCAAAGCCCGAGCCCAGGGCCTCGAAGGCCAGCAGGTCGCCGCGCAGCACTTCGTAGCCGGCCATGGCCTTCAGGTTGTGGCGGCCCAGCGTCTTGTCGAAGGTCAGCACGGCGTTGCCGATGAGGGTAATGTCTTCGTTGTACTTCTGCACCAGCGAGGCCGTGTTGTTGGCCGCCGCGCCGCCGCCCAGGTATTTGTCGCTGAACGTGCGGTTGTTGTCGAACCGGAAGTTGCCGCCGAACGAGGTGCGCAGGTTGAGGCCCTTGAAGATTTCCAGGTCGGCGTACAGGTTGGTGTTGATGCGGTGCCCCTTGTCGAGGCGGTACACGCGCAGTTCGCTGGCCAGCGGGTTGCCGCCTTCGTAGGCGTACTGGTTGCGGTCCACGGTGCCGTAGCCGCCGTAGGCGTTGTCGGGGTTGTAGAGGGGCAGCGCCGGGGAGGCCCGCACGTAACCGTCGCGGTCCACGCTCTGCGGGTCGTTCTTGGTGAGCCCGGCCATCAGCGACTCGCCGATCTTGAGCCGCTTGCCGATGGTGAAGTCGGAGTTGGCCCGCAGGGTGTAGCGTTCAAACCAGGTATCCACCAGCGTTCCCTTTTCGCGGAAGTAGTTGCCCGACACGTAGAAGGTGGCTTTTTCCCCGCCACCCGACACCGACAGGTCGTAGTTCTGCACGGCGCCGCGGTCGTAGAGCACGTCTACCCAGTCGGTCGAAACCGGCGGCAGGTTGGCCGGGTCGGCAAAGGCGGGAATGCGGGGCTTACCGGCCAGGTCGTAGGCTTCGTTGCGCAGCAGGGCGTACTCTTCCGTGTTGAGCATTTGGGGCAGGCCGATGGGACTGCTGGTGCCGGCGTAGCCGTTGAAACTGACTTTCGGCGCCCCCTTGCTCCCCCGCTTGGTGGTGACGATGATGACCCCGTTGGCGGCGGCGGCCCCGTAGATGGAGGCGGCCGAAGCGTCCTTGAGGATCTCGATGGCTTCCACGTCGTTCATGTTGAAATTGGGACCGGGCGAAGTCCGCACGCCGTCAATGATCCAGAGCGGCTCGGAGCCCCGGATGGAACCGGCGCCGCGAATGAAGATTTCGGCCCCGCTGCCCGGCGCCCCGCTGTTGCGGGTGACGTACACGCCGGGGGCCCGGCCCTGGATGGCCTGGTTGAGGGTGGGTACGGCCAGGCGCTGGATGTCTTTGGCCGATACCGACGACACGGCTCCCGTCAGGTCCGATCTTTTCTGCTCGCCGTATCCCACCACCACTACTTCTTCCAGGGCCTTGGTGTCGGCCGCCAGGGTCACGTCAATGACCGAACGGTTCCCCACTGGCTCCTCGCGGGTGACGTACCCGATGGAAGAAAAAACCAGTGTACCGCTGCGGTCCGGCACGTCCAGGCTGTAGTTTCCTTCGGCGTTGGTGGTTGAGCCGGTGGTGGTGCCCCTGAGCAGTACGGTCACCCCGGGCAGGCCGTCTCCCTGCGCATCGGTTACCCGGCCCGTAATGCCCACTGCGGCGGGGGCAGCGTGCTCCGGCAGTAACCCGCCGGGCCCGGCCGGGTGGCCGCCGGTATGGTTGAGCAGGGGGCCGTCGGCGGGGTTGCCGGGCTTGCTCCCGGCATTGTTGCCACCGGCTTTCGAATGGGCTGCCGACAGAATTACGTAAAAGGTGTCACTGATGCGGTCGTACGACAGGCCGCTGTCGGACAGCACCCGTTCCAGCTCCTCGGCCAGGGAATTGACGGCTTGCTTCTTGAGCTTCACCGTTTTGTTGTGCACCAGCTTGCTGTCGTACATGATCGAAACCTTGTACTTGGCTTCAAGCCGGACGAGGGCGTCTTTCAGGCTGATGAGTTCGCCCTGCACCTCCCACTGGTGGGTGGGCCGGATGGAAGCAGCAAGGGTTTGGGCGGGGAGTGGCAGGTGATACCCGCAGAGCAGCAGTAAACAGCAGGTAAATGGTTTTTTCATGAATGTTGACCCGGATTAAATGAATGGTGGTATAATGGATAGTGGCTTTATGGCAGGCAATACGGTGCCAGTCTCCCGGCGAATGGCGCGGGGGGTACGGCAGGAAGAGGCATCTGGGTGGGTAATGGTTAGGTACCGGGGCTCCGGATTTCGACTCGGTTTTGGGTCTTGGTAATTTGCAGATCAAACGTCCGGGCCAGGCCCGCCAGGAAAACGTCAACGTTCTGGATGGGCGCCGCCCCCGACAACTGCCGTTCGAGCAGGGTGGGGTCGGCCACTTCTACTTCCAGCCCGTAGGTATTGCGCAGCATGGTAACCACTTCCCGCAGGGGAGTATCATCAAACAGGAGCTTCTTTTCCGTCCAGGAGGAGTACACCCGGGGGTTGACGCGTTTGTGCGTGACGCGGGCCGCCTCGTTTTTCCACTCCACCAGTTCCCCGGGTTTCATCAGGATCTGCTCGGGCGGCCCGGCGCCGGCCAGGGTGAGCCGGACGGAGCCGGAATTCAGCACGACGCGGGTACCTTCCTGGCGGTCGGCAACGGAAAACTCGGTTCCCAGCACTTCCACGCGGGCCTGCCGGGTGGCGTGTACCACGAAGGGCCGGTGCGTACGGGTGTGTACCACCGAGAAAAACGCCTCGCCGTCCAGCCATACTTCCCGCGGGCCGGTCTCTGCCCAATCGGCGTTGTACCGCAGCACCGAATTGCCGTTGAGGCGAATGACCGACTGGTCGGGCAAGGTAACGGTGAGCATCTGTCCGTAAGCGGTCTGGTGGGTAACCGACGGGTCAGCCAGCAGCAGGCGGTACAGCATCCCGGCCAGCAACAGCAAGCCGGCGCAAGCGGCCGCCACGCGGTACCACCCCGGCCACCCGAGGGTCCGGGTTTTGGCTGCCCGTGGCGCGGGCTCGGCTCCTTGACTCCCGGTTTTCCGGAGAATGGCCTCGAACATCCGGTCGGCATCGGGCTTTTGCACGGGCGGGTACGCGTGCAACTGACGCCATACCTGCTGCATCACGTCGGCGTACTCCTCCTCCGGGTCTCGTTGCAAATGGGCCA
>CADCTQ010000076.1 GCA_902805615.1 uncultured Cytophagales bacterium
AAATCCCCCTTCTCGGTAGCTCCTTCGAAGGCCAGGCTGTTGATGGCCGTAAAGCCCGTCCGGTAGAAGTTTTTGAGGTTGTCGGGGTGGGCCTGGAGCGTGGTGGAGTCGCCCTTGTAATCGAGGAACCGCTGCCCCTGCACGTCGCTGATGCGGGGCCCCCAGGCGCTGCCGACGGCCGCGTTGAAGTTGCCCTGGTTGCCCTGCGCGTACTCGTGCTGGAGGTCGGGCAGGCGGAGCACGTTGTCCACCCGCGCCGAGGAGTTAAAGGAGACGTTCACTTTGCGGCGGCCGGCGCTGCCCCGCTTGGTGGTGATCACGATCACGCCGTTGCGGGCCCGCGACCCGTAGAGGGCCGAGGCGGCGCCGCCCTTGAGCACGGTCATGGTCTCGATGTCGTCGGGGTTGAGGTCGCCGGCCCGGTTGCCCACGTCCACGCCGCCGGTCACGATGTCGGTCTCGGTGCCGTTGAACGAGGAGTTGGAAATGGGAATGCCGTCCACCACGAACAGCGGTTCGCTGGCGCTGGAGATGGAGTTGGCGCCGCGGATCATCACGCGGGTGGAGCCGCCCACCGTACCCGACTGCTGCGAAATGCGCACCCCCGCCACGCGGCCGGCCATCGAGTTGAGCAGGTTGGGGTCGCGGGCTTTGAGCAGTTCCTTGCCGTTGAGGGTGGATACGGCGTAGCCCAGTTCTTTCTTTTCGCGCACGATGGCGTTGGCCGTCACCACCACTTCGTTGAGGTTGGCTACGTCAACGGCCAGGGGTACGTCGATGGTGCTCCGGTTGCCGATGGCAATTTCGGTGGTCTGGTAGCCGATGAAGGAAAATACCAGCGTTTGGGCCGCGGCTTCCACGGCGAGGCGGTAGCGTCCCTCGCGGTCGGTGGTGGTGCCGGTGCTGGTGCCCTTCACGACGACGCTCACGCCGGGCAGGGGCTCCCGGTCTTCGGCCGTCACCCGGCCGGAAAGGGTGCGGGTTTGGGCCCGGGCCGGTCCAAAGGCCAGGCACAATGCCAGGAGGGCGGCCAGGCCGGGTAATCGTAGCGGTTGCTTCATGGGTACGGGGTTTGGGGAGGTTATCGGATTTTGGTGATGGAGGTGATGTTTACCCGCTGCCGGAGGGTTTGCCCGTCGGCCTGGCCCGCCTGGATGGTGCGGACCACCGCCATGCCCCGGGTGACCCGCCCAAAGGCGGCGAAGCCCTGCCCGTCGGGGTTGCGGTTGCCGCCGAAGTCGAGGGCCGGCTGGGCGTTGATGCAGATGAAGAATTCGGAACTTGCGCTGCCGGGCTCCAGGCGGGCCATCGAAAGCGTCCCGTTCCGGTGCCGGAGGCCCGTCCGCGCGGTGGTTTCGTGGGGAATGGGCGGCAGGCCCCTTTCCTGGCTGGCCCCTTCGAGTCCCCCCTGGATGACCTCGATCTTCACGGCGTTGCCGGGCTGGTTGTCGGGGCGGACCACGCGGTAGAAGTGGGCGCCTTTGAACCGGCCCTCGGCCACGTAGCGAATAAAATTGGCCGCCGTCACGGGAGCCTTCCGGGTAAACACTGCCAGGTGGATGTCGCCGGCCTCGGTTTGCATGCGGTAGTGGGTGGTCGCCGTGCGGCACCCGGACAGCCCGTGGCAAGCCATCCAGGCCAGCAGCAAGCCCAGGCAACGATGGTTTTTCAGCATTTGGGGGCGGGCATTGCGCAAAGAAGCTAAATACGGTGCATTCCTGCAAAAATAACCCGCTAAAAGTTTTACAACCGGCCCATTATCTAAAATATCCTATTGAATATTTGCCCAAAGCCCATATTTAGTTTTTATTTCTTCGCTTTTACCGCTTTTTTGCGTGCGTCCGGCCACCAACGCCCTCTTACTGTGCCCAATCCCAACCCAACGACCACCCTGCCGCCTGCCCGTGCAACGTCCCCCACCCCGCCGCGAAAGGGGTTCCCCTCCCCCATCGGTTGCCGGGCCGGCCGGCTGCTGGCCGTCTGGTGCGGCCTGGCCGCCGGTTTGCCGGCCGCCGCGCAGGCCCCGCCCGACGCGGCCATTTTTTTGGTTGAGCTGCGCACGGAGGGGCCGGCCGTGCGGGTGGGCAAACCGCTCCCCGTCACCCCCCGCACGGGGTACAACAACCAGCCGGCCTTCACCCCCGACGGCAAAGCGCTGCTCTACACGTCCATCCGCGGCGACGGGCAGGCCGATACGTACCGCTACGACGTGCGCAACCGGACGACCACGCAACTCACCCGCACGCCCGAAAGTGAGTATTCGCCCACGGTGACGCCCGACGGCCGGCACTTTTCGGTCGTGCGGGTGGAAAAAGACAAGACGCAGCGGCTCTGGCAGTTTCCGCTGGCGGGGGCCGGGGAACCCACGCTGCTGCTGGCCCACGTACAACCGGTGGGCTACCACTGCTGGCTGGACGCCGACTGGCTCGGCCTGTTCATCCTGGGCAAGCCCAACTTCCTGCAACTGGCCCGGGTGGGCACCGGCGACACCCTCCGCATCGAGGGCGACATCGGCCGGTCGCTGCGGAAAGTGCCGGGCAAAAACGCCCTGAGTTACGTCCACAAACGGACGCCCACCGAGTGGGACATCCGGCAGCTCGACCTGCAAACGCGGCAGACCACGACCATTGCCCCCACCCTGCCGGGCAGCGAAGACTTCGTGTGGACGCCCGACGGCGCCTTGCTCATGTGCCGGGGCGCCGTGCTCTACCGGTACCGGCCCGGCACCGATGCCGGCTGGCTGCCGCTGGCCGACCTGGGCCAGTACGGAATCGGTCCCCTGAGCCGGCTGGCCCTCGACCCCAAAGGACGAAAGCTGGCGCTGGTCGGGCAATGACGCGGGAGGAACAGGTGTTGAATCATTGCGGGATGGTCATCGAAGAATGATCGGCAAGAACGTTTGGCAAGTCATCCCCCAACCCCCTTCCCTTGCCCGCTACCCTCCACGCAAGGGGGACCCCGTACCTGCCGGTGCCGCCGCAAGGGGATTGTCGTAGCCAGTCTACGCTTCGTCAAAAGGGGACTATCCCTGCTCGACGGGTACGGCCTGTTTCTTTGTCCATGGGCCGCCCACTACCGGTCCCCCTTGCGGGCCGGTCCGTGCGATGGCCGAAGGGGGTTGGGGGATGACTTGCCAATAACGCTTTTATGATTACCCTTCACTCAATCAAGTAGTTGAGTGGTGGCCGTACATGGGGAGGGGGTGAAGCGATGAAGGAGATGAAGCGCCACCAAGGCACCAGGACACCAAGGAACACGAAGACTGCCGTGACCACCCAAGCCTTGGTGCCCCTTGGAGCCTTGGTGGCTTAAAATGGCTTAAAGTGACTTATACCTGCCGCCTCTGCCGGTATTCTATCCTTCGCAAGCTGCAAATGGTTTGTTACTTCCTGCGAAAAAAATACCTAGAAATAGGTATTGGTTTGGCTTAACCAAGTAGATACTTTTGTTCCTGTTGAAAACAACTCCTTCATGATTTTACGTTGAGCGAAAAAGTACTGCCCGCTGAAGGTGCATCCTCCTGCTGATCAGCCCGGGGCAGTAGCCAATGGTAATCAATGCGAGCACCGGTAATTGCATTCCGTGCAATGAGAACATGAATCCCTCCCGTGAACAGGGGTCAGGCAAGCGCCGCTTCAAGCGGGTCCTGCCCGCAACCGGTTACGTTTGTTGAGCGTGGCGTCCCATTGGCACCTACTCCGGGTCAAAGCGGGATTGCCCAAGCCTTGCCAGTACGGTGACGCCGCAGTGGGTTCACCGGAGCATCCTACTCCATTCCGTTCCGGGAATTTGCCAGTGGCGTTGGTCCCCGTGCCAGATCACATCGCGCCATCCGTCCAGCTCTGAAACGTTAAAAGGCCGCAAGAAACGGTCGCGCATCCATCGGTACGCCTGTAATTTTCATGGGGTATGGACCGTCGTGCTTTTGCCTGCCCGGAAAGGTACCCGTACCCGGCGTTCCCGGTGCCACCGTTCACAACCGAGCACACCTCCCCGTAGTTACTCATCAACCCCAATCATACCTTTTCTATGGCTGCAGAAATAGATTTTGACATTCCCGGCCCCATTGGCATCCAGGACATTGAGGTAGAGCAAAGCTTCACCAAGATCAACACCAACCGCACGCTGGTGCTGGCCAGCCTGCTCATGGAAGGGCCCTACGAACCGGAGGTGATTCCCGAGGAGCACACCGGCTCGCTCACGGCCCTGTTCAACTACCTGCGCACGGAGAAAAAACAGTTGCCCGGCGTGCAGGTCGAACTCGAAACGGGTGACGACGACGATCCCACCCAGTCGGTGACCATCACCTACGACAACCTCAAGTCGTTCCGCCCCGACGAACTCGAAAAGCGGCTGGCCATCCTGCAACGCCAAAAGGCGCAGGAAAGCCGCTTCCAGAAGATCCGGGCGGAGGTGGAACGCAGCAAGCGGCTCCAGGAAATCATCCGCGACCCCCAGAAGCGGGCCGCCTTCCTCGAAATCCTCGAAAGCATCCGCGAAGAACTCGCCGAAAACGATTAACCCCCACCCGGCCCACCCCATTTACGACGCCCATGGAAAAACAACCCCAAATCGCCCGGCGCAAAGAGACGCGGAAGCAGAAAGTGCAGCAGCTCCGCACCGGGTACAGCGCCCTGTTCAAGAACATTGACGACAACCTGGAATATTTCGCCCCCGAAGCCGACGAGGACACCCTCAACATGTTCCTGGAGGAATCGGCCTTCCGGGACAAACGCCGCGAACTCCGGTCGCTGGTGAGCGACCTGATCGAACTGGTGGGCAGCAGCACCGATCCCGGCCAGGTGCAGGCCAGGGCCGACGAGAAGATGCAGCGCATTGCCGCCCTGCGCCGGAAAAACCTGGCCGCCATCGTGGAAAAGGCCCGCCCCCTGGAAAAATCGTACCGGGAACTCGACCTTTTCTACAAAAATGCCGGGCCCAACACCCTCAAGAACGTGACCCTGCTCAACGTGGACCGCCAAATGGTCAAGGACTCCGACGACGAGTCGGTGACCAACAAGGTGCGCGACATCCTGGCCGACCCGCACCTGCGCATTGACCAGGACCAGGTGTACTCGCTGCTGGCGATTCCCGACTTCCTGGGCGAAAAACTCATCCAGACCTACGCCGGCATTGCCGACGACAACAAGGTGCTGTTCCTGACCGACTACCGCGATCTGCCCAGCGTGGCCGCCGTGGAACAGTACCGCAAAAGCGAGGAAGGCAAGCGGATCGGCGGACCGCAGAAGTACTGGAGCCACGCCGTGGTGTTCGGCAACTGGATCCGCATGCGCGAAAAGTACCCCGAGCTGGCCGAGAAAGAAGGCGTGTTCGGCTCGGTGGCCATGGCCATTGCCGGCAAGCTGTACGCCACCAAAATCTCCCAGCCGGCGGCCGGCGTGCAGTTCGGCGAGGTGAAAAGCAGCTCGGGCATCCGCTTCCGGCCCAACCAGCTCGAAGTGGGCCAGCTTTCCAAGCTGGGCATCAACCCCATGGCCGACTTCTACCAGCAGGACAGCCCCTGGGAAGCCACTTCGCTTTTCGACGGCGCCAACCTGGAACTCAAACACTACGCCGTGGTGCGCACCATTGACTGGATTGACAAGTCGCTCAAGCACTTCCTGGGCAAGTACACCTTTGAACTGCTCGACCGCGAAAAGGCCAACGTGGTGCACAAGCGCCTGGTGAAGTTCCTCGACGACCTGGCCGAAAACAAGATCATCGAAAAGGGCCAGTTGACCCACTTTGCCCGCAACCGCGACCAGCCCGACCGCTTTGACATCAATTTCAAGATCACGCCCCTGTGGGCCACCCGCACCTTCGTGTACAAGATAGGGGTATCCAAAAATGAGACGCCGCAATCCGAGATCACCGAGTAACATCCTTCAATTTTTCACCCAATTATTTAAACCCAACAATCGTATGGCTAATAATGCTTTAATGACCATTGACGGCAAAAAGAGCGACCTCAAGTACCTGCGCTACCACTTCCACCGTCACACCGAGGACAACGGCAAACCCTCCACCCGCATCCGCAAGGGCGAGATCACGGTGACCAAAGACTCCATCTACGACAAGGGCTCGCTCATCACCTGGATGGCCGACCCCGACAAGGGCAAGGACGGCGAGATTGTCATCTACTCCGACGAGCAGAAGAAGACCGCCCTGAAGACCATCAAGTTCAAGAATGCCTTCATCGTGGAGTACGAAGAGACGTTCGACCTCGAAAAGCCCAACTCCAACACGCTGGAAACCTTCACGCTGTCGGCGGAAACCATCGAAGTGGAAAGCGCCAAGTTCGACTTCATCTGGCCCGAAAGCCACGCGTAACGGCGGACCGGGCGGCGGGCAGTTGTCCGCCGCCCCCTCTTTCGCGCCCGGCCCCCGGGGCGCTCCTCTCTTCCCGGCAAGCAGCCTGCATTACTACGGTATGGAAAAAGTGAAACTAACGATTGGTGGGGATGACTACTCCGCGCGGTACGCCTCGGTCCTGCTCCGGCAGGAACTGGGGTGGCACCACTCGGTGGAAGTGCGCGTGCCGCTTGCCGACACGGCCGACAAGTTCAAGGGCGTGCTCAGCCGGACGGCCAAAGACCTCTTCGGCAAGCCCCTCCGCCTCTCGCTGGGCAGCAACCAGTTTGCCGGCCTGGTCACCGGGGTGTCGCTCAACCGCGTGCGCCGGCAGGAAAACGAACTGGTGATCACCGGGGGCAGCCCGACGCTGGCCATGGACGAAGCCCCGCACACGGTTTCGTTCTACGAACAGACGCTCAAGCAGATCGCCGATACGCTCATCACGCAGTACCGCGGCCAGTTCCGCGACGTGCAGGTGTCGCCCAAATCGAAAGAAAAGATCAAGTACACCGTGCAGTACCGGGAAAGCAACTACCAGTTCCTGGCCCGGCTGGCGGCCAGCTACGGGGAGTGGTTCTACTACGACGGCGAAAAGGTGTGGTTCGGCACCAAGCCGCCGCCGCCGGGCGACAAAACGGTGAAGCTCTACCAGGACAAAAACCTGCTGGGCTTCGACCTGGCCATCCGGACGGCGCCGGTCAACTTCCGGCTGTCGGGCTACGACTACAAGAAGCACGCTTTTCTCGACAAGGAGGCCGCCCACAGCGGCAAGCTCGGCGACTTCGCCCGGATCGCCTTCGACAAGTCGAAAAGCGAACTCTACCCGCACACGGGCCTGCTGCCGATCCACCAGTCGCTGAGCGAAAAGGACCTCGACCAGCGCAAAACCCTGCGGGAACAGGCGCAGGTGACCGGGCTGGTGGTGCTCAGCGGGTCGTCCACTGAAGAAACCCTCCGGGTGGGCAGCTACGTGCAACTGCTCGACGAACGCAGCGACCTGGTGGGCAGCACCGAAGACTACGGCCAGTTCATCGTCACCCGCGTCGAACATTCGTTCGGCCGGGAGGGCGACGACTACTGCAACGACTTTGAGGCCGTGCCCGCCGAGGTGGACCTGCCGCCCTTCGGCAGCCCTGCCGAGCCGCCCTTCTGCGAAATGCAGCTGGCCGAGGTGGTGGAAAACAACGACCCCGACGCCATGGGCCGCGTGCGGGTGCAGTTTCTCTGGCAGCGCGGCACCGACCAGCAGTCGCCCTGGGTGCGCGTGGCCTCGCTGTACTCGGGCAAGGACAAGGGCATGTACGTGGTGCCCGAGTCGGGCGACCAGGTGGTGGTGGCCTTCGAACACAACCACCCCGACCGGCCCTACGTGCTCACGGGGCTCTACAACGGCGAATCGAAGCCCGAACACCACAACAGCGGCAACCACCTGAAGGCCCTCAAGACCAAGGGGGGCAACGCCCTGCTGATGAACGACGAAAAGGGCAAGGAAAGCTTCGGCATCACCAGCCCCAAGGACGTGTCGGTGACCGCTGCGGCGGGCAAAGTCACCCTTACGGGCCAGGAAGCCATTGCGGTGAGCAGTACGGGCAGCGACGTCACCATCTCGTCGCCCGGCACGGTCACCATCCACGCCAAGACCATCGTTTTTGCCGCCGACAGCAACATTTCCCTCCAGGCGCCGACCATCGAATGCATGGCCGAAAATGAATTCACGGCCTCCGCCCCGGCCGTCAACCTCGAAGCCGCCAACGCCAATACCATCAAGGGCGGCCAGACGGTCACCATCGAGGGCACCATGACCACCAGCATTGCCGGCGGCATGATCAAACTGAACTAAAGGAGAGACGGAAATGAAATACTACGCGCTGCCTTTCGATGCCCGGCAAGCTACCCGGCAACTGCCGAAAACGGACGTGGAGGAGTCCGTCCGCCAGCACATCCGCCTCCTCCTGCTGACCATGCCGGGGAGCTTCCGCTTTTCGCCCTGGTACGGCGGCTGGCTCAACAAGCACCACTACCGCCTGCCCGACAAGCGGAAGGGGGAGAAAAAACTGGAAAATGAGCTGAAGGAAAAATTGCAGGCCAACCTGCGCCAGCTGCTGACCCGCTACGAGCCCCGGCTGGTGCTGCACGAAGTGGAAGTCACCGTGATCCTGTCGCCCCCCGGCGGGCCCCGCGAAAAGGGCGGCCGGATTCTCTTCAACGCCAACGTGATCGGCACGCTGCCCAACCAGGAATCTTTCAAACACGCCCAATCCATTTACCTCAAATGAACACCAACCGGCCGGCCGAAACCATCAGGCGCGACATGCTCGAATGGGTGAGGGAACACCTCTACGCCCGCATCGGCGAGGAATGGGATTACAACGGCCGCGACTTCGACCCCCTCGTCCACCTGCTCGTGGGGGCCTGCGCCTCCGAGGTGCGGGGCATTTACGAAGCCATCGAAGGCGCCGACCGCCGCATCGTCAAAAAGCTGGCCGAACTGCTGGTGCCCGACCCGGCGCACCTGGCCGTGCCGGCGCGGGCCCTGGCCTCGCTGGTGCCCACCGGCAGCGTGGCCCACCTGTCGGAAACCCTCCAGTTCCGGTGCGACGCGGAAGGCGGCCCGTTCTACTTTACGCCGGCCCTGGACTGCCGCCTGCTCAACAGCACCCTCAAGGTGGTAGGCTCCGACGGGCTCATCTTCCAGTACGGCGGGGGCGCGGCCAGGGGCACCGGCCAGCACACCCACGTGTCCAAGATCCTGCTCGGCTTCGAGGCCCCCAAGCCCATCACTTCGTTCGACAACGTGCTCTTCTACTTCGACCTGCTGGGGGCCAACCCGCAGGTCCTCTTCCTGCAGGCGGTGGCCGAAGGGGCCTGGAAGATCAACGGGCAGCCCATCGAAAAGAGCCGGGGCTTCCGCAAGGCCGGCGCGGCCGGGCCCCCCGAAACGCCGCCGGCGGGCGGGGTCGAAGAGGTGTACCGGCCGCATTTTTTCACCACCGAACAGTATCCGGGCCACCCGTTGTCGCGCCGCGACATCAGCGAGGTGGTCATCTCGTGGCTCCGCGAGCACCACACCGATACGCCCGTGCTCGAACAGCAGGCCCAGGCCCTGCCCCTGGTGGAAGACAACTTTTTCTGGATCGAAATCCAGTTGCCCTTCCCGGTGCGGGTGCTCGACATGGAAAAGAATTTCCGCTGCGCCACCAACGTCTTCCCGGTGCTCAACCGCCGGCTGCACGCCAAGGACGACGCCGAAACGTTCCTCAACCGGCCCGGCGTGGACGTGCTCTGCGTCACCCCCGAGGGGCCGTTTGCCGGCGTGCACCGGGTCGAAAACCTGCAAAACCGGGACGTGCTGCCGGCCCTGCCCCTCCAGCAGCTCCGGGGCGGCGGCGGACCGGCCTACAGCCTGCGCTACGGCGGGGTGGGCCGGCTCGACAACTTCAACGCGTGGCAGCGCCTGTCGTACCTGCTGGGCCTGTTCCGCGAGGAACACCGCTACCGCGAAGTGCTGGACCGGATCGGCGACAAGGTTTCCCTGGAGGAACTGCACCTGCTCATCGGCGACCAGGTGCTGCGCGAGGAGACCGAACCGCCCCGGTCCGAACACAGCGTGTACTTTTTCCTGCACCCCGGCGGGTCGCTCCGGGGCGGCCTGCGGGCCCGCATCACTTACTGGACCACGGCCGGCGCCCGGGCCAACTACGTGCCGGCGCAAAAGGCCCTGGTGTGCGACCCGCCCGACCCGGCCGTGCGCAAGGACGGGGCCGCCCTGCTGACCGCGCCGGCCGGGGGCCGCGACGCCGCCGGCGAAACCGAGTACTTCGAGGAGATCCGCAACCGGCTGCTGCCGCACGAGCAGATCGTGACCCGCGCCGACGCCGTGCGGTTCTGCCACCGGTCCCTGGGTCCGGCCCTCCGGACCGTCCGGCTCGAACCCGGCTTTGCCGTGGACGCCCGGCCCGGCGGCGGCCTCGTGCGGGTGCTCAAAGTACTGCTGGAAACCGACGAACCGGGCAACCCCGCCTGGGCCGGCCGGTGCCGCGAACTCGAATACCTGCTCAACGAAAAGTCGAGCGGGGTGGTGCCTTACCAGGTCATGCTTAAAGAAGACGCCGATGCCCAACCCTAAAGAACTCCTGGCCGCCCTCCCGTTCGACATCCGCGTGGAGGCGCTGGCCGCGGCCCTGCTCGAAAACACCGAGGGCCTGGCCGACAGTGCGCAGCTCAAGGTGCGGCCGCGGGGACACCTGGGCCGGGCCGGCGAACGGGAAGTGACCGCCATGGCCGGCACGGAATTCAACGCCGCCGGCCAGGAGGTGGTGTACCTCGACGTCAACCGGGAGGGCCTCTACGACACGCTGCCCGAGATGCTGTTCTTCGACCCGGCCATGGACGGCGCGGAGGAGGACGAAAAAACCGAGTACCTGGCCCTGCAACAGGAGGCCAGCCGGCGGTTCCTGCTGCCCTTCGAGCAGACCTTTTACCAGGCCCGCATTGACCTGGAAGTGGCCGAACGCCGCGCGGTGCGCGAAATGGGCGGCTGGCTGCGCCGGGTGTTCCGCCTGGAGGTGCCGGCCGGGTCGCCCGTGGACCCCGAAAAGCTGGCGGCGTTTGCCCTGATGCTTCCCTTCGTGCCCGGGGTGGTGGGCAAGCCCGGCCGCGCCGCCGGACTCCTCTCTTCGGTGCTGGGCAAACCGGTAACGCTGGTCGCCGGACCGCCCGCCCCGTGCGACCTGCCCGCGGCGCAGCAGTCCGCGCTGGGCGAGGCGCTGCTGGGCGTTGACCTGGTGCTCGGGGCGCTGTTTGCCGACGGCATTTCCGCGCTGGCCGTGACGGTCGCCGGGGTGGGCGCCGGCGAAGCCGCCGACTGGCTGCCCGGCGGCCGGCACCGCCTCCTGCTGGAAGACCAGTTGCTGCCCTACCTGCTGCCCGCCGAACAAACCGCCACGCTGCGGATCGAGGTGGACGGCACCGACGGCGGATTTACGCTGGGCGAGACGGCCCCCGGCAGCTTGTTAGGCTATACCACCCAACTGAATTGACAAACCCAACCAGACCCATGACCATCGTTTTAGTGGACCTGATCGTGGTGACCCTGCTGGGGTCGCTGCTCCTCTTCCTGAAAAAAGAAGGCAAACCCGACAAAAGGACGGGGTGGCACGCCCTGGTGCTGGCCGTGGTGGCCCTGGCGACCGGCGCCTTCCAGTGGCTGCTCTACCAGAAACTGGAGCTGCCCGTCCACGGCGTGTTTGCCGCCGGGGTGGCCGTGTTCCTGGCCGCCGGCTGGGTCCACGCCGAAACCCTGTACGGCCTCTTGTGGGCGCGGCGCGACAAGCACCACTGGGAGCGGGACTCGCTGGCCAAAGAGACCGGCTTCACCTTCGGCCTCTCGTCGGTGATGGCCCTGCTGAGCATCGGCCTGCTGGGCTACCTGACGGGCAAGTGGGAAGTGGCCGCTTCCATGTGGGGGCTCGTGCTGGCGTTTCCGCTGCCCTTCGTGCTGGTCAAGGCCTTCGACGCCCTCACCCAGGTGCCCCCGCGGGAATTCGAGAAAAAGTGGTTCTACGAAACGTTCCCCTTCGACCCGGAGGGGTGGCCCCGGGAAAACATGGTGTCGGTGGGTTTCGTGGTGGCCGACTCGCTGCAGCACGAGGGCAAATGGTTCCGCACCAAGGCCCGCTTCAGCATCGTGATCCCCCGCGACCAGGAACTGCGCTTCATCTACCGGGTGGCCCTGCGGCAGTACCACGCCAAAAACCCCAGCGTGCCCGTGCAGGAACTGGGCTACGAAGAAGGCATCCCGCCGTTCTGGTGGCTGTTCACCTTCCCGGTGGTGTGGTGGAACCCCCTCACCTGGTTCCGTTCGCCCCGCTACCTCGACCCCACCGAAACCATTGCCAACAACCACCTCCGCAACGGGGACTTCATCGCCGCCGTCCGCATGCCCGCCGGGTAAGTATGTGCTTCGCGCCCTGCCTAGTGGATACGCAGTGTCCCACTGACGGTGCGCAGTAAGCGGGCACCATTGGTTACGTGTCCATATCGTTTCCCCGGCACCGGTGGTATCGCGGCGGGCAGGCCCGGCCCAATGGCGAGGGGCGGGTTGATCAGCGGGGGGAAGCATCATTGGGCCTAGACCTTTTTGGTTCTTTTTGGGGCAATGCCAAAAAGAACAAACTCCACTCACGCATCATCAACCATTCACCAACCCCTCACAACCAACCCTAAATGCCTCAAATACGCCCATACGCTCATCACATACCCGGGTAAACCCGGCGGGTACGGGAGGCCCTCCCCCCTACCGCCATCCCTACCAGTCCGTTTTTCCTTTTCTCCCCATTCCTTTTCCCATGCTACCCGACATCACTTCTTTTCCGGTCAACTGGACGGACGGCATGAAAATCTCGAGCCGGGATTTCATCGCCATGGAGAATGCCTTTGCCGACGACCTCCGCGACGCCCGCGCTGCCGGGCTGCACGGGTACGCCTACGGCCTGCTCCCCACCAACCAGCCCGAAGTGGACAATTACCCCAAGCTCGTCTACGACTACGCCCGGGAGCTGCTGGTGCTCCGCGAGTGCCGCGCCCTCACGCCCGGCGGGCACCGCATCGAGATCACCGAGGCCAACCACGAACGCCGCAAGTACCCCGCCCAGCTGCCCGCCGTGGCCGTGGCGGCGCAGGAGCCGGGCCGCTTCGACATTTACCTCCGCTTGGACCCCGCCGAACGGGTGGGGGCCGGCGCTTTTGCCGCCAACAACCCGCCCCGCCACCAGGCGGTGGCCCCCCGGTACGAACTCTCCAAACGGCGGGCGGACGGCACGTACGTCGAGCAGGAAAACTTTTTGAAGATCAGCGAGATCGAAGTGCGGGAGGGCCGCGTGGAAGTGCTCTCGGCCACGGGCCGCTACATTCCGCCCTGCCTCACCATGCACGCCTGCTGGCCCCTGCGGCGCATCCACGAGGCCGGCGAGGAGCGGCTCAAGGGACTCGTGCAGCACCACGCCAACCTGGTGAACCGCCTGGGCGTGGACGGCCGCAGCGACGCCGCCGGGGAGGCCGCGGGGCTGGTGGAGAAGATCGTAATGCCCCTGGTCGCTTCGCTCAACCACTACCGCTACGTGCTGCCCGCGCAGCCGCCCGTTTGCACGGCCGTGTACTGCAAGGACTACGTCCAGACCGTAAGGTTCTGGCTCGACCGGCCTTTCCGTACCGATGTCATCAACCGGTTCAAGCCGGAGCTGCTCGAAGCCATGGCCCTGCTGGAGAAAACCGAACCCCGCCACGGGGCCATGCGGCCGCTCTTCGACCAGGTGATGCAGGTGCTCGACGGGCTCGACCAGTTCCTGGCCGAACTGAGCCGCTACCAATACGACAAGCGGGAGTTCGACACGTACGACTACAACCGCCTCGCGCCGGCCGGGGCCCGGGCGGTGCCGGCGCCGCCCCCCGCCGAACCCGCCCCGCCCCGGCCCGTGCCGGCCCCGGCCCCGCCCGACGTCAAGCGGCCCGAACGCATCTACTGACCCGGGCCACCTTTTCCCGGCCCTTCCCCTGACCTCCATTCCTACCCCCCTTTATGCAAGTAGTCAACAACCGCAAAGACAGAACCGGCGCCGCGTGGCGGTTCGCCGGCCTGTACGGGGCCGCCCTGGCGCTGCCCGCCCTGCTGATGGTGAACGCCCTTACCATGCAGACCACCGATACCAGTGAAAAGGCATCAAAGCTCGAAGACCACCGGAAGCTCAACAACGCGGTGGCCCGGCTGTCGCAGATTGCCCTCATGCTCAACAATTTGCAGCAGATGAAACCGCCCTACGGCGGGGAGCCGGCCGACCCGGCCCAGTACGATCAGTTGCGCCTGGATTTCAAGCAAGAGGTAGAAACGATGAAAGAGGCGATCCACGCGGATACGACGCTCCGCAAGATCAACCTGAGCAAGCTGGTATACCTGCTGGAAAACAACCACAAAACCTACGACAAGATCGGGGAAGAGTTTGATAAAAAGGTGGACGAAGCGGTGCAGCGGAAACTGGCCACCCTGATGCCGCCCGGCCGTTCGGAAGGGGGCGTGGAAGTAGCCGTGCTCACGGCCAAGCTCCAGAACGCCCAGGATAAAATAACGGACCTGAAAGTGCAACTGGCCCGGTGCGGCACGGGTGCCAGTCCGGCACCCTCCCCCGCCGGCAACCCCCAACTCGCCGAGCTGAAAGAAAAGAACCGGGAACTGGAAGGAAAGGCTGCCCGGGCGGTGAAGACGCTCCACGAAGTGAACGCGGAGTGCCAGAACGGCAAGGTCAGCAAGAAGGAAGCCAAGGAGACCCTGGCGCGGGTCGCCCAGAAACTCCAGGAGCATTTCCAGCACGAAAGAGCCACCGGCGGGGGCGCCAGCAGCAGCAACCCGCGGTAAGCACCATCCGGCCCCGGTCAAATCTACTTCTCCCGCAACCGACCCTTTACGCCATGAACGCCCCGGAAGCCCCCAACCCCATCTCCCAGCGGCTCGCCAGGATCAGCCGGCTGTGGCAGGCCTTCCGGTCCCTGCCCGAAGCCCGCGTCTGCCGCTGGGTAATCCAGCCCGACGAGCGGAAGCTGGTGGAGGCTTTCCTGCAAACCACCTACCGCGCCGACAACCCGGTGCCGGACCTCTTCCTGCCGTTCCACGCCCCCTGCGGCAGCGCCGCCGACTACGGCCGGCAACTCGTGGAAGAACTCCGGACCCGGCTGGAAGCCGACCGGGAAGCCCTGGCCGCCGAGGGCATCGTGGTGGACTGGCAACCCGCCCCGGCCGGCGACGCGCCGGGCCCGGGGTACCTGGTGCGCAACCTCGATGCGTTTTCGCGGCAGGCCCCCGCCGCCGAGCTGCTGGTGGCCGTGCTCATGCCGCCCGCCACGGGCAAAGCCTTCGCCCGGTGGCTGCCCGAAGTCCTGCGCGCCGGCGTGCCGGCCCACCTGCGGCTCCTGGTGGTGGAGGCCGGCGGCGCCCCCCTGCCCGATGGCCTGGCCGAAACGTTTCCCGGCCGCGTGCACACCCAGGTGCTCGACCTCGACGTGCCCGGGGCCATGCGGCAACTGGCCGCGGCCGGCAACCCCGCCGACCCGGGCGTCAAGTTCCGCCGGGCGTTCCTGGAACTGGCCCAGGCGGCTTCCGGCCAACCCCTGGCCACGGTGCAGCGCCTCGAAGCCCTGCCCCTGTCCATTGCCCGCGCGCAGGGGTGGACGGCCATGGAGATTGCCGTCCACAGCCTGGTGGCCTCCGCCTGCATTGGCCTGGGCCGGCCCGGCGACGCCCTGGGCCGCTACGACCTGGGGCTGGGCCTGGCCAAAGCGGCCGCGGCGGGCGGCGATGCCACGGCGGGCAAGCTGGCCGTGCAGCTGCTGTCCAACCAGGGCGCCGTGTACATTTCCCTCAAAAACTACCGGGAAGGCGCCCGGGCCTTCGGGGAGGGCGCCGGGCTGGCCGAAGCCGCCGGCGACCCCTTCCAGGTGATGGAGGCCAAACGCATGCAGGGCTTCTGCCTGGAAAAGGACGGCGACTGGGAGCAGGCCCTGCGCGTGGAACGGGAAGGCCTGGCCGCCGCCGAAAAGCTGGACGAAACCCTCCGCCACCACTCCACGCTGCCCTACCTGGCCGAATCGCTGCTGGCGCTGGTGTACCGGTCGGGCGACAAGGAAGACTACTTGCGCACCGAAGCAAAGATCAACGCCCTGGCCGGCCCCGGCTGGCAGGGCAAGCTGCAACCCGCCAAACCCGTAGCCGTATGAACCCCGCCGCCAAACAGTTCGACATCGTGATGGGGGTGGACATTCACCTGATCCAACTGCCCGCCCCGGGGCCGCCCGTGCCGATCCCCCACCCGTTCATCGGGATGGTGTTCGACCCGATGGACTTCGTGCCGCTGCTCGGGGCGACCATCCTGGTGAACGGCGTGCCGAGGGCGCAGGCGGGCACGGGGGCCAAGGACATCCCGGTCCACTTTCCGCTCGGGGGTACGTTCATCAAGCCGCCCGGCAACGAGGGGGAAATGTTCATGGGCAGCACCACCGTGCTGGCCGAAGACGAGCCGTTCACCTACATGTCCCTGCCGGTGCTCTCCTGCCACGACATCGGCATGCCGCCCCCGCCGCGCCCCAAAAACACCGACGGGAGCAAAACCATGATGCTGCCCACGTCCCTCGTGCTGCCGATCCCGATGGGCCGGCCGGTGCTGGTAGGCGGGCCGCCCACCATTTCGCTGACGGGCCTTGCCATGAAGCTCGGCCTGGCGGGACTGGGCAAGGGGCTGAAGAAGTTTCGTGAGTTTCAGAAGGGCAGCGACCGGATGGCGGGGCTTTCCAAGAAACTGCGGGGGCTCGTGGACAAAACGCCCCTTTCTCCCGGCGCCAAGGACCGGCTCAAAAGCGTGGTGTGTACCCTCACCGGGCACCCGGTCAACGTAGCCGACGGCACCGTGCTGACCAGCGTGGTTGATTTCGAATTGCCCGGGCCCATTCCCCTCCGGTGGGAAAGGTTCTGGTTTTCGGACAGCACCTACGGGGGCCCGCTGGGGCACGGCTGGTTCCACCCCTACGACCTGGCCCTGGAAGTACACCCGCCGGAAGGGGCGGTGGTGGCGCGGCTCCCGGAAGGGCGGCTGGCTGCTTTCCCGCTGCCCGAAGCCGGCGGCCGCTTTTTCGACCGCAAGGAAAAGCTGACCCTGTTCAACGACGGTACGGGGCTTTGCCTGCGGGACGGCGATCTGCTTACTTACCGGTTCCGGCCGGACGGGGTGGCTGCGGGGGCCACCACGGTCCACGCCCTGGAGAGCATCGAAGACGCCAACGGGTACGCCATCCGGTTCTCCTACGGCCGGGGCAACGTCTTGTCGGGCATCACCGACAGCGCCGGGCGGGAACTCCGCGTGATTCCCGACGAACGGGGCCGGATCGCGCAAATCCAGGCGCCGCACCCGGAGCTGGCCGGGGAGTGGATCGTGCTGCAAGCGTACCGCTACGACGAATGGGGCAACCTGGTGGAGGCCGCCGACGCCCTCGGCCAGCCGGCGACCTACGCCTACCAGGGCCACCTGCTCACGCGGGAGACCAACCGCAACGGGCTCAGCTTCTACTTCCAGTACCACGGCGACGACGAAAAAGCCCGCTGCTTCCGTACCTGGGGCGACGGGGGCATCTACGACCACAAACTCCGGTACTACGACGGATTTACGGTGGTGGAGAATTCGCTGGGCCACCGGACGACCTACTCCCACGAAGGGGGCCTGGTGCTCAAAACGGTGGACCCCAACGGCGGCGTTACGCTGACCACCTACAACGAGTACAACGAACTGCTTTCGGAGAAAGACCCGCTGGGCTTCGGACCCGCGTACGAATACGACGACCGCGGCAACCCGGTGCTGACCATCGCACCGGATGGCGCCACCACGCAGGTGTCGTTCAACGACCTGGACCTGCCGGTACGGGCCGTTGACCCGGTTGGCGGCGCGTGGGCCTGGCAGTACGACGAAAAGGGCAACCTGACCGAAAGAACCGACCCGCTGGGGCGCCAGACCGCTTACCGCTACCAGGGCGGCCTGCCGGTGGAAATCACTAACCCCGCAGGCGGCAAGACGGTGCTGGGCTACGACGCGCAGCGCAACCTGAAGATGCTCGTCACGCCCGACGGCCTCGTCTCCTGGTGGCGCTACGACGCGCTGGGCCGTTGCACGGAGGCCGTAGACCCGAAAGGGAACGCCCAACGGCGGAAGTTTGACGGGCTGGGCCGGGTGACCGAAGTGCAGGAACCCGACGGCAACGTGCGCCGCCTCCGCTACGACGGGGAGGGCAACGTGATCCGGGCCACGGATGCGCACCACGACGTGCGGTTTGAGTACGCCGGCATGGACCGGCTGAAAGCCCGCACCGAGCACGGCACCCGGGTGGAGTTCCGCTACGACGCGGAAGAGAGACTGACGGGCATCGTCAACGAACACGGCTTCGCTTACCGCTTCGCGCTGGACGCCAACGGCGAGGTGGTGGAAGAACAGGGCTTCGACGGCCTGCGGCGGGTGTATCTCCGCGACGCGGCCGGCAGGGTGACGCAGGTGCAGCGGCCCGGCGGCCTCACGTCCCGCTACGCCCACGACCCGGCCGGGCGGGTATTGCAGATCAGGCATTCGGACGGCACGGAAGAGCGGTTTGCCTACCGCGAAGACGGCGAACTGACCGAAGCTGCCAACGCCCACCTCACCGTAACGCTCGAACGCGACCTGCTGGGGCGGGTCGTGGGCGAACGACAGGGCGACGTGGCCGTGGAATCCGCGTACGACCCGCTGGGCCTGCGTACGTCGGTGCGCAGTTCGCTGGGGGCCGATTTCGGTTTCGTGCGCAACCTGATGGGCGACGTGAGCCGGGTCAGCGCCGGCGCGTGGGGCGTGGGCTTCCGCCGCGATGACCTGGGGCGGGAACTGGAACGCGAATTCTCCGGGGGGCTGCGCAGCCGCTGGAGCCGCGACCGGCTGGGCCGCCCCGTGAAGCAGGAAACTTTTACGGGCGGCGGCTTCCGGGAACGCACCCGCACCTACGGCTGGGGCCTGGACGACCGCCTGCAACAGATTGACGACAGCAGCCGGGGCCTTACCCGCTTCGGGCACGACCCGCTGGGCAACCTGGCCTGGTCGGAAAACCCCGACGGCTCGGTGCTCTACCGCATGCCCGACGCGGTGGGCAACCTGTTCCGCACCAAGGAACGGAGTGACCGCAAGTACGGCCCGGCGGGGCAGCTCCTGCAAGCCGGCGGCACCCGCTACGACTACGACGAGGAGGGCAACCTCGTGCGCAAGACGGAGGGCAACGGCAAGGTCTGGCACTACGCCTGGAACGCCGCCGGAATGCTGGGCCGGGTGGTCCGCCCGGACGGGGAGGCCGTCAGCTTCACCTACGACGCCCTGGGCCGCCGCCTGAGCAAAACTTTCCGGGGCCGCACCACCCGCTGGGTGTGGGACGGCAATACGCCCTTGCACGAGTGGACGGAAACGCCCAACTTGATGGGGCAGCAGGCCCGGCAAGGCGCCGCCGGAGCCGCAACCAACGGGGGCAGCGTCCCGGACGGCGACCTGGTGACGTGGTTGTTCGAGCCGGAATCCTTTGCGCCGCTTGCCAAGCTGGTTGGTGGCCGGTCCTACGGCATCGTCACCGACCACCTGGGCACGCCGCTGAGCATGCACGGGGATACGGGTGAGGCCGTCTGGTCGGCGGATTTGAATTGTTACGGCCAGGTGCTGAACCTGCGCGGCAAAGCCGAAGATTGTCCTTTCCGTTACCCCGGTCAGTACGAGGATGTGGAGACGGGCTTGTATTACAACCGGTTCCGGTATTATGATGCGAAAGAGGGAATGTACGTGAGTCAGGACCCGATTAGGTTAGTAGGAGGAGTTAGATTTTATGCCTTCGTTAACAATCCATTAGTAGCAGTTAAAAATGATGCTGAGGGACACGTGAGCATAAGACCTAAAAATGACCCTGGCGACATTAAGCTAAAAGAGTGGGCTAGTAAAAGAGGTCAACCCAATGACTTAACAGATCAAGTTAAAGAGGCCGTTGTTGGGAAGACTAAATGTCCTTAAAACAATAAACGATTAAATATTATGGATTTAAGAAAATCAATAAATATTGAAGATTTAGAAAATACTGTTGTTAATGCTTGGCTCTCAAGAATACATGCTGAAATTGAAGCAACTAATGATGCCTACTTTGTAGTGTCAAAATTTAAAGTAAATAACAAA
>CADCTQ010000077.1:0-3474 GCA_902805615.1 uncultured Cytophagales bacterium
TTGCCCAGGTCGTGGCTCACCACCAGGGGAACCATCAGCGCAAACGTAATGACCCCGGCCCGGCTCACGTCGGGCTCAAAAAATTCCTGCCGCAGAAATGCGCTGATCCGGGGCACGCGGGAAAGGGTTGGGAGCTTGGTCAAAAGGGGTGAGCTGGTCGTTAGGAGTTATAAGGGCGGCGGGGGGAATAAGTTGCGGATTGTGGCGGGAAGCGGGAAAATTAATGGGTTTTGGAAAAGAGCCGGGTTTGACAATTCGGACGGCCCGTCTAATTTGCGGACAAGCAAGGCTTCGATGGGGAATAGGATTTACCACGGAGACACGGAGGACCTGCGTAGAGACGCGATTTATCGCGTCTTTTCGGAGAAAAGGAGAAAAGGGTTTTACGCAAAGGCGCTTCAGCAGCGCAAAGGGCGCAAAGAAAAGAACTTAACCGCAAGGATCGCAATAGAGACGCAAAGGGCGCAAAGAGCTACGCGTACGCCTTGCGGCCTTTGCGTCTTCTTTGCGCCTTTGCGGTTCAGTTCTTCTCACTCCTCACTTCTCGCTCCTCGCTCCCTTTTTCTCCGTAACCTTTTTTGTAAATACAACTAACCGCCAATCGCTACTTATGCAAACACGTTGGGGCATTGATTTAGGGGGGACCAAAATTGAAGGGGTCGTGCTCGGGCCGGGCGACCACCGGCAGGTGCTGAGCCGCCGCCGCATCGCCACCGAAGCCGAAGGAGGGTACGGACACATCCTCCACCGGATCGTGCGTCTGGTTGACGAACTGAAGGTGGAAACGGGCCTCGCGCCGGAGGCGGTAGGGGTGGGCACACCCGGCACCCTCGACCCGGGCACGCAAACCCTCAAAAACAGCAATACGCTCTGCCTGAACGGGATGCCCGTCCGCCGCGACCTGGAGGCGGCGCTGGGCGTGCCCGTCCGCATTGCCAACGACGCCAACTGCTTCGCCCTGGCCGAAGCCCGCCTCGGGGCCGCCCGGGAACGCGTGCCCGACGCCGAAGTGGTGTTCGGGGTAATCATGGGCACGGGCGTCGGGGGCGGCCTGGTGGTGCACAACCGCGTAATCAACGGCCGGCAGGGCATCGGCGGCGAATGGGGCCACAACTTCCTGCACGCGTCGGGCGGACCCTGCTACTGCGGCAAGACCGGCTGCGTGGAAATGGTGCTGGCCGGACCGGCCTTGGAACGCTACTACGCCGGCCGGAGCGGCACGGCCCTCAAACTGCCGCAAATCGTGGAACGCTACCGGCAGGGCGGCGACCCGCACGCCGAGGCCACCATCCGCCGCATGATTGACTTTTTCGGGCAGGCCATCTCGGTGGTCATCAACATTGCCGACCCGGACGCCATCGTGATCGGGGGCGGCGTGGGCAACATTGACCTGCTCTACACCGAAGGCGTGGAAGCCGTCCGGAAGTACGTGTTCAACAACCGGCTCGATACGGTCTTCCTCAAGCCCCTGCTGGGCGACAGCGCCGGCGTGTTCGGCGCGGCCATGCTGGTGGGGTAAATCAAAAGGGATAAAAAGCCCCTGGTGCAAGCGTCGACGCTTGCACCAGGGGCTTTTTATTGTGAACTGGCCTACTGATTGCGCAGCACGACCTTTTTCACCAGCTTCCGGCCGTCGGCTTCCACCCGGATGAGGTAGGTGCCCGGGCGAACCTTCTCGGTGTTGACGGTGACTTGGTTGGGGCCGGCGGCCAGGTGGATGTTCCGGGTGAGTACCGGTCGGCCGGCCAGGTCCACCAGGGCCAGTTGCGTTTCCTGCGCCTGCCGGGCCACCAGTTGCAGCGTGAACTGCCGTCCCGCCGGGTTGGGGTGAACCCGCACGCCGGCTTCTCCTGCTTCGGCCCGGTCGCCGGCCGCCACGCGGCTGCCCGTGCCGGCCGTCAGCGTGAAATCATCGCCCCACGCGCCGCCGTTGGTCGGGGCGTAGAACATGACCCGGGCACTGGTGCTGCTGCTGCCCGTCGTAAAGGTCACCGAACCCTGGGTGTAGCCACTGGTACTGGTGAAATTGGGCGAAAACACCTGGGCGCCGCCGTGGTCTTTCACCGACAGCCGGGCCGAAATGCCGGCGGCATCCACCTTGCCCCAGCCCCGGAAGGTATACGTGGAGTTCGGCGCGAGGCCGGTAACCACCTGCTCCACCGTGCTGTTCCACCAGGCCAGTATGCCCCGGCTGCCCGACCGCTGGCCGGTCGTCACGATGGAACTGTTGCCCCAGGACGTCCACGGGGAGAGGGTGCCGGTTTCGAAGCCGGGGTTTTGCAGGAGGCTGGTGGAGGTGGGCGGCGGGGTTGTGGTGCCCGATTTCTGGTAAGCCCGTACGTAATCCACTTCCATGTACCGGGGCAGGTTGCTGCAACTCAGGTTGCCCCCGTTCCATTCGGCGTTTTTGGCGTGCACGTTCAGCATCATGTAGGCCCCCGGCGTGTACTCGTTCCACTGGTTGAGAAAGGCATCGGCTTCGGGACGGGCGTAGGTGCGGCGCACGGTGCCGTCCACGTACCACTTCACCGCGTTCGCGTCCCATTCCACGCCGAAGGTGTGAAAGGCCGTGGACAGGTCGCCCCCGTCCCATTTGGCGCCGCTGCTCTGGTTGTTGGGCCAGGGCGCCCCGTAGTGCACCGTAAACGCGGCCCGGCGGTCCGTGCCGAACACTTCCATGATGTCGAGTTCCGGGGGCCACTTGTCGTCGTTGTGTTTCATCCAGAAGGCCGGCAGCAGGCCCGCCGTGCCCGCCGGCACCTTGATGCGGGCTTCCCAGTAGCCGTACCGCTGCGAGAATTTGTTGCGGCTGTTGATGGCCCCCGACCAGTAGGCCGTGCCGACGCACTCCATCTTGATGCGCATGATCCCGTTGGCGACCGTGACGTTCTCGGGCCGGGTGGTTTCGTCAAAGGCGTCGCTCTTGGGGCCCCAGCCGAAGCCGGTGGACCACTTGGTGGTATTGAGGGCCGTGCCGTCGAACGTGTCTTCGAAGGTGAGCGTCCAGGTGCTGCCGGCCGGCTGGGCGGCGGCGTACCCCGCCGCCAGCAGCAACAGCAGGAGGGCGTACAGGTGGCGGTAGCTTGGTTTTTTCATGGGAACACGGGTTTATGGTGAATGAAGGTTCTGGTCAGCAAAAAAGCCTGATGGCGCCGGCCATTGTGAAGCGGAGGAGGCTGCCCGGGATGCCAGGCAAACATATAGTACTAAAGCCGTAAATCTTTGGATTATCCTTATGCAAAAGGGTGTTCAAAGCTTGTACAAACCGGTACAACCGCCCGGTTGGCTTGTGCAAAGTGGGGATACGGGCCCGGGGGCACTGCGGAGACGGGTGGGGGAGGGCTGGGGCGGCTTATTGCACCGGGTCGTCGAACGCATCGGCGTACACCAGTTCCCGGCGGCCGTTGCAGAGCTGTACGTAGTCTACCCGGCAGCACCCCATGAAGTCGCAGCTGATGCCTTTGAGGGGACCCA
>CADCTQ010000077.1:3484-5005 GCA_902805615.1 uncultured Cytophagales bacterium
CGAAAAAAATGCGGACGGCCCGGTTTTTCACTTCCAGGCGGATCGTGCGCCAGCGGGACAGGTCCTGGCCGAACACCGACAGGTCGTTGAACTCCCCGTTGAGCGCCACTTCGCCCGCTTGCAGGTACGTCCAGCGCGAGCAGCCCGGCTTGAGGAAGTGAATCCGGATGGCGTGGTGCGCCCCGGTCAGGTTGAGCACCACGTCGTTGCAGGAAGTGGGGCTCCGGTGGCTGTCGTTCATCACGCGGGCTTCGAAGACGAAATCGTCGCCGGAGGCATTGAAATCGCGCACGTTGCGGAACATCACCCAGTACCGCTGGTTGGTATCCACCTGGCTGGCCAGCACCTCGGCCGGCGGCACGTACAGGTGGCCGTCTCTGACTGCCGGCGCCGCGGGAAGGTGGTAGAGCCGGCTAAAATCCTCGGAGGCGGCAATGCCTTCCCAACCCTGGCTGAGGGCGTGTACGCCCATGGACGCCAGTACCTGGCCGCGGGCCAGCAGCTGCACCTGGTAATAGCCCGGGAATTCGTACCACTGCGTGATGGTACGCTGGTCGCGGGGCAGCGGACGCCGGGTGTTATATCCTTCGAAATAGATGGAAACGCTGTCTGACGGCCGGGCCGACACGTCGTAGTCGAAAATGGCGGTAAGCGGGGGGAAGCCCTTCAGGTGTTTGCCCCGGAGCGAGGCTTTGGGGGCGACGTGCGGGGGCCACAATTGGGCGAAAAAAGAAACGCCCGTCAGTACGCCCACCAGGCCCAGCAGCAGCGCCGCCCGGCCAAGCCGCCGGTAGGTCGGGACGGGTGGGGGCAAGGGCACGCCGCCGGGTGCCTCCCGCACCGGGGCCGGCGGCCGGCGTTCGGGCAGGGAGGTTTCCGCGGGGGCAGCCGGTACGTGGACTGCCGTTCGCCCCTCCGCCGCTTCCACCCCGACCCCGGCCAGGTGCCGGTCGCAGGCTTCGGGGGGCCACTGGCCGGCTCCGTGCCGCGCGAAGTCTTCCCAGTCTTTATAGCCCAGGAAGATCGCCAGCGCATTCCTGGTTTCAAGCTGGGGGGTGTGGTCTTGCTTGTATTTGATCTTCCCGAACAGCCGCTTGAGCGTGTGGGGACTGATGGATATGCGCGAAGCAGCCGTGATTTTTTCGCTCAGGTGGATGAAATGCGCGTTGACCCAGTCCCGGCTGCTTCCCCATTGCAGCTTCTCTTCCATCCGTTGCAGGCAGATTTTCAGCAGTAGGGAGGTGTCATTCACGGCAACGGGCAGTTAAAGTACTGAATACGAAAGTACAAAACTTGTTGCACAGTAGGGAGGGAGGTGTGTAAGAAATTTTATATTAAATATAAAAAGACTCCTATTGAATGCCCCGTAAGCGGGTACGCCGGACGGGAGAAGCAGGGCAAAGAGAGGTGGGCGGGCACAAAAAAAGCGCGTACGCCCTGCCTTGTGGGGACAGGGGCGTACGCGCCGGGTGCCTTGCGTTACGGGTGGTTTACCAGGTTTCGGGCAGCTTGGCGTGCGGG
>CADCTQ010000078.1 GCA_902805615.1 uncultured Cytophagales bacterium
ATCCGGAGTTGCCAGTCGGGGTGCGCCTTCAGTTCCCGCGCCAGGCTGTCGAGGAACTGCTCATCGCCGGCCGACAACCCGGTGCCGCCCAACGGGTAAGCAATCTGACGCGCCAGTTGCTCCTCCCGGCGTACGGGGGAGGGCCGGGAAGGGGTGGCTGCCGAATCGGCAACGGCCGGCGGCGGGGTTGCGGCGGTGCGGTCGGGGGTTCTCTCGGCCGGTTGCGCCGGGGAGGGGAGGGGCTGGTTTTCGGCAACGGGTTCGGCGCTGGTGCGGCGGTCGTCCACCCGCTTTTTGCGGTCCATCCGCCAGGCCAGGGCCACTTCGAAGGCACCGTTGCCCTCGTCCATCGTGCTGTTGCGGTACGAAGACCCGTCGGCGCCGAAGCCCAGCACGAACCGGTTCGTTTCGAGTTGCAGGCCGAGGCCGGGCGAACCATTGGTGTGGTACCAGAGGGTGGCGCTCACCCTGGTTTGCTGGTGGTCACCGGGCAAATACCCAAACTTCGCCCCCATGCTGCCGAAGTCCGTAGGTCCCTCCTTAAAGTAGCGGAAGGTGGGCTCGGCGGACCAGTCGCCGCCGCCGGCCGCCAGGAAAGAACCCGTCACCACGTACCCCACCGGCTCCCGGTTGCGATTCCCCAGGAAGGGGTACGCCGGCCGGTTGGCGTTGTGGAGGGCCAGGCCCAGCGCAGCTTTGCGGCGGCCCGCCAGGTCGGCGTACGACCAGTGCAGGCCGGCGTTGAGGGCAACGGCCGTGCGGCCCGCCCCGTCCAGGGGCTCGCCCGTGGGCAGGGACGGGTCGAAGCCCCCCGCGCCGAACTGGGCATCCGTAGTGACCGCCCCGGGGGCGATCCGCTTGTTGATCAGCCCGAGTTGCAGGCCGGCGTCCAGGGCGTGGTGCGGACCCGGGGCGAGGTGGTAGCCAAAGCCGCCCAGCGCCCCCGTCACCTGGTACATGCCCGCCGGTCCCGCCGACTGGTTGATGAGGGCGAAGCCCATGCCCCCGTAGCGGTTGCCGTTCGCCTTGCCGTAAAAGGGATGCGCGTACGAGAGGGAAGGCACCCGGTAGCCCGCCGCCACCCGCGATTGCCGGTAGTGCGCCGTTGCCTGGCCGTAGTCGTCGGCGGCAACCAGGGCCGGGTTGGTCAGCACGGGGGAGAGCGGGTACAGCGTATAGGGCCGGAACTGCGCTTGTACGTGCCGGGCCAGCAACAGCAATAGGAACAGGGATAATTTTTTCATGCGCTTGCGGGAAATCAGGGAAAGGGCGGCGGGATCGGGTGGGAGAATGGGGGTGCGGTCTACCGGACCAGGGTGACCTGGCCGAAGGTTTTGCCGTTGACCTTCAGGGGACGGCCGTCGGCGTACCGGCCCGTGAGTTGCCAGGAATACACCCCGGCGGGCACCGGCCGGCCCTGGTAGGTACCGTCCCAGCCCGTTTCGGTGGCCGCCGAAACGTCACCAGTGTAGAACACTTCTACGCCCGTGAGGGAGTAGATTTGCAAATAGAGGGAGGTAATGCCCGCGCCCCGGACGCGGAAGGCGTCATTCTGGCCGTCGCCGTTGGGCGAAAACAGCGTGGGCACGAACAAGTCCGACACTTCGGCCACGTCTACCCGGAAAGCCGTGGTGTAGGTATCCAGGCCGCCGCCGGCCGTGCCGCCGTTGTCTTTGAGCACCACGGTCACGGTGGCCGTGCCGGTCTGGCCCGGGCGGGGCTGGAAAACCAGCGACGCCTCAGGGGCACCTTCCCGGTAGTCAATGCCCGTAATGTCGAGCAGGGCCGGGTTGTCGGACACGGCCACGAGGGTCAGGCCCTGTCCCCCTTCCCCGGGTCCGGGCGTAATGCCCGTCAGCGGGAGCGTGTAAGGTGCGCTGTTGCGGGCAAGCCCTACCGGGGGCGGCGTCCGGAGAAAAGGCGCGTCGTTGACGGGGTCAATGGTCAGGGTAAACGTTTGCGGAGCGCTCTCGTCCACGCCGCCGTGGGCGGTGCCGCCGTTGTCGCGGAGCACGACCGTCACGACCGCCGTGCCGAACGCGTCGGGGGCCGGCGTGAAGGTGAGCGTACCCGCAGCGTCGAGGGCGGGGAGCACTTTAAAGAGCGCCGGTTGCCCGGTGGCGACGCTGAAAGCCAGGGATTGGGCCGATTCGTTGGCCGGACCCGCCGCTACGGCCGTGGCCCAGCCGTTGAGCTGCTGCGGGCCGCCGTCTTCGGGCACGGTCACATGGGGGCCTTTGGTGAAAGAGGGTGCGTCGTTGACCGGCGATACGGTGAGGATGAACGTTTGGGCGGGGCTCGCGTCGGTGCCGCCGCCGGCCGTGCCGCCGTTGTCGCGGAGCAATACCGTTACGACCGCCGTGCCGTGGGCCCCCAGGGCCGGGGTAAACGTGAGCCGGCCGTCGGTGCCCACCAGCGGCCCGCGCGAAAACAGGGCCGGGTTGTTGGTGGTGACCGTGAAGGCGAGCGACTGGCCCGATTCGTTGGCCGGTCCGCGGGAAAGGGCCGTAGCCCAGCCTTCCCGCACCTGGATGCCGGCATTTTCGAGTACCGCTACGTCGGGGCCTTTTGCAAAAGCGGGGGCGTCGTTGACGGGGGTGATGGTCAGGGTAAAGGTTTGCGGAGCGCTCTCATCCACGCCGCCGTTTTCGGTGCCGCCGTTGTCGCGGAGCACGACCGTCACGACTGCCGTGCCGAACGCGTCGGGGGCCGGCGTGAAGGTGAGCGTACCCGCGGCGTCGAGGGCGGGTGGGGCGGCAAACAGGGCCGGGTTGTCGGCAGTGACGGTGAAGGAGAGCGACTGGCCGGCTTCCGCGTCCGAACCGGCGTACGGGGCCGTGGCCCACGGAATACGCTGCGGACCGGCGTCTTCGGCCGCGGTTACGTTGCCGCCGGGCGTGAAGGACGGCGCCGCGTTGGGCGTCTGCGCGCGGCCCGCAAAGGCGGCCAGGAAGAGAACCAGCAGCACCGGAAAAGGGCTGCACGGACGGATACGGGGCGAAAACATGCTCGGAAGGGGGACCGGGGAAAGCTTCAAAGAAACGGGAAAAGGCCCACACCGGGCCGGGAAGCCGCCCCGCCGGGAAACGGCCCGGGTGCCAGAAAAAAGGCCATTTTGCGCCGCCGCGCCGCCCGGGGTTCCATTCGGGAAAATTCCTGGGTCCTTCCCCGGCGGTGCGCCGGAAGGGCCGGTTACCTGCCGCCCGGCGCGCCGGGCCTTTTCAGCGAACGGGGGCCGGGGCAAAAGCGTTAAACGCGAAGGGGTTGCCGTTAAAAAGGCCCGTTGCAGGCGGTGCGGCCGCGGCAGTTGGGGCGCGTGGTGCGTCATTTTTGCCCATTCTCCCATCGCCGTACCATTTTTTGCCAAAGAGGAGGCCATGAGCGTCTTTTTTCGCCGCAACCAACCATTCCGCCCCGATTGGGGTTAAAGGATATGCCCCCGGGCATTTTTTCATTTGACACCATGCCACACCTGCATTCACACACTTATAAAAACGAATTCGTGGACGCCTTCGACGGCGACCACAGCGGCGATTTGCGTCCGCGCCAGACGCCGGGCGTCCTCTACAGCGACGCCACCCCCACGCCCGTGAGCAACCCGAAACTGCTGGCCTGGTCGGAGGACCTGGCCCGGGAACTGGGCCTCGACCCGCCCGACGCCGACGACGTGAAGGTGCTGGCCGGCAACCTGGTGGCCCCCACCATGCACCCCTACGCGGCCTGCTACGCCGGGCACCAGTTCGGCAACTGGGCCGGCCAGCTCGGCGACGGCCGGGCCATTACGCTGGGCGAACTGGTCGCCCCCGACGGCACGACGCGGGAACTGCAACTGAAGGGCGCCGGCCCCACGCCGTATTCGCGCCGCGCCGACGGCCGGGCCGTGCTGCGTTCGTCGCTGCGGGAGTACGTGCTCAGCGAGGCCATGCACTACCTGGGCGTGCCCACCACCCGGGCCCTGGCGCTGGTGGCTACCGGCGACGAGGTGATGCGCGACATGTTCTACAACGGCAACCCGGCCTACGAACCGGGGGCCATCGTGATGCGCGTGGCGCCCAGCTTCCTGCGCTTCGGCAACTTCGAGATGCCCGCCGCCCGCCAGGAGACCGACAACCTGCGCAAACTGGTGGACTGGACCATCGGCCGGTACTACCCGCACCTGCGGGGCGAAGACCAGGTCCTGCGCTGGTTTGCCGAGGTGGTCGAACGCACGGCCTTCCTGATGTCGGAGTGGATGCGGGTGGGCTTCGTGCACGGGGTGATGAACACCGACAACCTGTCCATCCTGGGCCTCACCATCGACTACGGCCCGTTCTCGTTCGTGGACGACTACGACCCCAACTTCACGCCCAACACCACCGACCTGCCGGGCCGGCGGTACGCATTTGCCAAACAGCCGTCGGTGGGCTACTGGAACCTGGGTTGCCTGGCCAGCGCCATCTCGCCGCTGGTGCCCGACCGCAACGGGCTGCTGGCGGTGGTGAAAGGGTACGAGGAAATCTACTGGCGGCAGTACTACCGCATGATGGGCAACAAGCTGGGCCTCGACGAGGTGCGCCCCGCCGACGTGGAACTGGTGTCGCAACTCGAACAAACCCTCTCGTCGCTCAAGCCCGACATGACCATTTTCTACCAACTGCTGACCGAACTGCCGGCCGGCCTTAGCCACGAGGAGGAGGTGGTGAACCACTTCCGGGCAAGCCTGTACCGCGAACCGATGCGCAACCAGCGGGAAGCCTTGCAGGCTTTCATCAAAGCTTACGGGGAAAGAACCGGGGCCAACGCCATTTCCCGCGACGAGGCCCGGGCGCGGATGCGGCGGGCCAACCCCCGGTTCATTCCCCGCAATTACCTCCTGCACCAGGCCATCCAAGAACTCGGTACGGGGGAAGACGGGCTGTTCCGCAAGTTGCAGAGAGCCATCAAGGCGCCCTATTCGCGGGACTTCGACGAATTTTTCGTCCGCCGGCCCGACTGGGCGGGGCGCAAGGCCGGCTGCT
>CADCTQ010000079.1 GCA_902805615.1 uncultured Cytophagales bacterium
AAACAGAAAACCCCAAGTCTTAGTCTCGCATCCGGGTAAGCAATACGTCCACCAGCTCTGCTACGCGTTGCAGCGGGAAGGAATGCTGCAAACGTTCGTCACTTCCCTGTGGTACAAGCCCAACAGTGCTTTCTTCAAAGCCGTAGGGGCGTTGCCGGCCGGCATGGGCGCCAAGGTGGAAAAGCTCTTCAAGAAGAAATACTTCAAGCCGCTCGACGAGGACCGGATCGTGATGGTGCCGCTGGCCGAAGCCTTCCGGCAGGCCGCCAACCTGGTAATGGACGCCCACGGCGAAGAATGGGTGTACCCCGCCGAAAGATTCCACGACCGGGCCGTGGCCGGCCGCCTGGCCCGCTACAACCCCGATATCGTGATCGGCTACGAAAAGTGTTCCCTCGAAACGTTCCGGCGGGCCAAGGCCCTGGGCAAGATCACCGTGCTCGACCTGGCCCAGGTGCACTACTCCCACATCATGGAACTGCGCCGCAAGTACCGCGACATGGGCGAAATCGTGAAGGACGAGAAGTTCTACGCCAAGGTCAACCAGACCAAGGCCGCCGAATACCAGCACACCGACTACATCCTGACGCTCTCCAACTACGCCCGGCAGACGCTGCTCGACGCGGGGGTGCCCGAAAAGAAGGTGTACACCGTGAACCTGGGCTTCGACCCGACCCTGTTTACGCCCAAACCGGCCTACAACCACGGCGAAGGGTTCAACTTCCTGTTCGTGGGCCAGCTCTCGAACCGCAAGGGCGTGCGGCTGGTGCTCGAAGCCTTCAAGCAACTGGCCCTGCCCGGCGCTACCCTGACCATCGTGGGGGCCCTGGCCGACAGCAAGGCCACCATGCAGCAGTACGAGGGCATGTTTACCCACGTGCCGTTCCTGCTCCACGACGACCTGGTGCGGTACTACCAGCGGGCCGACGTGTTCGTGTTCCCCTCCTACCTCGACAGCTGGGCCATGACGGTGCTCGAAGCCATGGCCTGCGGTACGCCGGTGATCGTGAGCGAACACACCGGCTCCCGCGACGCGGTGAAGCAGGGCGGCGGCTTCGTGATCCCGGTGGATGACCTGGAAGCCCTCAAGGAACGGATGTTGTTTTTCTACCGCAACCGCGACCAGACCGAACAGATCGGCCGCAAGGCGCACACGGTGGCCCAGGCCTACACCTGGAACAACTACTACCGGCAGGTGCAGAACGCCGTGCTCGAAATGTGGGAGCACCAGGCCGTGCCGGCGGCGCCCCTGGCGTAATTGAAGTGGTTGTTGGTTACTCTTTGCTTACAAATGAAGAAAGTACTGATCCTGACGGAACACTTTGCGCCGGCCTACAAAGCCGGGGGCATCGTGCGTTCCCTCGAAAACCTGGTGCACAATTTCAACGCCCGGTTCTCCTTCTCGGTGATTACGGGCAGCGCCGACCTCGGCGAAAGGCAACCGATGCCCGACGTGCCCCAGAACCAATGGGTGCCCTTCAGGCAGGACGCGGAAGTGCTCTACCTTTCGCCCGCATACCAGCGACGGGAAAAGCTGGTCCGCTTCATCGAGGAGCGGCGGCCGGAAGTGGTGTACATGAATGGCATCTACTCGATCCCCTTCGTGGTGGTGCCGCTGCGGGCGGCGCGAAAACTGTCGTCGCGGCCGGTGGTGGTGGTGGCGCCCCGGGGCATGCTGCACAGCGGCGCCCTGTCGGTAAAGCCGTTGAAGAAAAAAATATACTTTGCGTTGTTCAAAGCCTGGGGCCTGCACAAAAACGTCCGCTGGCACGCCACCGACGCCCAGGAAGTGGAAGACATCCGGCGCATGTTCGGCCCGAAGGCGGAAGTGGTGCTGGCCCTCGATACGCCCGACCTGGTGCCTCAGCCCCTGGCGCCCATCCGCAAGGAACGGGGCCGCCTCCAACTCGTTACCATTTCGCTGATCACGGCCAAGAAGGGCCACCTGCTGCTGCTCGAAACGCTCAAAGCCCTGGAAGACGAAATTTCGGCCGAGTACCACATTTACGGTCCCGTGAAGGACCCCGAGTACTGGCAGGCGTGCCAGCAGGTGATGGCTACGCTCAAGCCGTCCATCCGGGTGGTGTACCACGGCAACATCCACCCCACGCAAGTGATGACCACGCTCCAGCAACACCACTTTTTCGTGCTGCCTTCGAAAGGGGAAAACTTCGGGCACGCCATCTACGAAGCCTTCAACGCCGGCCGGCCGGCCCTCATCAGCGACCAGACGCCCTGGCAAAAACTGGCTCCCCAGAAAGCCGGCTGGGACGTGGACCTGCGCGACAAGCAGGCCCTGCCCAATGCCCTGCGGCAAGCCTACGCCATGGACCAGGCCGGGTACGACGAACTTTGCCGCGGCGCCCAGACCGTCGCCCACCGCTTCGTGCGGGAATCCGACTTTGCGGGCCAGTACCAGGCGTTGTTCGGGTAAAAAATCGCTTTGAGCCGCAAGTGATACTCAGGTGTATCTTCAGATGATCTTTGCAATCATTTCATCAAGGTCTATCCTCAAATTCATCCATTTGATCACGTCTATCAAGGTATTACCCGGTTGCCTTGCCGAAGAGATAGCCTGCTGATATGTGGAGGGCCTGGTTGTAGTTCTTTTGCAGGGCCGTCTTATCGTACGTCAGGTTTTCGATTCGCCGCATGCCGATAAGCCCAAAACTGCCCCTCAGGTCCGGAAAAAGGTCCCCGTTCTTCAGGCGATGACTGACTATGACGCTGAGGTGGATGCCCGTCTCCCAGCGGCGGTCGTACGCATCGTTGAACCGGTAGGCGTTGGGTTCAATGCCGCCCCCTTACTTTTGACCCCGCCACTCAACCAGTAACCCAGGTAAGGGCCCAGGTTCAGGTGCATTGATGCACAATACCACCCGCTTTCGGGGTAAAAGGAATCGTGTGAATGGATGCTTGACCCGTGGTATTCTTGGGGGCTTACCGGCTCAAAGCAAAAGTGGTCAGTGAGACACTAACCACGGCCCGGATTCGTACTTGTCCGGCAACAAAGCTTAACTTCTGATTTTCAAACGCATTAACTCCCGCATCCCTACCTCCCCAATTCCCTAACTCCTCATTTCCTCGTACAGCCGTGCGTACGTCCCGGCCACGGAGGCGAGGCTGTACCGCTTCACGTTTTCCCTTCCTTTGGCGATCAGGCCATTGCGGTACGCTTCGTCGCCGATCACGCGCAGGATGCCCTCGCGGATGGCCGGTACGCTGTGCGGGTCTACCAGGCAGGCGCCGCCGCCCGCCACTTCGGGCATGGAGAGCACGTTGCTCGTCACCACGGGCCGTTCCACCGTTTGCGCCTCCAGGATCGGCATGCCGAACCCCTCGTACGTGGACACGAAAGCCAGCAGGTCGCACCCCTCGTACTGCCGCACCAGTTCCTCCTCGGAGAGGTTGTAGGCGTTGGCGTAATCCACCCGGTGCCGGGCCAGCAGGGCCACGTGCGCCTCGGTGAGCTTGCCGATAATGACCAACTGGCAGGGGATGCCCGCCAGGGCTTCGATGAGCCGTTCGATGTTCTTGTTGAAGGCCGTGCCCACTTGCAGGATCACGGGGCGCCGGGCGTTGAAAGGCTTGGGCCGGGGCGCGTACCGGCCCGAAATGAAGTTGGGAATCACCCGGATCTTGTCGGGGTTGCAGGACACGTACCGCAGCACTTCGTCTTTGGTGGCCTGTGACACCACTGTGACCACCCGCGAACGGGCCACGGGCAGCACCAGCCAGAACCAGCGCAGCACCGCGCGGGCGGCGGCCGAAGGGTGCTTCATAAAGCCGCAGTCGTGGATGGTGAGCACCGTTTTCCGCTTGTGCATCAGCAGCGTCAGGAAATGCACGTCGCCGGTTACGTGGTTGATGTCGGCCTGGCGGCGGGCGGCCTCCCAGGCGTTGTACACCCGCGGCCACAGGCCGTTGCTTTCGTGGCGGGAAATGGCCGTCCGCGTCCGTACGTGCGGCGGCAGGGCGTTCTGGATGTGCTGGAAGAGAAATTCAATGCTGAAATTGCCGGCCACCCGCGGCTTGCGGTAGAAAAAAACAACCGTAAAGGGGGTAGGCATCAGGCTTTCGTCCAGATACTGGATTCAAATTCTTTCTTGTTCTGCATAAAAATCTTGGGGTGCACCAGGAACGCCTTTATTTTCTGCCTGGCGCACACGTCCATGAGCAGGTGGTCGGCGATCCACTGCACGGGGCTTTGCCAGGCGATGAACTTCTGGGCCGTGCTGCGGCGGATGGCGTACGCTTCGGTGTTGGTGTGCACGCCGGCAACCTTCAGGTGCGCGCTGACCCGCTTGGGATAGGAAACGTACTTGTTGCTGACCGCCTCCGTACGGATGCCGGCGTGGTAGAGCAGCGAAATGAGTTGCTGTTTAAAGCCCATCGGCCCGTCGAAGGCGAAGTTGAGTTCGTAGCCCAGGTACAGCATTTCCCAGTCGGCGGGCAGGCTGTTGAGGGCTTCGCTCAGGAAGGGCAGGTTGGCGTCAATGCACGCCACGTCGTCTTCCAGGATCAGGGCCCTTTCGTAACCGTTGTCCACCATGTCCTGGTAGATCAGCCGGTGGGAGAGCGAACAGGCGATTTCGTTCTGGTGCACAATTGCCTTGGCGGGAATCTTGAGGTATTTGGCGCAGATTTCCTGGTTGTGGGCCTTCATTGCCTGGTAGTCGTAGTCGGCGGTGCCCTCGGGGTCGAGCGGCAGCAGACCGTTGCCGTCCACGCCGTAGAAGTACTCGTAGTTCAATCCTTCCAGGTGCCCGTTGAGGAAGAGGCGGCGCTTCTCGTTGCGCGGAATGGTGAGGATGTATATCTTATCGAAATAAGCGTTGAGTACGTGCCATTTGTTGGCTTTCATAGTGGTTTTGGTATTTAGGACCACGGTGTTCCCGCGGCAGTGTATACTAGTATTCGGATATCCGGTGCGGCGGGTTGCCGGGCGCCGGCGCCCTTACTTCTTTAGCCCGACCAGCGACTTGAGCTTGTTCAGCCGGGTGCGCAACCGCAGGTTCTTCTTGAACATCCATTGCTGGAACGGCCACTCCTGCTTCACGTACAGCCAGGGGTTGGTCTTGCCCTGGTAGTACCGGTGCACCAGCAGCTTGTTGAAGCCGGCGAAGTGGAGGTTGTTGAAACGGATGCGGCGGCCCAGCTTCTTGTTGTAACAGTAGACCTTTCCGTCCTCGATCTGGAGTTTTTTCACGCCGTAGAACTCCTTGTCGTTCATCTCGTAGGTGTTCTCCCGGTCGAGCCAGGGCCACTCGCCGACGTTGTAATCGTAGGTGGCGCCGTCGCGGATGGGGCTCAGGTCGAGCATTGGAATGCTGTCTTTGTACTTCTCGTAGAACAGGTACAGCAGGTACATGTCCGAGATGAAGGGCGACGGGTGGCCGATCTCCTGCTTGTAGCGGTAGTTCTCCTCCAGCAGGTGAAAGTTTTCGGGAGCGTACCTTTCCAGGAGAAAGTCACAGAATTTTTCGAGGACTTCCAGCGTCCATACCGAGTTGTGCATCAGCACCTCTTCCATCTGCGGGTGGGGGTGCACGTACAGCACGGCCTTGTAGTCGCCCATGTGCAGCCGGTTGTATTCTTCCTGCACGTTGCTGTAGAACATCAGGTCGGTATCGCAGAGGTAGAAGCGTTCGAAGGGAAACTTCCGCATGATCTCGCGCAGGATGAAGTACCGCTTGATGCAGTACATCTCGAACTGGTAGCCCTGCCGCGACAGGTGCTTGTACACTTTTTCGAAGGGATACGCCGCCTGTTCGTAGGGCGTTACGTCCACGTGCGTCAGGAAGTCGAATTTGTTGTTGGCCTGGTCGCCGAACAGGTAGATGGGGGCGTCGGGGTTGTAGAGCCGGGCCTGCCGCATCGTGTAGTACAAGTAATTCTGATAGCCTTTGTGCAGAAAAACGATGGGTAGTTTTTCCTGGGTGCCGGCCGAAGCCGGCCTGGAAGCTGCCACTGCACTGCCCGTATCCTGTAGCATTTTCTGGTGAGGGTTGAATATTTCTGCCGGTATGAACCGGAGACCACGTATTTGATTGGATAAAACTATCTGGTTATCAGATAAATATCCTCAGATTATCTTGCAATCATTTCATCAGGGTCCATTCTCCGATTCATCCGTTTAATCATTTTCATCCTGGTATTACCCGATGGTCCGTTCGCGCACCGGCACGGCCGGGTTGCCCTGGTAGATGAAGTAGGGCTTCAGGTCTTTCCCGGCGACCGACCCGACGGCCAGCACGCTGTGGCTCCCGCAGGTCACCCCGGGGCACACCACGCTTTTGGCGCCGATCCAGGCCCCGTCGGCCAGGGTGATCTTGCCCACCATCAGGTCAAAAGTCTTTTTCTTGTAGTTGTGGTTGCCCGTCAGCAGCAGGGCTCCCTGCGAAATGCACACGTGGCTCCCGATGGACACCGGCGCCAGGTTGTCAATCCACACGCCCTCCCCGATCCAGACGTGGTCGCCGATTTCGAGCAGCCAGGGGTACTTGATGTTGACGTTGGGCTTGAGGGTAACGCCCTTGCCCACCCGGGCGCCGAACAGCCGCAGCAGCTTGACCTTCAGGCTGCTTACCGGGTTGAGCGGGTTGATGAACAGGAGTGCATTCACGAAATACCAGAGCGTACGCTTCAGGGTGGAGGCGCCTGGGTTGTACCAGTCGTTGTTGTAAGCGGAAAGGTCCGTCCGGGCTTGGGAGTACGACAATACCTCATTCATAGGCTAGTATACCGTCTGCCGGTCAGGCAGTCTGTTCCACGTTTACGGGCTTGGGCATGGCCGGGGCCGGTACGTCCAGCTTCTTGCGGCTCGACAACCGTTGCAGCACCACGCACGCCGTCACCGAAGTACCGATGATCACCAGCGTAGCCACCGTGATGTCCACGTTGCGCAGCAGCAGGGCCAGCATGATGAAGGCCAGGTTGATGCCGCCCAGCGTAAGAGCTACCTGCCGGTGGTTGAAGCCCAGGCGCAGCAGCACGTGGTGCAGGTGGTTGCGGTCCGGGCTGAAGGGCGACTTGCCCTGCGACATCCGGATCATGAACACCCGCAGCGTGTCGGTAAGCGGCACGATCAGGATTGCCAGGGCAATGGGGGGCGTGGGCAGGGCCGGTCCGCCGTCTTCCAGGCGGATTTCGGCGTCGAGGAACCGGATACAGAGGATGCCGAGCACCATGCCGATCACCAGCGAACCGCCGTCACCCATGAATATTTTGGCCGGGGAGAAGTTGTACCACAGGAACCCGAGCAGGGCGCCGGTGATGGTAAACGAGATCAGCGCCAGCGAGTAGTGCTGCCCCAGGAAGAAAAGCGTGCCGAACGTAACGGTGGTCACTACGCCGATGGTGCCGGCCAGGCCGTCCACGCCGTCAATCAGGTTGAAGGAGTTGATGATCACGGCAACCGTGAACAAAGTGAAGGGAATGCTTACATAGGCAGGAATGGGGCCGATTCCCAGGATGCCCTGGAGGTCGTCAATGTAGAGGCCGCCCCAGAACACCATGATGGCGGTGGCGATGAGCTGGCCGATGAGTTTTTTTACGGCGTGGATGGCCACGATGTCATCCTTGAGCCCCTGCATGAAGATGATGAACAGCGGCAGAATCATCCAGCGGAGTTGCTCGAAGTTGATGTCCTGGGCCCAGAAGATGATGGAGAAAAAGATGGCGGCAAACATGGCCACCCCTCCCAGCGAAGGGATGGAGTTCTTGTGCTGCTTGCGTTCGTCGGGTTCGTCGAAAATGCGCCGGATGGAAGACACCCGGATGACGGGCGGCACGGCCAGGAAGGCAATGGTAAAGGCCGTCAGGAATGCCATCAGGATGTTCAACGTGGAGGGTTCAACGTAGATCATACGGTCTGATATTTTTTAAATAGTACAAAAATAGCCTTTTACGAACGGTTGCGTCCTACTGGCGGGCGTACCCTTCCGACGGAACGGAGGCGGGCGACTGCCACAGGGCCAGGAAATACTGTCCTACCTTACGCAAAGGCTTGAGCAACAACGTAAGGGGGTGCGGCGCGAGCCCGTTCATTTTCCAGGCCAAGCGGTCTTCCTGGTTGGCGCGGAAGCGGTTGCGCAGGTTGGCGTTGCTGGCCCCGCCGGTGCGCATCATCACCATCACGTTGGGCAGGTAGGCCACCGAAATCCGGTGCTTGTGGATGAAACGCAGCATCAACTCGTAGTCCGCAGCCGACTTGAGGCGCAGGTCAAACGTATTGAACTTTTCGTACATCTCGCGGCGGACGAAAAAAGTCGGGTGCGGCGGCATCCAGCCGTTGCGGAACGCCCCGTGCCGGTACTGCCCCGATTTCCAGTAGCGCACCACCCGCTGCACGTTTTCGGCGTCCACGTAGGCCAGGTCGCCGTACACGCCGTCGGCCTGGCTGCGCCGGAACGTGTCCACCACCTGGCTGATCACGTGTTCGTTGGCGTAGAAGTCGTCGGCGTTCAGAATGCCCACCACGTCGCCGGTCGCCATGCGGATGCCCTTGTTCATGGCGTCGTAAATGCCCTTGTCGGGTTCGGAAACCCAGCGGATGGAGTGTTTTTCGGCCATTGACTGGATCAGTTCGCGCGAACCGTCCTTCGAATTGCCGTCCACAATGATGTATTCGATGTCCCCGTACTGCTGCGTAAGCACGGAGTTGATGGTGGAGCCCAGGGTGCTGATGGCGTTGTAAACAACGGTAATGATGGAAACCTTCATGACGTTATGCACTGCCCCTGCGGGCAGCAAATGGTTTGGGGTGGTGGTTGCTGAGCGAGTCTCAATGACTCTTTGTACGGTAATCAGGCAGGGTGGTTTACTTCGGGGCCGGGCGTGCGGGTCGTAAGTTTCAAATTACGACGCAGATACTCAAATGTCAATATGAATTTATCAATAATTTATATTACACAAGTGCCAGGGTCACCTTTCTGATCCACCTAATATAACTATTTGAAGCAAATATTACGGTTTCAGGGATTTCTCTTGTACTTACGGGGGCAAATTTCCTTAATTAATACGGATAATCGCAAAAAAGTAAATACATTTTTAAGGAAATTTTTGAAATTTGGAGGGGAATCTTACATGGGCCGCTTTTTGAAAACGAACGCGCAAACAATTTCCCCCGGCCCCGCGGTTTAAACCGGCCCCTGCAACAGGGTGAGCCAGGCCTGTTCTACCTGGTTGGCTTCCAAAAATTGCTTTGCTAACGCGTGGAGGTGCGATTCGAGTGCTTCCGGCCGGTTGCCGGACTGCGCGAAGGCCTCGCGGATGGCGGATGCCTGCCGGAAGTCTCTTACGGCGGCCGGGTCGGGAAGTTTCTCCACGTTGGCCAGCCGGCCCAGGTTATTTCCGGTCAAAATGCGGCTGTTTCTTACGGGCGCCGGCAGCTGGTCAATGCCGATGCCGCGGTGCTGGTTGGGTTTGGGTACTTCAAACAGCGCCGGCCCGTGTGCCCGGCAGTACCAATCGCCGCCCATGCGGGCCACCAGGTCCACTTTGGTGGTGTCCACGCGGCCCTGGGCGTTGAGGATGCCGTCGTGGAAGTGGGCCAGCAGCACCTGGCAGATCACCAGGTTGGGGGCCCCGCCCTGGTCGCCCATCTCGATCACCTGCAACACCTTGCACTCGAACGCCGCCGGCGACTCGGCTACCCGCGGCGGCCGGACCAGGGTGGAGGGCACGGGCGTAAAGCCGGCCTTGGTGAACTCGTCCACGCCCCGTTCGTACTCGCAGCTCGCCAGCGACATCTGCTCGACCATCTTGTAATCCACCACGTTGATCACCACTTCGGCCACTTCCTTTACGTTCTCGTAGGTGTGCTTGGGCGTGTTGTCGCGCACGCGGCGGTTGGGCGAAAAGATGAGCGTCGGGGGGTTGGAGCCGAAGGCGTTGAAAAAGCTGTACGGGCTCAGGTTCACCCGTCCTTCGGCGTCAATGGTGCTGGCGAAGGCAATGGGCCGGGGCGCCACGGTGCCCAGCAGGTAACCGTGGAATTCGGCTACGGATACTTCTTTGGGGTCAATCGTTTTCATGCAGGGAGAGCAGGGCCGGATGTTGCCACTGCGGTTGCTACGTGCGGCGGGTCACCCGCCGGTCATTTAAACGGGCAAAGCTCCCAAATGGATGCACGGACGGAGGCGGGTCAGGCGGCTACTTGCCGCTTGTGCACTTTGCACTGGCGGCAGTGGCGGAGGTTGATGGCGTGGCCGGCAATGAGGCCCACTGAACCGGCGTACGCCAGCACGGAGGCCGACGCAAAAGCGGGTTGGAGCACCACGCCCACCGAAAACAGCAGCCATGCCCCGATCAGCAGGAGCTTGACGCCCACGGAGTGGGCCTGCCGCACTGAATGGAACACGGCCCCGGCGGCAACCGCCACGAACAGGTAGTCCAGCCACTCGGTATGCTCCTGGTGCAGCACCGCTCCCGACGCGTAGACCACCACCGGCATGGCCAGGCAATGGAGGATGCAACCCGCCGAACTCAGAATTCCGACCCAATCTGACTTCTGTGCAATACCGGAAAATTTCATACGCAGGCGTAATGGTTCTATAACGAGACAAAACTACAAAGATCACTTTACATATGCAACGTTGTTGCATGAACGTATGTACGGGAAAGTTGCGGGTTCTGTTGCATAAAAAGGAGACGGTAGGAGGCGTGCCGGTATTCGAGCGGAAATTTGGGGTAAAGGCGTAAAGAGAAGGCTTAAAGAGAATAGGCCGATAAACAGAAGGACCGCACGGAGTTGCAGCATGGCGGGAAGGCGTCGCGTTGCGGGAAGGCGTCGCGTTGCGGCTCCCCTCCTCGGAGGGGTTGGGGGGTGGGTTTACCACTAGGGGACGATTTACGCGAGGATCACTGCCTGGTATGCCCAAGCAACGGGGGCATTCGCACCAAAAAGTATTCGCATCAAGTTAAAGTATTGAAATGGAAGTGGAGAGATCAAGGTAGTGCGGTGATCCGCTTATTACTTGTCCTATGGAGGTAAACCCACCCCCTAACCCCTCCGAGGAGGGGAGCCGCGATGCGCCCCCTTCCCGCCATGCGGCCCTTTCCCGCAACGCGACGATTCCCCGCTGTACCACCTTTTCCCTTTTAATCCAATCTATCTGCGTTGCCAGCCGTGCTCCAACCTGCACGGGTACGCCGCTTCTGGTCTCCCTTCCTGCGGTCTGCGGTCTCCTTTCGTTAGAACATTCCCAGCTTGATTCCCGCGAAGAACGTGCGGGGCCGGCCGGGGCCGTAGATGTAGTTGGAGTCGCGGCTGGGGCCGGTGTCGAAGTCGTCCTGGTACTGGTTGAACACGTTCTGGATGCCGCCGAAGAACTGGATGCTCTGCTTGAGGGATTTCACGTTCAGCGTGTAGGCCGCTTTCAGGTTCGTTTCCACGAAAGACCGCGACGTGACCAGCCGGTCGCCGTCCACGCCCGGGGCGCCGCCGAAGTGGGGCACCAGCATAGGACCCGTGTACACGCCCGTCACCGAAAAGGCCCAGGGCAGGGAGGGCGTCAGGGTAAAGGTGTAGTAGCCGTACTGGTTGGGGGCCCGCAGGTAGCGCCGCGTGCCGGGGATCGCCGCCGACCATTCCACCGGGGCGTCGTAGAGGCTCTGCTGCACCGTGAAGCCCAGGTCGGCCTCCACCAGTTGGTTCCAGTTGAGGCGGCCTTCCACGCTGATCCCGGTGACGGCCGAGGCCCCGCCGTTCTGCTTGAGAAAGACTTTGTTGCCGTCGGCATCTTCGCCGGTTTCTTCCAGCACGAAGGGGTCGCGGAGGCGGGTGTGGAAGGCCGAGGCGGTAAAGCCGTAAATGTAGCTTTCGGCCGGGCGGTCGTAGTCGAGGGAAGCGCTGAAGCTGTTGGCAAACTCGGGCCGCAGCGCCGGGTCGAGGCGGATCAGGGATACGCCGCCGTTGGCAAAGGCCACGTGCATGTCGGTGTCAAACGCCTGGGGCGCCCGGAAGCCGTTGGCGTAGGAAGCCCGCAGTTGCATCCGCGGCGTGGGTTTGTAGAGCAGGCCCAGCCGGGGGTTGGCCACGAGCCGGTCCACGAAGTTGTGCTTGTTCACCCGCAGGCCGGTGAGCAGGGTCCACTTGGGCGTCAGTTCCCAGTCGCTCTGCACGAACGCGCCGAGTTGGGTGGCCTGCTGGTCAACCAGGTAGTTGTAGGCGGCAATCTCGTCGTACACGTCGTCGTACTGGTACTCGACGCCGGCCGTCAGGATGTTTTTGCCCACCAGGAACCGCTTGGGCGTGTAGTTGTACTGGACGCCGCCCTGGAACGTCTCGTTGCGGGTGGTGCCGTAGCCGTCGGCGCCATCCACGCCGGTGTAGTGCCGGCGCCGCGTGGTCTGGCCCCCGGCGTACACCGACAGGCTGCTCCCGAGGGCGGGCAGCTTTACGTCGTAGCTCAGCGTGCCGGTCAGCACGTTGCTGTTGCGCCACTCGGTTTGCTGCCGCTCGTGCGGGAGCCGGTCGAGCTGGTCGCCGCCGTCGCGTTCCTCGCCGATCTGGTTGAGCGACAGGGAGAGCTTGGCGTTCTCGCCGGTTTTGAGGAAAGAATTGAGGCCGAACGAGAGGTTGCTGATGCGGGGCAGTTCCGAAAAGCCGTCGCCGTTGTGGTCGTACTCCTGCCGGGAACGCCGCGAGGTGAACAGCGTCACGCCGGCCTTGCGGCTCTTGTGGACGGCCGAAGCGTTGGCGTTGAAAATGTGGTCGCCCGACCCGCCGGTGTTGGCGTAGTTGTAGCCCGCCGACCAGGCGTTCCGCTCGGCGTCTTTAGTAATGACGTTGACCGTGCCCGCAATGGCGCTCGAACCGTACAGCGCCGAGCCGCCGCCCCGCACGATTTCCACGCGGTCAATCATGTTGGCCGGAATCTGTTCGAGGCCGTACAGCCCGTTGAGGGCGCTGAACACGGGCCGGCTGTTGATGAGGATCTGCGTGTAGGAGCCGCCCAGGCCGTTCATGCGCACCTGCGAGTAGTTGCACGTCTGGCAGTCCACCTCCACGCGCAGGCCCGGCTGGAAGCAGAGCCCTTCCTTGAGGCTGGCCGACTGGGTGATCTCGAACAGGCGGCCCCCGATCACGTCCACGGCCACCGGCGATTCGGTACGCTTGCGGGCCGTGCGGGTGCCGGTCACCACCACTTCGTCGAGGGCGTGCTGGAGTTCTTTGAGTTCGGCCGCCAGTTGCACGGCGGGCTGCGCCGCCGACAGGGTCACCGTTTGCCGCAGGGAGCTGTACCCGGTAAAGGAGCAGCGCACCTCGTAGGTGCCGAAGGGAATGTTTTCGATTTTAAAAGTACCGTCGGGGGCGGTGGTGGCCCCGTGCGCCGTGCCCGGTACGCCTACGCTGACCCAGCCCAGCGGTTGGCCCGCTGCCGTCACTTTGCCGGTGATGGTTCCCCGGTCCGTCTGGGCCAATGCCCCTATACTGATGCTTGCCCACAGGAATGCCAATAGTAATGTCCGCACCATATCGCTTTCGTTTTCACAAAGATAGTTTGTTTTTAAATAAGCCAAAATAAAATTTTAGACTAGACTAAATTTTTATTTTAAGTTATCTAAACCCTTATACGGATGGCGCGCAAGAAGGCTGACGGAAGTGGCGATTTAATTTGAGGGGAGAAAAAGAGCAAACCGCAGCGGGCGCAGAGCGCACAGAGGGAAAAAGAAAGAAGGCGTAGGTGAATAGCGCTGCCGTGTCCGGTTGGAACGTCCGGTTTGCGTTTGGTTGAAGTATCCAGGTCACGCCTGGTCGGCGCGTGGCAGCCTTATAGGGTTCCGTAGCTATTTGATGGAGAGCATTAGACGATCAACTTTTGATTTGTACGTATCCCCGCCAAACGATGAGCACTGTCATGCTGAGCTTGCGAAGCATCCGGTGAAAGCGTAGGTACTGGTATGATTATTCCCATAATACGGGATTTCGTACCGGATGCTTTACTGCTACGCGGGCATTCTTCGGCTCTCGGCTCGAATGGGCTCAGCGTGACAAACCCGGCGGTTGGCGGATACCCGATAAAAAAACCGCAGCGGGCGCAGAGATCACAGAGAAAAGAAAGGAGAAGCTCATCTCTTTTCTTCCTCTGTGCCCTCTGCGCCCGCTGCGGTTAAATCCTCTCTCCCCTCCTACTTCCCGGTCTGCGCCTTGTTAGTCGTTTGGGCCGGCTTGCCGTTGCCGCCGTCGTAGCGGGGCGTAAAGCCCATGTTGTACCAGGCAAACGAGTAGACGTCGGCGACTTCCTCGATCTGCTTGGAAGTGGGCTTGCCGGCCCCGTGGCCCGCCTTGGTCTCGATGCGGATGAGCACCGGGCTGGCCCCTTTGTGCTTTTCCTGGAGGGCAGCCGCAAACTTAAAGGAGTGGGCCGGCACCACCCGGTCGTCGTGGTCGGCGGTGGTCACCAGCGTGGCCGGGTACGATACGTTCTCCTTCAGGTTGTGCAGCGGCGAGTATTTGACGAGGTACTTGAACTGGTCTTCCTTGTCGGAGGAACCGTACTCGACGGCCCAGCCCCAGCCCACCGTAAACTTGTGGTAGCGCAGCATGTCCATCACGCCCACGGCCGGCAGGGCCACGGCAAACAGGTCGGGCCGCTGTGTCATGGCCGCCCCTACGAGCAGGCCGCCGTTGGAGCCGCCGGCAATGGCGAGGCGGTCGGAAGCGGTGTACTTGTTGGCGACCAGGTACTCGGCGGCGGCAATGAAGTCATCGAACACGTTCTGCTTTTTCTCCAGCATGCCGCCCTTGTGCCAGGTTTCGCCGTACTCGCCGCCGCCCCGCAGGTTGGGCATGGCAAAGATGCCGCCCTGTTCCAGCCAGGCCATGCGGGCGATGCTGAAACCGGGGGTCATGTTGACGTTGAACCCGCCGTAGGCGTACAGGTACGTGGGGTTGGTGCCGTCGAGCTTGAGGCCCTTCTTGTGCACGATGAACATGGGCACCTTGGTGCCGTCCTTGCTCGGGTAGAACACCTGTTTGGTCTCGTAGCCTTCCGTGTCGAATTTGAGTTCGGGCTTGCGGTAGAGTTCCGACTTGCCGGTGGCGATGTCGTAGCGGTAGATGGTGGCCGGGGACGTGAAGGACGTAAAGGTGTAGAACAGTTCCTTGTGCGTCTTTTCGCCGTAGAAGCCGCCCGCCGTGCCGATGCCGGGCAGTTTGATCTCGCGTTCGGGTTTGCCGTCGTAGCCGTGCTGGTACACCCGCGTGCTGGCGTCCTTGAGGTACTGGGCAAACAGCTTGCCGCCGGCCGTGCCCACGCCTTCGAGCAGTTCGGGCTTTTCGGCAATCACGTTCTGCCAGCCCTTGGGATCGGGGTTCTTGGGGTCCACGAGCACCAGGCGGTAGTTGGGGGCTTCGTAGTTGGTGAGCAGCAGCAGTTTGTCGCCCACGTTGTCCACCACCGCGTATTCGTGTTCAAAGCCCTTGGCGAGGATCGTAAAGTCCTTCTGCCCGGCGGCCAGGTCCTGCACCAGGATTTCGGCGCCGCTGGTACCCTCGGCGATGTTGATGACCAGGAAGCGGTTGTCTTCGGTGACGCCCGCCCCGAAGTAGCGCAGCGGGTGGCCCTTGTCTTCGTACACCAGCACGTCCTGCGCCTGCGGGGTGCCCAGTTTGTGGAAGTAGATTTTCTGGAACTCGTTCTGCTTGGAGAGTTCGGTGCCCTTGGCCGGCTCGTCGTAGCGGCTGTAGTAGAAGCCGTCGGCCTTCCAGGCGGCGCCCGAAAACTTCACCCAGTCAATCTTGTCCGTGAGCAGCTTTTTGGTGGCGACTTCCATTACGTGGAGCTGGTTCCAGTCGGAGCCGCTGGCGGCCGTGCCGTATGCCACGTACTTGTGGTCTTTGGACACCGAAAAGCTGGTGACGGCCACCGTCCCGTCGGGGGAAAGCGCGTTGGGGTCGAGGAACACTTCGGGCTGGGTGTTGAGGCCCTGCTGGTAGTAGTACACGCTCTGGTTCTGCAACCCGTCGTTCTTGGAGAAGAAGTAGTATTGACCTTCCTGCACCGGCGCCGAATACTTGGGGTAGTTCCAGAGTTGTTCGAGGCGCTTTTTCACCGCCTGGCGGAAGGGAATCCCGCTCAGGTAGCCGAAGGTGACTTTGTTTTGCGCCGCTACCCACGCCTTGGTGTTGGCGGCCGTGTCGTTTTCGAGCCAGCGGTAGGGGTCGGCGACCGGCGTGCCGAAGTAATTGTCGGTCTGCCCGGTCTTCTGGGTGGTGGGATACGTGATGGGTTGTTGGGCCATGAGTGCCGTACTGGTGAGGGTCAAGCTGAGAAGGGTCGCGGATCGTAATCCTTTCATAAGGTAGTGTCAGGTTGGTGGAATGGGTCGGAGTGGTAAATTTACCCAAATTCGTGCTAAACCTTTCGGGTTACCGAAACCCGAAAGGTGTTCCACATCCACCCATCCCCATGCAAACCCCCAAGGACAACTTCTCCCGCCAGGCCGGCGACTACGCCCGGTTCCGGCCCCGCTACCCCGACGCCCTGTACGACTTCCTCCTTTCCCTCACCCCTTCCCGCGGGGCGGCCTGGGACGCGGGTACGGGCAACGGCCAGGTGGCCGGACAACTTGCCAACGCTTTCGGGCACGTGTACGCCACCGACATCAGCGCCAAACAGCTCGAAAAGGCCCCTCCGCGCGAGAACGTCACCTACCGCGTGTGCCGCGCCGAAAGCACCGGCTTTCCCGACCACACCTTCGACCTGGTGACCGTGGCCCAGGCCCTGCATTGGTTCGACTTCGGGGCGTTTTACGCCGAAGTGGGCCGCGTGGCCCGGCCCGGGGGCGTGCTGGCCGTCTGGGGCTACAACCTGCTCCACGTCGAACCGGCGGTGGATGCGCTGGTGCGGACGTTTTACCGCGACGTGGTGGGGCCGTACTGGGACGCCGAGCGGCGCCACGTAGAGGCCGCGTACGCGACCATTCCATTCCCCTTCCCCGAACTGCCGGCGCCGCCCCTGCGCATGGTCACCGGGTGGGAGCGGGAGCACCTGCTGGGCTACCTCAACACCTGGTCGGCGGTGCAGGGGTACAAGCAGGCCAACGGCACCGACCCCGTGGAGGCGCTGCGGCCCCGGCTGGAGGCGATCTGGCCGGCAGGGGAAACCCGGGAAGTGCAGTTTCCGCTCTTCGTGCGGGCCGGCCGGGTCGGGAAATGGCATTCCGGCGGGCCACTTTTGCGATAAATACGTAAAAGATTATATTGAAGCGATTTAAACTTCCCTCGCGCATGGTGCAATCCCTGTTTGCCTACCTGAAAGCCGGAACGGTACTGCTGCTGATGGCGCTGGCATTCGTGGTGGCCTGCAACGGCTGGGTGATCTATTCGACGCAGGGGTTCATTTTCCGGCAGGTGGACAGCCTCCCCGCCCGGGAAGTTGGCCTGGTGCTGGGCACGAGCAAAAAGGTGGTCGGCGGCAAGGAAAACCTCTTTTTCCGCCACCGCATGGAAGCCGCCGCCACGCTGTACCACCAGAAAAAGGTCCGCTACCTCATCCTGAGCGGCGACAATTCGTCGCAGTACTACAACGAACCGTCCGACATGAAGGCCGCCCTGCTCAAACGGGGGGTGCCCGAAGACGCCATGACCCTCGACTACGCCGGCCACAATACCTTCGCCTCGGTGCTGCGGGCCAAACGGCTTTTCAACCAGGACAGCATTACCATCATTTCCCAGTCGTTCCACGGCGCCCGGGCCCTGTTCATCAGCCGCCACTACCAGATTCCGGCCATTGCCTTCGCCGCTGCCGACGTGCCCGTGGACTACGGCTACCGCACGATGCTGCGCGAGTACCTGGCCCGGCCCAAAGCCCTCATGGACATCTACCTGCTCAACAAAGACCAGGCGCTGTTCGAAGAGGAACTGGAGTCGGAACTGTAGCCCGTTGCAAACGCATTGTCGCCTGGTGGCGGCACCGCCCGAAACGGGGTCCCCCTCGCGGGCTGGTTGGTGCAATGGCCGAAGGGGCAGGGGGATGACCTGCTTGCTTGTGCTGCGCTTTTATGGCTACGCTTCAGTAAAATTTATTTAGAGAAAAAAAGGAAAGCCGCGATAACACGCAACCCCGGCCTTCCTTCTCTCTTTTTTTCCTTTTTGGGCCAATCCTTCCGCAATGCCCGGTATTTTCCGCGTTAATAGGAGTAGCCTCCTCCGGTCTCCTTTCCCCCGGTCTGCGGCCTCCTTTTTAAAGCGGTTAACCCGCGTACGGGTTTATACGTATGCGCTAGGCAGAAATCAGTCTTTAACCCCCTTACGATACAACCGTGGACTCACCATTCATCAAAGACGTTACCGAAACAATTGCCTGGACGATGGTCACGTTTACCGGCTTGTCGCTGATCCGGTCCACGTACTGGTGGATTCGCATCTTCGATTTTCCGCGCATCCAGGTGGCGGCCATCATCACGTTCATTCTGGGCGTGTATCCGTACTTTCACAATGTAGACCACTGGCTCGAATTCGTGCTGCTGGGCCTGCTGGTGGTCGCCCTGGGCGTGCAGATCCGCTATATTTTCCCGTTCACCATCCTGGCCCGCAAGCAGGCCCTCACGTACGAGCGGCCCGACCCCGAAAACACGATCCGCATCATGGTGTCGAACGTGCGGATGGAAAACCGGGAAGCCGGAAAATTCAAGGAGATCGTGCGGAGCGTGGACCCCGACCTGCTGCTGGTGAACGAACCGAACGGGTGGTGGGCCGACCAACTGGCCGAACTCGACGAACGGATGCCCTATTCGGTGAAAAAGCCCCTCGAAAATACCTACGGCATGATGCTCTTCTCCCGGTTCGAGCTGCGCGACAGCGAAGTGCGGTTCCTGGTGACCGAAGGCATTCCTTCCATTTTCACCCGGGTGGTGCTCCGCTCGGGCGAAACCATCGAATTCAACGGGGTGCACCCGCAGCCGCCCACCTTCATGAAAAACACCGAAGACCGGGAAGCCGAGTTGCTGCTGGTGGGCAAGATGGTCAAGAAGTCGAAGGGCGCCAGCATCGTGGCCGGCGACCTCAACGACGTGGGCTGGTCGCACACCACGCACCTGTTCCAGCGCATCAGCGGCCTGCTCGACCCGCGGCTCGGCCGGGGCTTCTTCAACACCTACAGCGTGTTCGTGCCGCTGTTCCGCTACCCGCTGGACCACATCTTCTACGATCCGCGGTTCCGGCTCGTAAAGCTCGAACGCCTGCCCCCGTACGGCTCCGACCACTTCCCGATCTGCATCGAACTGGTGTACCAGCCCGACAAACAGCACCACCAAAACCCCGCAAAGGCCACCACCGAAGATCACCAGGAAGCCGCGGAGCTGATTGCAAAGGGTATGGAAAGTTAATGACGAATGACGAATGACGATTCCGTAACTACCGCTGTCCGTTCTCCCGACCTGACTGGACCGGACAGCCGTCATTCGTCATTCGTAATTAATGCTGTTATATCCCTCTTCGTTAATCATAACGCCCCTATGGATTTAGAACACCCCAACTACGGCCTTACCGAAACCAAAGAAGAAGTAGAAAGCCGCGACGAGTTCATCAACCCGCTGCCCCGCGCCGTGCTGCGCTCCAACGCCTTCGTGCTGCTGGACGGCGAATGGAAGTTTGCCCACGACACCGAAGACCGGGGCCTGCTCGACCGGTGGCACCTGGGACACACCTACGACGACACGGCCACCTGGCCCGGTTCGGTGGAAGCCCACATGGCCAAGGCCAAAGACGCCGGCAATGCCCGCTGGCAGGACAACATCGTGGTCTGGTACGAACGGGAATTTCCCCTGCCCGAACTGGATACCAAGCTGCGGCACTGCATGTTCCAGATCACCTTCGGGGCCTGCGGCTACGAGACGCGGGTGTGGCTCAACGGCCTGCCGCTCCGGACCGTGGAGGGCGAAGAAGTGCACTACGGCGAGTATACGTCGTTTTCCTACGAACTCAACGAGGAGCAACTGCGGCCCGTCAACCGGCTTACCGTGCGCATTGCCGACAACATGGACGCCGACATTCCGCGGGGCAAACAGGAGTCGCACGTGTACAAGCGGGGCGGCATCTGGTACCAGACCTACACCGGCGCCGTGCGCAGCGTGTGGCTGGAAGCCGTGGAGCGCAA
>CADCTQ010000080.1 GCA_902805615.1 uncultured Cytophagales bacterium
GCCGGTTCATTACCAGCTATACTACACTGACCCACTGCACATTTATCATTATAAAGTCCGACATTACCGAATTACTTGTGTGAATTCACTTCTCTCTTCAAGCGCCCTGCCCTTTTGTTCCGGGCAAATTTAGTATTTTTCTTTCCAATTCCTCAACCCGTTTTTGCAGGTCGGGCAAGTTGCGGAACACCGACAGCGACCGGAGGTTGTCTTTGTAGTTGAACGCCGGCGACCCGAACAGGGCGGTGCCTTCTTTGGTAACTGACTTGCTGATACCCGATTGCGCCCCGATGGAGGTGCGGTTGGCCAGCGTAAGGTGCCCCACGATGCCCACCTGCCCGGCGATCACGCAATTTTCGCCCACCTTCGTCGAACCCGAAATGCCCGACTGGGCGGCCATCACGGTGTTGCGGCCGATTTCCACGTTGTGGGCCACCTGGATGAGGTTGTCGAGCTTCACGCCGCTGCGGATGATGGTGGAGCCCATCGTGGCGCAGTCAATCACGGTGTTGGCCCCGATGTTGACGTCGTCTTCGAGCACCACGTTGCCCACCTGGGGCACGTTCTTGTAGGTGCCGTCGGGCTGGGGCGCAAAGCCGAACCCGTCGCTGCCGATCACCACGCCGGCGTGGAGGATGCAGCGGTTGCCCAGCACGGTGTTGTCGTAGAGCTTCACGCCGGGGTAGAGGATGCAGTCGTCGCCGATGCGCACGTTGGAGCCGATGTACACCTGCGGGAAGATTTTGACGCGCTTGCCGACCGTTGACCCGTCGCCGATGTAGGAGAACGCCCCGCGGAAGCCGTTTTCACCCATCCGGGCCGAGGGCGCCATGAACGACGGCTGTTCCACGCCGCTGCGGGCGTCGAGCTTTTGCTTGTTGTAGGCTTCCAGCAGCACCGTCAGGGCCAGGCGGGGGTCTTTTACGTGCACCAGGGCGGCCGAGTAGGGTTTGCGGGGCTCGAACGCTTCGTCCACCAGCACGGCCGTGGCCCCGGTGGTGTAGAGGAAAGGTTCGTATTTGACGTTGGATAAAAAGGAAAGGGAACCCGGCGTGGCTTCTTCGATCTTGGCCAGGGTGTGCACCCGGCGCGAACCGTCGCCGCGCACTTTGCCGCCCAGCAGTCCGGCGATTTGTTCAACGGTTAATTCCATACAGTGGGAGCGGGAAGTTAAATGCCGGCGACCGGTTGCACCCATTGCTTGGGCCAGCATACGTAATACTTTTTCACAATTTTACTCATTGCCTTGATATTGGGCAGGTCCGAAGCCTCCGCAATGTCCATAATTTCACCTTTTTTCGTGAGCACGTCAATTTTGTCGTCGCCGGCCGTGTAGGCGGCGTTGCTCGTGGAGCCGGTGATGAGAAAGTACGGCAGTTCCTCGTCGGTGATGCCCTGCCCTTCCCGCAGCCGGGCGGCAATCTCCCGCACCTGCGCCGCTTCGGGCGGCTCGGACGTGAGCAGGATCTTGAAAAGCTTCCGTTCGAGCAGCATCCGGCTGATGACCGACAGCACGCGGTCGGGGTGGCGGGTCCATAGCTTCACGGCGTTCCACACGTCGGAGTCGTCGAGGCCGATGAACGCCTCCAGGTAACGCGGGTCGCGCTCGAAATCCTCGATGCGCACCACCTGGCGGATGAACAGGTGGAGGTCGGGCGTGGCCGGCACGTCCTGGCCCCGCAGGAGCAGTTCCCGGGCCCGGCGGATCACGCCCACCAGCATCATCTCGGCGCTGATGGTGGTTTTGTGCAAATACACCTGCCAGTACATCAGCCGCCGGGCGTTGAGAAAGTTCTCGATGCTGTAAATGCCTTTTTCTTCCACCACCAGCCGGTCGCCCACGATGTCGAGCATTTTGATGATGCGGTGGGCCCCGATGGTGCCTTCGGATACGCCGGTGAAAAAGCTGTCGCGGTTGAGGTAGTCGAGCCGGTCAATGTCGAGCTGGCTGGCCACGAGCTGGCAGAAGAACTTGCGGGGATAGGTGCCGTTGAACATTTGCAGGGCCATCTCCAGGGGGCCGCCCAGTTGGCGGTTGAGCTTCTGCATGAGCAGGTAGGAGAGCGTCTCGTGCCGCACGCCGTCCAGGATGCTGTGTTCGAGGGCGTGCGAAAACGGCCCGTGCCCCACGTCGTGCAGCAGGATGGCGATCATGGCCGCCTCGTACTCCTGGTCGGAAACCTCGTGGCCCTTCGCGCAGAGCGAATCCAGCGTGACGCTCATCAGGTGCATGGCGCCCAGGGCGTGGTGGAAGCGGGTGTGCAGGGCGCCGGGGTACACGTAGTCGCACAGGCCCATCTGCTTGATGCGCCGCAGGCGCTGGAACAGCGGCTGTTCGATGATGTCGAAGATCAGGTCGGTGGGAATATTTACGAACCCGTATACCGGATCGTTGATGAGTTTTCGTTTGTTCAAGCGTGCAAGGGGTTGAGCCGCAAATGGTTTAAGGTCCGCCGGCGGGCCGGCCGGGAGGAAAAACGATATTTACGCCGTTTATCCTCGGTATCCGTACTTTAAACCAAAACGGGCATCTTTCGTTTGGGTTGGCGAACTAATAATGGTCCACTATTTGTACTTTATGGTAAAACCTGTTGCCTTACAGGTCTTTACTGCACCCGATTCCGTACGCATTCAATTCATAAACCACCCATATCCAGTACCATGCAAAGATATTCAATCCTGTGGGCCGACGACGAGATCGACCTGCTCAAGCCGCATATTTTGTTCCTGCGCAACAAGGGCTACGACGTCACGCCGGTCAACAGCGGCACGGACGCCCTCGACAAGTGCAACGAACAAAACTTTGACGTGGTGTTCCTCGACGAAAACATGCCGGGCATGACGGGCCTGGAAACGCTTTCGCAGATCAAGGCCACCAAGCCTTCCCTGCCGGTGGTGATGATCACCAAGAGCGAAGAAGAACACATCATGGAGGAGGCCATCGGCGCCAAGATCGCCGACTACCTCATCAAGCCCCTCAACCCCAACCAGATCCTGCTGTCGGTGCGCAAAATCCTGGACGGCAAGCGGCTGGTGACGGAAAAAACCACGCAGGGCTACCAGCAGGACTTCCGCAACATCGCCATGGCCTACAACGACCGCATCGGGCACGAGGAATGGGCCGACATTTACAAGAAACTGGTGTTCTGGGAACTGGCCCTGGACGGCGCCAACGACCGCAGCATGGCCGAGGTGCTCGACATGCAGAAGAGCGAAGCCAACTCCAACTTTGCCAAGTTCGTGATGGAGAACTACGAAGACTGGCTCAACGACCCGAAGGCGGAAAAGCCGCTGCTCTCGCACCAGCTCATGAAGAAAAAGGTGTTCCCGCTCATCAGCAGCCCGCAGGAGCCGGTATTTTTCTTCCTCATTGACAACCTGCGCTACGACCAGTGGAAAATCCTCGAAAGCATTCTCCAGGAATACTTCAACGTGGACGAGGAATCGGTGTACTACTCGATCCTGCCCACCACCACGGCCTTTGCCCGCAACGCCATCTTCTCGGGCATGCTGCCCAGCGAAATGGAAAAGTACCATTCCGACCTGTGGGTGAACGACGACGAGGAAGAAGGCAAGAACAACAGCGAAGAACAGTTCCTGCAACGCCAGATGCAAAAGTCCCGCATTGACGCCAAGATGTCGTACCACAAGATCATCAACATCAACCAGGGCAAGTCGCTGGTGGATTCGTTCAACAACCTGATGACGAACGCCTTCAACGTGATCGTGTACAATTTCGTGGACATGCTCTCGCACGCCCGCACCGACATGGCGATGATCCGCGAACTGGCCCCCGACGAGTCGGCCTACCGGTCCATCACGCGGTCGTGGCTGATGCACTCGCCGCTGCTGGAGCTGTTCAAGCGCCTCTCGGAGAAAAAGGTAAAGGTGGTGGTGACCACTGACCACGGCACCATCCGGGTGAAGCGGCCCTACAAGATCATCGGCGACAAGAACACCAACACGAACCTGCGCTACAAGCAGGGCAAAAACCTGGGCTTCGACGAGGACGACGTGCTGGTGGTGCGCAAGCCCGAACGGTTCTTCCTGCCCAAGATCAACGTGTCCACGGCGTACGTGTTTACCATCGAAGACTACTTCTTCGCGTACCCCAACAACTACAACTACTACGTCAACTACTACAAGGATACCTTCCAGCACGGCGGCGTATCGCTGGAGGAGATGATCATTCCCTTCGCGCAACTGTCGCCCAAGCCGTAATGATTACGGAGACCGGAGACGGGAGGAAAGGAGATCGGAAGAATTAAACCGCAAAGGGCGCAAAGGAGACGCAAAGACCGCAAGGCGTATGCGTATTTCTTTGCGCCCTTTGCGCTTTTGCGTGAAATTCTTGTTTTTCCGTGACATTATTTTTGGGCGAAGGGCGCAAAGTTTTCGCAAAAACCGTTCGAATCCTGTTATTTTGCGGCCTTTGCGATTTACGTGCGAACTTTGCGTGTTCGTTTCTCGTCCTTTCCCAAACCCTGACCCCGCCTTCATGCAACCGTATTTTTCCCTCTCCTACAGTTCACCCAACGAACTGCCTTTCGTCGCCAAGCTGGTGCTCCGGCTGGCCGATGCACACAAAATCTGGCTGCTGGACGGCGACATGGGGGCGGGCAAAACCACGTTCATCAAGGCCGTGTGCCGCGAGCTGGGCGTGGAAGACATCGTGCAGAGCCCCACGTTCAGCCTCGTCAACGAGTACCGCACCGGCAAGGGCGAAACGTGCTACCACTTTGACTTTTACCGCATTAAGGACCAGGCCGAAGCGATGGACATCGGCGTGGAGGAATATTTTGCGTCGGGTAACTTCTGTTTCATCGAGTGGCCCGCAAAAATTCCGCAGTTGCTGCCGGAACGTTATTTAAAAATTAGTATTAATTTAGATAGTCAGAACGGCCGTACTTTACAACTAGCTAAGCATGAGTAGCCCCAAGCTGCAATCGGGATTGAAGGAATTAGCCACCCA
>CADCTQ010000081.1 GCA_902805615.1 uncultured Cytophagales bacterium
CCAAAAAGGTCTAGGCCCAATGATGCTTCCCCCCGCCAGGCAACCCGCCCCTCGCCATTGGGCCGGGCCCACGCGCCGCGATACCACCGGTGCCGAAACAACGATACCAGCGCGTAAGGAAGGGGGCCTGCTCACTGCCTGGGTACGCACTTCGTATCCACTAGGCATGGCGCTAATCACATACACGGAGCTACTGCGCAAAGGGAATAATGCCGTATGCCAGGAACAGGGCGTCCCTCCGGGACTTTCCTCATCTACCATGCAGACCGGGAATTGCTGCCCAACTCTCTTTTTTCTCTGCGCACGCTGCGTTCTCTGCGGTTTAACGCTCAAACTCCCCAACTTCCTACTTCCCCACCCGCCGGGCAATCCAGTCGCCGACTTGTTGCAGGGCCGCCGGGGCGAAGGTTTCTTCGATCTGGGCGTACTCGGACGGGGCGCCGGTCCGGGCGGTCTGGAAGAGGTGGTTGAGGCCGGGCAGTTCCTGCGTCTGCACCTGCCGGTTGCCGCCTTCCCTGAGGGCCGCGGCAATGGCGGCCAGGTTTTCCTTAGGGGGCACCTGCAAGTCTTTCTCCCCATTGAGGGCCAGCACGGGCACCTTTACCTGCCGCAGCGTGGGCCGGGGGTCGTAGGTGAGGAAGAAGCGGAACCAGGGCGTGTTGAGCCGTTTTGCCAGCGTCCGGGCGCCGTCCCCGGCCAGTCCACTCGCCTGCTGCTGGGCGTCGGTCATGGCGGCGGTGGCTTGCTGCACGGCTTCCGTCAGTTGCTGCTCGGCCCGCGCCGCGTCGGGCTCCTGCCGGAGGATCTCAAACATGCGGGCTTGCAGGACCAGCGACTGCGCGATGCCTTCCGCGGCCATGCCGTTGGCTTTGAGGATGAGTTCGGTCTGCTGCTGAATGATGGCTTCGCCCGGGGTTCCCGGCCCGGCCAGCAGCACCACGAACGCCACGTCCTTCGACCGGGCGCTGACCATCGGGGCGATCAGCCCGCCCTCGCTGTGCCCCACCAGCCCGATCTGCTTCGGGTTGATCTCCTTGCGGGATTTGAGAAACTGCACTCCCGCGAGCACGTCGTCGGCAAAGTCGCGGCTGGTGGCCGCGCCGAAGTCGCCGGTGGAGCCGCCCACGCCGCGGTCATCCACGCGCAGCACGGCAATGCCCCGCCGGGTGAGGTAGTCGGCCAGCACCAGGAACGGCTGGTGGCCCATCAGCTCCTCGTCGCGGTTCTGCGGGCCCGAGCCGGTGATGAGCAGTACGGCCGGAAAGGGGCCCTTGCCTTCGGGCAGCGTGAGCGTACCGGCCAGCTTGACGTCCGCGGCTCCACCCGCGTAAGAGACCTCTTCCGCGCGGTACGGGTACGGCTTCCCGGGCTGCTGGGGGCGCTTGGGATCGAGGGCCGCCGCGTCGGTTTTTTTCAGGTCCAGGGGCAGGGCCTGGCCGCCCTGTCGCCACTGCCCCGTGATGAGCAGGCTGTCGGCGTTCAGTTTGCCCGCGTACGCCCCGCCGATGGAACCCACGTCGAGTTGCAGGCTGTCGTTCTGCCACACGACCCGCGTGGCCGGAATGCCCCTGGCGCCCTGGTCGGGACTGTCGAGGGTGGCCGTGTAGGCGCCGGCCGCGGCGGCCTTTACGTGCAGCACGATCCGCAGGGAGGCGCCGGGCAGTTGCAGTTTGCCCGCCCAGGAACCTTCGGGCGTGGCGAGGTTGGTCTGGGCCAGTACCGCCACGGGCAGGGCGCACAGCAGGCCGAGCAAAGGAAGCAGATGTTTCATAAGTGGTCTTTTAGCAAGTAGCAGCATTGACAATGCAGGTTGTAGCGGGAAAAAACTTAACCGCAAGGATCGCAAGGAAGACGCAAGGGCCGCAAGGGGAACACGTACTCCTGGCGATCTTTGCGTCTCCTTTGCGCCCTTTGCGGTTAAGTTTCTCCCTCCGTGGTTACCCCTTGTTGGCTTCTCCCTCCGTTCATTCCGTAACCCTTTTGGCCTAAAATCCGTGTCGGTTTTCGACAGACTATCTCTCATCTCTAATTTAGCTGGCTATGCAAGGATTACAGCAAACCGAATTCGAAGCACTGAAGGAAAAGATCAAAGACATCAAATTCGCCTCCATGACCACCGTAGAGTTGGACGGCGACCTGCACAGCCGCCCCATGTCCACGCACGGCATGGACCCGGACGGCACGTTGTGGTTTCTCACCTACCGGAACTCAAACAAGGTCAGGGAGTTGCAGCGCAACCAGCACGTGAGCCTGGCCTACTCCGACCATTCGGCCGATACGTACGTGGCTGCCTCGGGCCTGGCTGAGGTGGTGGACGACCGGCAGAAGATTCACGAACTCTGGAACGACGGCCTGAAGGCGTGGTTCCCCAACGGCAAGGACGATCCCAACATTACGCTGGTGAAGGTAAAACCGCACCAGGCGGAATACTGGGACCGGCCGGGCGGCAAAATGATGACGCTCTTCGAAATGGCGAAAGCCGCCATTACCGGCCAGCCCGACCAAACGGCCCGCGACGTGAAGTTCGGCGACGAACCGATGTAACGATACCACACTTACGCAGCATTGCACCACGAAGTACGAAGCCCCGGCGCCCGACGCACCGGCGTTTCGTACTTCGTTTTTTTATGCATTCATCAGTTCCTGGAAGCGGTCCACGTACTGGCCCACGTGGTAGCCGTCCATGAGGGCGTGGTGCACGTGGATCGAAACAGGCATTTGCAGGCGGCCCCCGGCTTCGGTCATTTTGCCGAAGGAGATTTTGGGGCAACTGTCGGGAAACCCAAACCGCCGGGCGTGCGACAGGCCGGTAAAGTTGACCCAGGGAATGGCCGAGTAGTGGATCACGTTTTCGCCGGCCCCCGACGGAATGAGCCCGGTACTGTTCTGCACCCGTTCGATTTCCACCGCCGCCGCGGCCACGAACGCAGCGAATTCCGGGTAGTAGTCAATGTAGGAAAACCCGAACGTGCCGTTGGGCCGGTTGATGGTGGCCGAGGCGTGCACCCGGTCGTACACCAGCACCTCCCCTTCCGCGATGCGGTACCGGAACGGCTCGGTTTCGTTGGCCGCCACCAGCGACTTGTGGAGGTAGTACAGGAAAAAGGAGGCGCCGCTTTCTTTCGCCTGCCGGTAGGCCGTGGTGCAGTCCACGGTTACGCACAGGCCGAAAAACGGCTCTTCGAACTTTTTGAAGAAGTGGAACTGGTCTTTGCGGGCCCAGTTGTCCAAGTCCAGCTTTTGTTTCATGGGAGCAAGAAAGGCAAAATTTCGCGGATGTGCGCCACCTGCCGGAAGTTGGGGTGGTCGATGTGGTGCGACACCACTTCGTGCGCCCAGGTGGTGTGGAACGGCACGTGGTAGCCGTGCCCGCCGATGTTGAGCACCGGCAGCACGTCCGACTTGAGCGAATTGCCCACCATCACGAACGACTCGGCCGGGATGTCGAGGTGCTTGAGCAGTTTGCGGTAGTCGGGCTCGGCCTTTTCGGACATGATCTCGATGTGGTGGAAGTAGTGTTCCACGCCCGAGTTGCGCAGTTTCCGCTCCTGGTCGAGCAGGTCGCCCTTGGTGGCCACCACGAGGCGGTAGCGGTCCTTGAGGGCCGTCAGCACTTCCTCCACGCCGTCGAGCAGTTCGATGGGCCGCGCCAGCAGGTCCTTGCCGTACCCGATGATCTTTTCGATGGCTTCCACGCCGATGGTGTGGTTGGTCACTTTCAGCGCCGTTTCGATCATCGAGAGCATAAAGCCCTTGATGCCGTAGCCGTACAGGGGCAGGTTGCCGATCTCGGTTTGCAGCAGTTCGCGGGCTACCGTGTGCTGGGGCAGGAAGTCTTCCAGCAGCTGGCAGAATTCCTTTTCGGTTTCCTGGAAGTACGGCTCGTTGACCCACAGCGTGTCGTCGGCGTCGAAGGCAATGACTTTGATGTTCATGGGGTGGTGGTGGTTTGGCTCCAATCGGGTGCCAATATACGCAACCCGGTTCAGGCTAAGCGTTCATTCTTTGAATCAACGTAGTCACCCAGCGGTTAAAACGCGGGCATTTTTGCATGATGGCGTCAAACCCGTTTACCATGGCAATGTAAGGCCCGTGAAAGGGCTTTTGGTATTTTGGAATGATCAGTCTTTTCAATCTTTCGGAGGGCGCATTGGCGGGAGTATCATTGATGAGTTCCGGATTTGGGTAGGCTTCAATAATTCGCCCGATTTCCGCCACGTTGGAAACAGGAGTTTCGGTAAAATCCCGGAAGCCGTCGGCTTTGGTGAACAACAGTGCTTCGAACTCGTGCAGTTGGATGTACGGGATGAACCGAGGATCACCAATATCCTCGTAACAGGCAGTTTCCAGGAAATCTACCCGGCGTTGGACCTCCCCGATGCTTTTGGACTCCTCGTATCTGGGAAAATCGGACCTGAGCCGGTAATAGTCAATGAATGAGGTGACCAGAAGATCTTCTTTCCCCCTCAGGACCGTCTGAACGTTTGGCTTAAAGCGCGTATGATAGCGGACGTCGCCCCCTTTATGACCAGGACTCGTCTCAATCCCGATGGGCCGGACGTTGCTTACGTGATTCTCCAGGAAGTAGGGGTACATGCAGTTGGTCACAAACTCGCGTTCCGTCGGCCCCTCTACAATGATATTTAACACTCTGCTCATGGGGTACCGCCAATTACATTCTTGCCCCACATTTCACCAAGTGAATACTCCCCAACCCAATTACTCAGTTCTTCGCTGTTAAGTCTTTTAAAAGTGGACTGATTGTCTTTTCTTTCTACCACGATAACATCGTCCGCTTCAAACTGGTCCAGTAAATTAACGGACTGGGTTGAAAGTATAATTTGTGCCTTGGCAGAGGCAGCTTTCATCAAAGCGGCCAGTTTGTGAATGGCATAAGGATGAAGCCCAAGTTCTGGTTCATCAATAATAATAGTTTTGGGTGGATCGGGCTGTAAAAGCAGGGTAGCTTGTGCAATGAATCTTAATGTACCATCGGACAAGCTACCCGCATCAAAGTATTCATCTGACTCCTTGGCTTGCCAGGTTAGAAATATCAATTCCGGATTCAGCTTGTCCGGCCGCAGTTCAAAACGTTCAAAGAAAGGAGCTACCGAACGAACGGCATATTCAATCAATTTAAAGTTGGAAGGGTGCTGTTCTTGAATTAAGTAAAGAAAAGCGGCCAGGTTACTGCCATCTTCCCTAAGTAAGACATTATCTCTCAATTTAGCCGGCTGCCTTAAAGGAGCATTGTCGCTGGTGTCGTGAAAATGAAATACTTTGAGTTGATCAAAATATTCTCTTAGGTATTCAAATCTGGTGGCGGTATGGTCCCGCAAGCCACTGTTTCTTTCTCCTTGCGAGTCAAGTAGCATATAACTCCATTTTGGACTACCAGTGCCGTAAACGTTCGAGCCATAAACGTTATCATTAAAACCACCTGCTTCCTTTTCAAAATAGAAGCCATTCAACGGGTCTGGTTTTAAAACAAAATCGTATCTGTTATTGATATCCCCAGTCGACGATCTGAATACGATACCACCTGACAAATACTTAGATTTCTTTCTTCCAAAATGCAGCATTCTATCCGCATAGCCATTTTCTGCAATAAATGAAGGCAACCTCTTTTGGGAAATGCTGTTAAGTAGTTTGAAAAACGAAATAAAATTAGATTTTCCAACCCCATTCGGGCCTATTAAGACATTTAAAGCCTTGATCGATATAAACCCCGACTCACGAATAGACTTGTAATTATCTATATAAACGCTGTCTATAGCCATAGCCCCACAATTTTAATTCCTCAAAACTACGCCATTTCCCACCCCTTGCGCACGGGTTCTTTGATGTACTCATCGGCGGCGGGCAGGCCGACTGCCTTCATGTTCGGGCCGTCCCACTGGATGCGCTTGCCGCCGAGCCGCAGGGAGAGCACGCCGAGCAGCGTGATTTCGGTGAGCCGGGCGCCGTACTCGAAGTTCGAACTGGCCGCCGGGCCGCCCTTGATGGCATCCACCCAGTCGCGGTAGTGGCCGTTGGAGCGGGGAATGATGGTTTTGGGCGGCGTAAACGAAGTCATCAGGCTTTCGGGAAAGAGCTGGGGCACGCGTTCCCCGCCGTCGTTGACCAGGATGCCCTTTTCGCCCACGAACATCGTGCCGCGCCGGGGCAGGCTGGTGCCTTGCGGCAGCAGCTCGGGTTGCGCCGGGCGCATGCCCCCGGAGTACCAGGTAATCTTGATGGCCGGCTGCTCCCCGCGGGCCGGGAAGTGGAAGTAGCCGATCTCGCCGTAGGGACCGATGTCGCCGTTGCTCTGGCCGGCCGGCAGGATTTCGACGCTTTCCGGCGCCTGGAGGTCAAAGGCCCACACGGCCGCGTCGAGGTCATGGCAGCCAAAGTCGCCGAGGGCGCCGCAGCCGAACGCCCAGAAGTCGCGCCACGTTACGGGGGCGTAGGCCGCGTGGAAAGGGTGCGATTCGCGCGGCCCGAGCCACAGGTCCCAGTCAATGCCCTTGGGGGGCTCCTGCCCGGCCGCCGGGTGCCCGGTCATACCCGGGTTCCAGCGGCCGGCGGGCACCCACGCGTGGATTTCCCGCACCTTGCCGATGGCGCCGGCCCGCAGGTACTCCACCGTCTGGCGGATGCCGTTGGTGCTGTGGCCCTGGTTGCCCATCTGCGTAGCCACCTTGGCATCGCGCGCCACCCGGGCCACTTCGCGGGCTTCCCAGATGTTGTGCGTGAGGGGCTTTTCGCAGTACACGTGCTTGCCGGCCCGCATGGCGTGCAGCGACACGTAGGCGTGCGTATGGTCGGGCGTGGCGCACATGATGGCGTCGAGGCCGCGCTCCTTGGTGAGCATGGTCCGGAAGTCGAGGTACTCGGCCAGCTTGAAGTTGGGCTTTTTGGCCCGGTAGTGGTCTTCGATGAGTTTTTTGACCGGGCCGCGGCCGGCCTCGGTTTTGTAGTAGAAGCGGTTCAGGTCCCAGAACTCGGCCGGGTCGGCAACGGACACGATCTGCACGTCGTCGAGTTTGAGGAGTTCGCCGGTGTTCTCCTTGCCCTTGCCGCCGGCGCCCACGATGCCCACGTTCACCTTGTCGCTGGGGGCGACGAACCCGGGGCCACCCAGCACGTGGCGGGGTACGATCATAAAGCCGGCCGCCGACAAGGCGGTGCCTTTGAGAAAGGCGCGGCGGGATACTTCTTGGGGAGTGTTGCCAGTATGTTCCATAAGAGGGTGATTAGGTTGAATAAATAAAATGGGTGATCGGCAAGTAGTCTTCCTTTTCTTACTTTTTCAAGTACTCGGCCAACATAAAAATGCCGTAAATCCACACGTTATAAAGACAAGTATAGGCAAAACCTACTCTTACGCTTTCCCAAAACTTGCCTTTGCACCTTTTGGCATTCCGGAAAACCAGCCGCAGGGCCCTGAAAAAAATCCAGTACAGCATGCCCACGAAGGCGGCAACGACCAGCAGCACTACGTTACCGAAAATCCACAAGACCGCCGCAAATACAACGCCCCACACGATCCACAGCAGGACGCCAGCCATGATTCCGGGTACGTCGTCGGCGGCTTCCAGCAGAGGCCCCGCGTCACCCGCCGCCGAAAGGTCAAGCGAATCCGGCAACCGCATTTTGTCGGTCACTTTTCCCAGGTTGTCCTTCAGCTTGATTCCCTGGTACAACCCAGCCGTGATGAAAAAAAAGAAAGCCGCCGACAAGATGGTGGTGGAGGCCAGGGAGTTGTAAAAGAACGTATGGTGCTTACCCAATCCCCAGAAGTAAATGCCCAGGATCGTCAGGGCAATGACCAGCAGGCTGATCACGAAAACGGTCTTTGCGTTGACGAGCCGGTACGTTCTTGTTTTCATGCCATTACTTTTCGTTGCAACCGGGCTTCTGCCTGGTATGTACGCCCCTAAGTTAAAAAGTTAAGCAGTTACCGGTGCTTTTCCGGGATTGGCCCAAAACAACAATGCCCGGCAGTACCGGGCACGTGCAAAATATATGGTCAGGAAGCGGGTTAGTTGCGCTTCTCCTTGGTAATGTAGGCCGAAGCACCCGTGCCGCGCCGGGCCTGCATCCGCTGCAAACGCCGGGCGTCCTCCTGCGAAACAATTTGCAGGGCCGAGTACTCCGTCTTGCCGGTGATGAGCGGAAAGCCCGCCACCCGCTGGGTCTGGGAACAGTTAATGCACGTACGGGCATTGGGCAGGGCCGCCAAACGCGCCTGAGGTATGGGATAGCCACATCTTACGCAGTTCATGATTCGGTTGATTGGTATGTTTCTATAACACGCCACCTACCCGATTGGTGCGGCCACCATTCAACTTTACTAAACTTTATACCGCTGTAAACCAGACATTTACAAACAAAATTTACCCTTAAAGAACCTCCTTTTTGCTGCCTTGCCAAGCCGCCAAACCATCGCCCGTCAGGCGTTTGTCCGCCGAAAAAACCCGTACCCGCCCGGAACGGGAAGCGGCTGCCGCAGCGTTACCCATACCGGGTGACCCGTATTCAATGCCATGCAAACATTCGTTCGTAAAGATTCCATTGTCCGCAAGATCTGGGGCAACTCCGAAGTGATCCTGCTCATCTTTGCGGGTGCCGCCGCCGAGTTTGCCGTCAACAAGGCCGTAGACTGGCTCTTTTTCACCAACAAGCTGCCCGCCGACCCCATCGGCCGGCTCTTCTCCACGGTCCGCTACGCGCAGGAAATCGTGTTTGCCGACGAGGCCGCCGCCCGCAAGGCCATCGGCCGCATGTCGGCCATCCACGGCGGCGTCGAACGGCAGCGGGGCTACCAGATTCCCGACTGGGCCTACCGCGACGTGCTCTACATGCTCATTGACTACTCCGAACGGGCCTACGCCCTCCTGCAACGTCCCCTCACGGCCGCCGAGCAGGAGGAGTTGTTCCGGGTGTTCCGGGGCGTGGGCGAAGGCATGCACATTCCCGGCCTGCCGGCCACCTACGCCGCCTGGCAGGTGGACCGCCAGCTTCACCTCCAGAACAACCTGGCCGTGAGCCCCTTCACCATCAAACTTTTCGAGCGGTACCGGTGGCAACTCGGGCCGTGGCGCTACGACCTGTTGCGGCGGGTGCAGGCCCTGCTCGTGCCCGGCCGGGTCAAGGAGCTGCTGCAACTCGACGCGGGCCCGGTAATTCCGCATTCCATCAAGCTGTTCAAAGTGCTCGAATGGCTGCGCCTCAAGCCGCTCGTGCAACGCATTCTCCTCCCCGCCCAGTACCTCCAGGAAGTGCGGCAACTCGAACAGGATGGTCCGAACCCTGATGGACGTGATGAAAAGATGACCAGGATGGTCTGAACCTTGGTGTGAATGATGAAGGGATGACCATGATTCTCTCCCATCCTTTCATACTACCCGTTTCACTTCTGACACCTACCCTTTTCACTTCTGACAATCCCCCGGATTCTCCACACACCACCGGCCGCAATCAAGACCATCTTTTCATCATGTAGATCAGGGTTCAGACCCTTCAGACGCGTGATCCAGGGACGCCAGCAGTTGCACCACGTGGCGGCGGTTTTCGCCCAGGTCGCTTTTGCCTTTGCGGGACCGCGACACCACGTCTACCAGCCAGTAGCCGTTGACGGGGTCGGGACGTACCTGTACCTGCAGGTCGTCGGTGAAAAAGAGGACCGGCACTTCGGCCTTTACCGCAAAGCCGCCCCCGGGTGCCGGGACCGTCCCGGCCAGGCGCCAGGCTTTGCCGTACGTGCTGAGGGAAGGAATCAGGCTTTCGATCCGTTGCCGGAAAGCCGCCGCGTCGCCGCGCCGGGGGTAACGGCGCGTACGCAGTTCCGGCTCCGGGTGGTCGGGACGGGTTTGGGCCACGTTGCCCGGGTGGCGGATTGCCAGCACGGCCGCCGTTGCGGGCACCAGGGCGAGGAGGAACCAGAGAAACATACGCTTGTACCGGGTCATGGGAAAACGGAAGGGGCGGCTACACGGCCTTGCTGCCCTGCAAGAGGGACTCCAGCCGGGTGATCAGTTCGATCTGCGAGGCCAGGATGCGTTCTTTGGCCGCCTCCGCCGTGAACCAGGCGCAGCGGTCCACCTCCGGGAAGGTGAGCCAGCGGCCCGACTTGCGGGGCCATTCCAGCTTCATCACGTTGCTTTTGACCAGCCGCGGGTCGGCGTTGCCCTCCCAGGCCCAGGCGTGCACCGTTTTGCCGGCCTTCTGCCGGATGCTGCCCAGGGGGAAAAAAGGGGGTTGCGGCTTAATGCCCGTTTCTTCTTCAAACTCCCGGCAGGCGGCCTCCAGCGGCGACTCGCCGGGGTTCAGGGTGCCCTTGGGTATCGTCCAGGCGCCGGCGTCACGGTTCACCCAGAACGGGCCGCCCGGGTGGGCCAGGAACACTTCCAGCCGGCTTCCCCGGAACCGGTACAGCAGCAGGCCGGCACTTACATTCAATCCATTCGACATACGCTTACCTCCGCAAGCACCGGTACGCACCGGTGCGGTTTCTGACGCTTATAAACCCGCCGGGAGCTGTCCCGGCACCCCTCCGCCATATGGCTTCCGCGCCGGCCGGTGGGCCACTGCTTCTTTACAACGGCGGCGGAGCCCTTTTGTTGGCGCCTTTCCCGGGCGGGTCCGACGGGTGTGGGGCGGAACAGCCTCGCCCCCAGGGTGGTTTTGCCTGACAATCTATCAAATAATGCGCACATTCCCGGGCGGCACCGGGATTTTTTAGCGGGCAAAAAGGAGGTTGTGAATGCGTGGCTGTACGGAAAAAGGGAGCGGGGAGCGAGAAGCGAGGAGTGAGAAGATAGGACCGCAAGGGGCGCAAGGAAGACGCAAAGGGCGCAAAGAGAGTACGCGTACGCCTTGCGGCCTTTGCGTCTTCCTTGCGCCCCTTGCGGTTGGGTTCCTGCGGGAAATGTCGCGCTGCTTACTGCTTTATGAACCTCGCTGGTTGGGCACCCGTTGGCGTATCCACGCGGAGCAGGTAGAGGCCCGGCGGCAACGTCGCCGTGCGGATGGACAATTCCCGGACCCCGCTCACCACGTGCGTATTGCGCAGCCACACCCTGCCCGAAGCGTCAACCACCGTCGTACCGCTCACCTGGGTGGCCGGGAAGGGCAGCGTCACCAAGAGTTTGTCCGATACCGGGTTCGGGTACAGCGTAATCCCGGATGGCTCGGTGGCCGCGGCAGTTTCGGACAGGCGGGCCGTAGCCGACACGGGCACCACTTCAATGGCCGACACCAGCGGGTTGTCGGCCGCGCCCCGGGAGAAGAACAGGTTGAGTACGCCGTCGGTCACCGTCACCCGGAAGGTTTCCGAAATGGCCCGCATCGCCCCGCCGGTCTTGGCAATGATGTCGTAGTTGGTGAGCCGCCGCACGCCTTCCGCGTCCACGTGGAACCGCCGCGACCCCACGCCGCCGGCCGCCCGGTGGCCCCAGTAGGTTTCGGCAAAGTGCAGCGTGACGTTGAAGGTGCCGTTGCCCGAGGGCAGGCCGTAGGAGAACACCCCCACCCGGGCGTCCCGGTACAGGGCATGGTCGTTGGTGTTGGCAATGACCCCGCTGAGGATGCCCGACCGGCTCCCACCGTTGTAATACGCGTCCGGCCAAAACACCTTACCGCCGCTGGCCGAGAAACGTTCACCGCCCGCGTTGATCGTCAGGGCGCTGCCCGCCGGCAGCACCTCGATGGCCTTGACCGCCGGGTTGTCGGCCGCCCCCTTGAGGAAGGCTACGTTCAGCGTGCCGTCACCCACCGTGACCCGGAACGTCTCCTGGGCCACCCGCAGGGCGCCGCCGGCCCGGGCAAAGATGTCGTAGTCGGAGAGCTTGCGCACGCCTTCCATGTTTACGTGGAACCGGCGGGAGCCAATGCCGCCCGGTACGGTGTTGCCCCAGTAGGTTTCGGCAAAATGCAGCACCACGTCGAAGGTGCCGTTGCCCGTGGGGAAGTTATACGTGAAGGAAGCCCCGTGCCGGCCCGTCTGGTACAGGTAGTCGTCGGCCGTGCCGCTGATGCCCAGCGCGGTCGCCGCCGACACCGTGCCGCCCGAGGCGTACATGTCGGCCGCAAAGTTCCGGGCGTCGGCCGTGGTGAACGCGTTGCCGCCGGCGTTGACCCGGATGCCTGCCCGCGAAAAGGGGGTTGGCAGCACCACCACGGTTCCCTCCGGGTGGGCGCCGCCGGTCGCCGGGTTAAAGTGTTTGCGCACGCCGAACCCCGTGCCGTCGGGGGCGATGCGGAACAGCGTACCGCCGTCGTAGGTGCCGCCGTTGGCCGTCAGGCCGTACAGGATGCCGTCGCTGCCCTGCGACAGGCCGGCGAACGGGTTGATGCCGTCGCTGCCGCCCAGGTGCCGGAGTACGGCAAAGCCGGTGCCGTTGCCGTTGATCTTAAAGACCGTGCCCCCGTTGTGGTTGCCGCCCGCGCTGGTGGTGCCGTAAAAAGCACCGTCGAACCCCTGGATGAGGGCGCCGCGGGGGTTGCGTCCCTCGCCGGCCGCCAGGCTGCGCAGCACGCTGAAGCCGCTGCCGTCCCGGTTCATCCGGAAGACGACGCCGTTGTTGAGGGCCCCGCCGAAGGTGGTCATGCCGTACAGGGCCCCGTCACCCCCCTGCACGAGGCGGTTTTCGGGAAAGCGGCCGTCGCCGGCGGTAAAGTTTTTGAGGATGGCAAAGCCCGTGCCGTCGCCGTTGAGCCGGTAAATGGTGCCGTTGCCCGTGCTGCCCCCGCCCTGGGTCATCCCGTAGAAGGCGCCGTCGCTGCCCTGGATGAGGCCGCCCAGCGGGTTTTCGCCGTCGGTCCGGTTAAACTGGCGCAGCACCGTGTACCCCGGCCCGTTGGCGTTGAGCCGGAAAATGCCCCCGCGGTCGAAGTTGCCGCCGTCGGTGGCTACGCCGTAAAAAGCGCCGTCCTTGCCCTCCACCAGTTCGCTGAGCGGGTTTTCGAGCCCGCCGTTGGGGAAGTTGCTGAGCACCGTAAAGCCGCCGCCGTCGGTGTACACCCGGTAGAAGACGCCCCGGTTCTCCGTGCCGCCCTGCCCGGTGACCCCGTACAGGGCACCGTTGCTGCCCCGCGTCAGGCTGCCCCGGGGGTTGGTGCCCTCGTAGCGGTCGGTGAACTGGTGTACCATCCGGAAGTCCGTCCCGTCGGGATTCAGCCGGTACACGGTTCCCTGGTTAAAGCTGCCGGTAGACATGCCGTACAGCACGCCGCCGGTCCCCTGGGTGAGGCCCCCCGACGGAATGTCGGCGCGGAGGCTGCTCATCTGCCGGAGGCGTCTGTAGCCGGTACCGTCGCCGTTGATCCTGAACACGACGCCCGCCTCGTTGTCGAGGTCGTACCGGGTCGCGCCGTAGAACGCGCCATCCGTGCCCAGCAGGATGCCCTGGGGGTTCGTGCCGGCGTCGGACCCGAAGTGGTACAGGGTGGTGAAACCGGTCCCGCCGGGGTTGATCTTGAAGAACGTGCCCAGGTTGAACTTTCCCCCGTCGCTGGTCACGCCGTACAGCGCCCCGTCCTTGCCCGGCACGAGCCGGTCCACGGGGTTGCTGCCGTCCGCGCCGGCAAAGGTGTGCAAAGTGGCAAAGCCGGTGCCGTTGCGGTTGATCCTGAACACGGCGCCCTGGTCGTCGTTGTTGAGCGAGGTAATGCCGTACAGCACGCCGTCACCGCCCAGGGTGAGGCTGGTGCCGATGGGGTTGCCGCCGGTCTTGAAGTGGTGCAGCACGGTAAAGCTGCTGCCGTCGGCGCTTACCCGGTAGAGGGTGCCCTTGTCGTAGGTGCCCCCGTAGGCGGTAAGGCCGTAGAAAAAGCCGTCGCCGTCCCGGACGGGGGTGCCGCTGGCGCGTTCCCCGGTGGTGCCGAAGAAGTTTTTAAGGACGGTGAAGTTGCTGCCGTCCTCGTTGATCTTAAAGAACACGCCGTCGTAGTTGCCCAGGAACGACACGCCGTAGAAGGTGCCGTCGGGTGCCTGGCGCAGGCTGCCGCGGGGGGTGCCGCCGTCGGAAAAGCCGTTGAAACTGTAGAGCACGCTGTAGCCGCTGCCGTCCGGGTTTACCCGGAAGATGGTGCCGAACCCGTACTGGCCGCCGCTGGTGGTCATGCCGTACAGGGCGCCGTTGCGGCCCTGCACCACCTTGCAGTAGTAGGGGTCGGCGCCGTCGGCGCGAAACGTCTTGAACTCCTTGAAGTCGGCCCCGGTGCCCTTGATGGAAAAGGCCGTGCCGGTGACGCCTCGGTCGCCGTTGCCCGTAAGGCCGAGGAGAAGGTCCTGGGCGTGCACGGGCCGGAAGGTCAGTGCGCACCACGCGAAAAGGCAGACGCCCAGCAGGCCCCGCCGGATCAAAGGAGAAAAAGCAGTTTGCATAAAGGTATGGGGGTGGTTGAAAAGTGGTTCGCAGGAGCGGGTGGCAGCACTGATCGTCCGGCGGTCAAAAAATCGGGTTGCCAAAAGCCGGGGCCGCCGGTCGTTCATTTTTATTTACATCCGTGCTTGATAAGGCCCTTCCCGGGTGCATTCAATCATCAGCGTTAAAAGTAATGGGTACCGCGGCAAATGGCAATACCTAATTTGGGGTAATTTTTAGCAGGAAGGGTAACCACGGAGACACGGAGTTACACGGAGACGGGAGGAAGGGAGACGGGAGACCGGAGGATAGGACCGTAAGGATCGCAAAGGAGACGCAAGGGGCGCAAAGAAACACGCGTGCGCCTTGCGGTCTTTGCGTCTCTTTGCGCCCCTTGCGGTTCAGTTGCTTCTCACTCCTCGCTTCTCGCTCCTCGCTCCTTTTTTCTCCGTGTCTCCGTGGTATATTTTACCTTCTACATTCGCTCCACGCTGCCGACGCCCGATTTGTGCATTTCTTTTATGGTAGCCACGCCCTTGTACCGGACGCTGCCCACGCCCGAGGAGCGGATGCTGATTTCGCGCCGGGCGTTGACTTCCACGTCGCCCACGCCGGTGTTTTCCACCCGCAGCACGTCGGCTTCGAACCCGGCAGCCTGGATGGCGCCCACGCCGGTGTTGTGCAGTTCCACCCGGCGGCCCGCCCCGGTGAGTTCCACGTCGCCCACGCCGGTAAGGCGGGCCGTGAGTTGGTCGCACCGGAGGGCCAGCCGCGTAGTGCCCACCGAATGCTGTACCAGTTCGAAGCGGCCCAGGCGCAGGGGACCGTCTGACTTTACGCTGGCTACGCCGCCAATGCTGAGCTTTTCCAGGTCCCGCACGGTGATGTAGACTTTGATGTCCACTTTCCGCATCCGCAGTTGCCGCTTCAGCGACAGCTTCAGGGTGCCGTCTTCGGTTTCGGTGGTAATGCGGCTGAGTATTCCTTCGCGGGCTTCGATGAGCAACGCCTCAGCATCCCCCTGCCGCAGGTGCACGTCGAACACGCCGTCAATGTCGAGCCGGTTGAAGGCGGGCACGGGCCTCGTCTGCCGGACCATTTCCCCGGTGTCGGCCGACTCCCATTCGCGGTTCATCCGGAGGGCGCCGAAGAGGACGAACAGGACTACGAAAAACATGGCGTACGATAATTCACTGGATCGCATGGTGGTACGGGTTGGGGTTGTACAATGCAGGTGTGTGCCCCTTAGATGCGGCGATCAGCGGCGGGGTTACGGGGGAGGAAGAAAATTAGTCGTAAGTAGAGACGCGATTCATCGCGTCTGGATTTATCGCGTCTCGCTGAAATCAGCGTCATCAGTCGTAAGCAGGATCGGGAAGTGTTCTTGCGTACGTACGACGGACAACCCCATTGGAAAAGGATTTATCAGCGATGCCCAAGAAAGATGCCTTCCCGATCCCCTTACGGCGCTGGTTTCAGCGGGACGCGATGAATCGAGACGCGATGAATCGCGTCTCTACTTACGACTGATTCCCATACGCCGTGAGGACGAGGCGGCGGCCGGAAACGTGGTTGCGGTGTTCGCAGAGGTAGATGCCCTGCCAGGTGCCCATGTTGAGCCGGCCCCCGGTGATGGGAATGGTCACGCTGCTGCCCAGCACCGAAGCCTTGAGGTGGGCGGGCATGTCGTCGGGCCCTTCGTCGTTGTGGCGGTAGTACGGGGCGTTTTCGGGCACCATGCGGTTGAAGTGGCTCTCAAAGTCCTGCCGCACGGTGGGGTCGGCGTCCTCGTTGATGGTCAGCGAGGCCGAGGTGTGCTGGATGAACACGTGGAGCAGGCCCACCTTGATTTGCCGCAGTTCCGGGAATTCACTTTCCACCACCTCCGTGATCAGGTGAAAGCCCCGGCCGTAGCGGGGAAGCTGAATGGTTTTCTGGAAGAACTGCATGGCGGACGGGGTTTGGCGGTGCACAAAGGTACTGCTTACATACGGCCTTCTCCCCGCCGGGGGTGCAAGGGTCCGGCCGGAAGGCGACCGGGCCCTTGCAGTTTTATTACCCCTTACACCGCCCGGGCAGTGTCCAGCAGTTCCGGCGCGACGCGGTTTTTGGAAGCCTGTTCGTAGGCGTAGGCGATCCGGATGAGTTCGGGTTCGCTGTAGGCCCGGCCGAAGAACGAAAAGCCGATGGGCAGGCCGTGCACCTGGCCCAGCGGCACGGTAATGTGCGGGTAGCCGGCCACCGCGGCGGGCGTCGACAGGCCGTAGCCCGAGAAGTGGTCGCCGTTCACCACGTCGGTGCACCAGGTGGGGCCGTACGAGGGGCCGCTGATGGCGTCGAGGCGGTGCTGGCGCATGATGCGGTCAATGGTGCCGCGGGCCACGCGCAGGTTTTTCGCCAGCGCCTCGCGGTACTCCTGGCGGTCGAGGCCGCCCTTTTTCTCGGAGCTTTCCAGGATTTCCTGTTTGAAGTAGGGCATGGCTTTGTCGGCGTGCTCCTCGTTGAAGCGGATCACGTCCTTGAGCGACTTTACCTGCGCATTGGCCCCGGCCAGGTAGCGGTTGAGGCCGTCCTTGAACTCGTACTGCAACACCTCGTACTCCGATTCGCCGATGGCTTCCATCTCCTTCATCACTTCTACCTCCACCACCGTAGCCCCCTGTTTTTTGAGCAGGTCCAGGGCTTTCTGCACCAGCGGGTCTACGCCTTCGTGGCCCTTGAGGAAAGATTTTTCCACCCCGATGCGCTTGCCCTTCAGCCCGTTGGCATCCAGGAACTGCGTGTAGTCCTTGTGGAACTTGCCGTTGCTTTCGGCGGTGGTTTTGTCGGCGGGGTCCACGCCGGTGAGGGCGCCGAGCAGGATGGCGGCGTCGGTGAGGGTGCGGGCCATGGGGCCGGCCGTGTCCTGGGTGTGCGAAATGGGAATGATGCCCGAACGGCTCCACAGGCCCACCGTGGGTTTGATGCCCACAATGCCACTCACCGAGGCCGGGCATATGATGGAGCCGTCGGTTTCGGTGCCGATGGCCAGGGCGCAGAGGTTGGCCGACGCGGCCACGCCCGAGCCGGAGCTGGAGCCGCACGGGTTGCGGTTGAGCACGTAGGGGTTGCGGGTCTGGCCGCCCCGGCTGCTCCAGCCGCTGCTCGACCGCGACGACCGGAAGTTGGCCCATTCGCTCAGGTTGGTCTTGCCCAGCAGCACGGCGCCGGCCTCGCGCAGGCGGGCCACGATAAAGGCGTCTTTACCCGCCCGGTTGCCTTCCAGGGCCAGCGAACCGGCCGTGGTCATCATCTTGTCGGCCGTGTCGATGTTGTCTTTGATGAGCACGGGAATGCCGTGCAGCGGCCCCCGCACCTTGCCGCTCTTGCGTTCGCGGTCCATCGCGTCGGCAATGGCCAGGGCGTCGGGGTTTATTTCGATCACCGACCGGAGGGTGGGCCCCTGGGCGTCAATGGCGGCGATGCGGTCGAGGTAGAGTTGGGTGACCGACCGGGCCGTCTGGGCGCCGCTCTCCATCTGCTGCTGCAACTGGGCAACGGTGGCTTCGTGCAGGGCAAACTCCCGGGCGGCAGTCGCCGGGGCGGCAGTCCTGGCGGGGGTGGCCGCGGCCGTTTTCCGGCCTTCCTCCCTGGCCGTACCGGAATTACACGATACAACTGCCAGCGTTGACAGCGACAAGCCGGCCAGGGAGCTATTCCTGAGGAAATTTCTTCTGTTCATGGGTGGGTACTGGGTATTGGATATTAAGGGATTGGGGTATCGAAGAATGGGGTATTGGGGATTGCCTATTGCCTCCTGCATACTGCCTGCTGTTTTCCGGGAAGCTACTTTTTCTCGAGTGCCTTTGCTTCTTCCAGCGTCATTACTTTGTATTCGATGCCCAGGCGGCGGGCATTTTCTTCCACCGTGTCGGTAAATCCGGCTTCTTTGCGGCGCTGGTTCACGTTTTTGGGGTCTTTGATGGGCCAGATGAACATTTGCATGGGTCCCGGCCGGCCATCCGCCCCCTTCGTGACAAAGCCCCGGCCCTGCGTCCCGTAAATCTGTTCCTTGCCTTCCTGCATGAGCAGCCGGTCCTGCATCTTGGCGTATTCGTAGAAGGGCAGTTCCCCCTTCCGGGCGGCGGCTTCGATGAGGGGAATGTACTGCTTGATCTTGGGTGAATGCTGGATGATGTAGAAGGCGGCTACGTTGGTGGGCTCTCCCACCAGGGTTTTGCCCGGGTAGCCGTACTGGCCCATGATCTGTTCGAGCCGTTGCAGGTTAGATGCATCCAGGCGCATCATTTCCCTGCCCAGGTAGTCGGGCAGTTGTTCGCGGGGCACGTTCAGCGCCTGGGCCAGGGAATCCGCCTTGCCGCCCAGGTCCTTATTCATCACGAATTTGCGGTACTGCTGATCCACCGCGAAGAGGCTGTCGAGTTCTTTCTTGAGGGCCGTGTTAGAGACGCCCTGGGCCCGGGCGGCAACGGCCAGGAGCACCAGGCAGGCCGTGCAAAGCAAGGTTTTCATAAAAAGTGGTTTGGCCGGAAGCGACAAAACGGTTCCTACCCCAATATGCCCCCTTTATTCGGATTTGCCAACCGCAACGCGTACCCGCCGCCGGCCCCCAACCAATTACCGGCCCGGCCGTTCGATGCGGTATGGAAAGCGATTACAAACCGGTGGCCAACCACTTCCGCCAGGCAGTGGAAAGCCTGGTTGCGGAGCGAAAAAAGGCAACCCTGAACTACGTTACCGACCTGCGGGAACTGCTCACGACCACGGGCCTGGCCCGGGAAATCGTCTCCCGCGGCGGGGCCGACTACCTCACGCTGAGCACCGGCGAGGAAATCCGGCTCGACCGCATCGTGCGGCTCGACAATACCCTGGCCCCCGGCTACGAAAGCTACGACTTCGGCAACAGCTGCGCCCTTTGAAGGCGATGTTCGAAGGACGATGCTCGATGTTCGATGTTCGAAGGACGATGTTCGATGCTTGGAGGAACCACCCCTGTCCCCTCCTTGAAGGAAGGCGGGGAACTCTACGGGTACGGCTACACGACGAGGAGAAATGCGCGTCACAAACACCATCCCCTGTCAGCGGGGCCGAGGGGTACGGCTCCCCTCCTTTTTGCAAGGAGGGGCCGGGGGTGGTTCCATCGAGCATCGAGCATCGAACATCAGGCATCGAAACCTCGCTACTCGAAAATAATGGTGCGGTTGCCGTAGATGAACACGCGATCTTCGAGCACCAACTTGAGGGCTTTTGCCAACACGACCTTCTCCACGTCTTTGCCGGCCGCGGCCAGTTGGGCGGCGCTTTTGCTGTGGTTGATGTGGATAACGTCCTGGGTGATGATCGGCCCCTCGTCGAGGTCGTCGCTCACGAAGTGCGCCGTGGCCCCGATGATCTTGACGCCGCGCTGGTAGGCCTGCCGGTACGGGTTGGCCCCGATGAAGGCCGGCAGGAAGGAGTGGTGGATGTTGACGATGCGGTTGGCGTAGGGGCGGGTAAAGGCCGGCGTGAGCACCCGCATGAACTTGGCCAGCACCAGGTAGTCGGGCCGGTACGTGCCGATGATCTCACTAATCTGCGCTTCGTGCGCCTCGCGGCTGACGTCGTTGTGCGGCACGTAGTGGAACGGCACCCCGAAGCGTTCGGTCAGCGGTTCGAGCACCTGGTGGTTGCCGATCACGGCCCTGATCTGCATGGGCAGCTCGCCGTACGCGTGGCGGATGAGCA
>CADCTQ010000082.1 GCA_902805615.1 uncultured Cytophagales bacterium
ATTGTCCTGATCCTCGCATTGGGCCTCTCCGGGGCGGCCCTGGCCCAGCCGCCCAACCTGGAGCGAAAAATAACGGTCCGCTACGAGGAGGCGCCGCTCGAAATCGTGCTGGCGGACCTGCGCAAAAAGTACAAGCTCAACTTCTCCTACGCCAACCAGCTCATTCCGCTGGGACAGAAGGTTACCCTTTCGGCCCGCAACCAGCCCCTGAAGACCGTGCTCGATGGCCTGGGCAGCATTGACGTGGGCTACCGGGTGGTGGGCGACCAGATCGTGCTTACCTACCAGCCCCGGCCCAGGGCCGAACCGGAAGGCCAGACCAAACTGGAAAAACCCAAATACCCCGCCCTTTCGAAGATTGAAGCAAACAACGGCCTGGTGGCCTCCAACGGGGAGATAAATGCGCAGGCCGTAAAGCCGGAGACGACGCCGGTGCACTACGTAAAACCCCGGTGGTACGAGCCGTACGCCCTCATCATTGAGGACACCTGGCAAAAAGCCACCAAAAAAGCCGTCGGCGCCGTCCTGTCCCTCGACGATAAAATTACCCTCCGGAAGCCGGTCCAGTTGCTCGGCCCGGCGGCTCCCGGCACCGATTCTACGCAGCTGCCGGCCGTCAGCACGCCTCCCGTCGCCGACAGTCTCGCCGTAGCCGCGCCCGATTCGGCAACGGCCCAACCCGAGGCGTCCGGCCTCGTGGCGACTTCCGATTCTTTGCCCTACAAAACCCGGCCCTTCCAGATTTCTTTCGTGACGCCGCTGGGCACCAACGGGCTTGAGTCGGGCCGCATCGTGAACCACGCGTCGTTCAACCTGCTGGCCGGCTACGCCTACGGGCTCGACGGGGTGGAGTTTGCCGGGTTTGCCAACGTGGAAAAAGACTTCGTGCGGGGCCTCCAGTTTGCCGGCTTCGCCAACGTGGTTGGCGGTGACGTGACAGCAGGCCAGTTTGCCGGTTTTGCCAACGTCAACGGCGGGGTGGCCCGGGGCGCCCAGTTTGCCGGCTTCCTCAACCTGACCGGCGACAGCGTGCTGGCGGCGCAGTTTGCGGGCTTTGCCAACATTGCCAACGGCAGCGCCAAAGGGGCGCAGTTTGCGGGCTTCACCAACATTACGAGGGGGTCGGCGCTGGGGCCGCAGGGGGCGGGCTTTGCCAACATCGTGCAGGGCACGACCCGGGGGCCGCAGTTTGCCGGGTTCCTCAACACGGTATCCGGTAACGTGCACGGAGCCCAGTTTGCGGGCTTTGCCAACGTGGCCGGCCGCGACGTGCGGGGGGCGCAGGTTGCGGGTTTCGTGAACGTGGCCCGCAAAGTGCGGGGCGTGCAGATCGGGGTGGTGAACGTGGCCGACAGCGTGAGCGGCGTCCAATTGGGCCTGTTCAACTTTGCCCGCCACGGCTACCGCCGCCTCGAACTCTGGGGCAACGAGGTGATGTACGCCAACGTGGCCTTTAAGATGGGCAGCAAGCACTTCCACAACATCTTCGCCGTGGGCGGCAGCGTGGACGGCGAGGCGTACCGCTGGGCGACGGGCTTCGGTTTCGGCTCGGAATGGAACCTGACGGGCCGCCTGCTGCTGAACGTGGATGCCATTGCCTGGCACGTGAACGAGAACGAAACCTGGACGGAAGAACTGAACCTGCTCAACCAGCTGCGGGCCAATTTCGGCGTCCGGCTCGGCAACCGCGCGGCCCTGTTCGCCGGGCCCACCTTCAACGTCTACGTGTCGAACCTCTACGACCCCGAAAGCGGCCGGTACGGCACCGACCTGGCCCGCTGGAATACGTCCTTCGACCGCCAGTCGGGCCGCACCCGGGTCACCATGTGGCCGGGCATCAACGCGGGCATGCGGTTTTAATTTTAAGGGAAAGGAAAATTGAAAATGAACAATGGAAAATGGGTAAAACGCCCTTTTTTGGATTCGCCGTACTACCCCCCACTTTACATTTGATTCTGTCCATGTTGATTTAAACCTGACCCATGAACAAGCAATAACCAACAACTTATTATCGCATTTCTCCCTCAATCAAACCAAACACAACCATGAAAACGATTCAAACCCATTTCCTCCGCAAAAGCTTCTTTACCGGGTTAACCCTGGCCGCCCTGGGCCTCTCCGCCTGCGACAACGATGACGTCATCCGCGGCCGGGGCGACGTGGTTACGCAAACCCGCGCCGTCGGCCCGTTCAGCGACGTGGAAATAGGCGGCGACTTCGAAGTCTATCTGCGGCAGGGCCCGGCCGAAGCCATCCGCCTGGAAGGCCAGGAAAACGTGCTCGACGTCGTTACCGCCAAAGTAGAAGGCCAGGAGTTAGAGATTAAATTCAAGCCTTTTGCCAACGTGCGCAAACACAAGACCATCCGCGTGTACATCACCAACCCCACGCTGACCGGCCTGGAACTTTCCGGGTCGAGCCGGGCGGAAGGCCAAACGCCCTGGACGGTGGACAACCTGAGCCTCAAGGTGTCGGGTTCGGGCTCCCTGGAACTGGAAATGCGGGAAGCCAACGAGGTCGAAAGCCGCATTTCGGGCTCGGGCAGCATGAGCCTGCGGGGCGACGCCGAGGACTTCGAAAACGAAATTTCGGGTTCCGGCAACGTCCGCGCCTTCGACCTCGTCACCCGGCGGGCCGATACCAAGATCAGCGGCTCGGGCAACTGTGAACTTACCGTTACGCAAAGCCTCAATGCCCGCATCAGCGGCAGCGGCGACGTCCGCTACAAAGGCGACCCCACCGTCAACGTAAGCGTATCCGGCAGCGGCAAAGTGACCCGGGTCAATTAAATATACCTTTCGGGTTTTGGAAACCCGAAAGGTATGACCCTTGCCGCGCTTACGCCCCGACCTTATTCAAGCATCCCGGTCAGGGCAAGCGTGGACGCCTTGCGGTGTACCATATCTTTTCCCAAACGCAGATCACTACTTTCCTGCCGTCGCGCACATGGATTGACAAAACAGGTTGTGGTAGCCAGCCCTCCTACAGCATGGTAGCAGGTGATTTTGCCAGCCCACGGTTTCAACCGTGGGTACTGGGTATATCGGGGTTGGGCAACGGTTTTAACCGTTTTGATTGCAAGACCACGCGAACCGGAGAAGGTAAACGGTTAAAACCGTTGGGTGACTATAGGTGCCGCCTGAACCCACGGTTGAAACCGTGGGCTAACGAATCCTTCTCCCTGGTGAGACGTAGTAGAATGAGCCGGCGCGGTGTAGAACGGGCTGGCGCGAAGCTCTGCTTCGTGCCGACTATGGTTTCTGCCTCTGGCGGAACGAGGTCATTCCTGCGTGGCCGATGCATTGCCGCCCTTGCCCCGGCACGGCTGGCGCAGGCGTCCGCCTGTGCCTTTTTCTCCCAAGCGTCCCGCTTGTTTGATTCGCGTACGCAGTTTCGCACTTCCTGGCTCTGCAAAGAATGCGTTGAACACAATTAGTACGCGTACGTAAGGGGAGTAAGCCTGGCTGCTGGGAAGCGGGACGCTTCGGGTCCGGAAGGCACCGGCGGACGCCTGCGCCAGCGTGTCGAGGCAAGGGCAGCAATGCATTGGGCATCTGGGCAAACATTTCACATCCGTTGTAAAACTGCCTTCGTTCCGCCAGAGGCCGAAATCATAGTCGGCACGAAGCACAGCTTCGCGCCAGCACGCTACACCCCGCCAGCCCGTTCTACTGCGTGCCAGCTCGTGCCCTTTTGGTCCAGCAGGAGCCTAAATCACATACCGCGCCCCCGCCTGAACCGGAGGATCAACCTTTACGCAAAATCTTTAATTGTAGTTAGTGAGTCGTAAAGCCCGGGGACTTTGTGCCCGGGCTTTATTTTTTGCGGCACCCAACCAAACCTTCCGGGTTTCGGAAACCCGGAAGGTTTCACACAATGATCTCCCCTTCCACCGCACTGCCATACACCAGGTGTTCGCCCCGCGTAAAGCGTACCGCTGCCAGCAGGGCCAGCAGTGCATCCACGTGGTGCCAGGAGGCCGCACCGGTGATTAGCGTGTGGGAAAAAAGCGTGGAATGCTGCCGTTGGATGTGCCCAAGCACCGGCCCGATGGCCGCGGGTTCTTTTTTGTAGCCTTCCGGGTGGAGGTGCAACCGCCGGGCCTGGGCGGCCGGGTACGTTTCGTACACCACCAGGCCGTTCCGTTCGAGGGTCGCTTTCAGTTGCATGGCCCGGGCCATCAGTCCGCCCAGGAACATCGGTGACATGGCCGCCAGTTGCCGGTCAGCCTCCCGGTAAAAATAGTCCGCGCAGCCCGGCAGGCCCCGGTACACGCCGGGCAGCGAAAGCGGGGCGTCCAGGAAGATCAGCGCCGGTTGGCTTTGCCGCAAGCAGTCGAGCAGGAACGCGTCGGCATCGGCTTTGGCGGCGGACCCTCCGAAGTGGACCCCGCCGGTCGAAACATCAAGGGTGCAGACCACCGTGGTGCCGGCCAGCTTGCTGCCGTAATCCACCCCGCAGAGGCGCATCAGGCCTTTTGGAGCAGCTTCTGCTGCCAGCGCCAGGCGTCACCCAGCCCTTGCTCCAGCGACAGTTCGGCCTTCCAGCCCAGCCCGTCCCGCGATTTGTCCACCTCCGCGTAGATTTTCTCCACGTCGCCCGCCCGGCGGGGACCGATCTTGTATTCGAGCTTCACGCCGGTAGCCGCTTCGAACGCCTTGATGACTTCCAGCACGGTATTGCCCCGGCCGGTGCCCACGTTGAACACGTCGTAGTGCGTTTTGCCTTCGACCCGGTCGAGCAGTTGCAGCGCCTTGACGTGGGCCTTGGCCAGGTCCACCACGTGGATGTAGTCGCGGACGCACGTGCCGTCGGGCGTGTTGTAGTCGTTGCCGAACACCAGGATGGGCGGCCGCAGCCCGGCGGCCGACTGCGTGATGAACGGAATCAGGTTGTTGGGCGTGCCCAGCGGCAGTTCACCGATGTGTGCCGAAGGGTGCGCCCCGATGGGGTTGAAATACCGCA
>CADCTQ010000083.1 GCA_902805615.1 uncultured Cytophagales bacterium
GTGGACCTGGGCAACTGGCCGGCCAGCCGGGTGTTTTCTGTAGGCGTACAGTGTGAATTCTAACCATCCTTCAAAGCAAAATTTTATGAAAAAGATCATCATATTCGGAGCTTTGGCCGGCACTATGTTGCTGGGAAGCTGCAAAAAGGAGCTGGACATCGTGAACCCCAACCAACCCACGGTGGAAGTGTACTGGAAAACCCCGCAGGATGCCGACAGAGGAGTAAACGCCATCTACAGCACCCTGCACCGCGGCGGCATCTCCCGCTGGATGCCGTTCTACTTCATCATTCGCTCCGACGAAGGCCGCAGCCAGAGCCCGGCCACCGATATTGTCAACAACATGGACCAGTTCCGGATCACGGATTACAATTTCTGGGGGGCGTACGACATCTGGCGCGACAACTACGTGGGCATCTTCCGGGCCAACCAGGTGCTCGACAACGTGCCCGGCATCGAGATGGACGAAACGCAGAAGCGGCGGCTGATCGGCCAGGCCAAGTTCCTGCGCGGCATGTTCTACTACCACCTGGTAACGCTTTGGGGCAGCGTGCCGCTGATGCTCAAAACGTCGCTGCCCCAGGACCGGCCGACGATTGCTACGCAGGCCGAAGTGTGGGCCCAGATTGAGCAAGACCTGACCGAGGCTGCCGCCGCCCTCCCCCCCCGGTACGAAAATGCGGCCGACCTGGGGCGGGCTACCCAGGGCGCCGCGTACGCCCTTCTGGCCCGGGCGTACATGCAGCAGCGCAAGTACTCGGATGCCCTTACCCCGCTCGCGTGGCTGGTGACGGGCGAAGGCCGGTCAGTATACGACCTGGAGCCCAACTACCGCGACAATTTCCTCATCAGCACGGAGAACAACCGGGAGTCGGTGTTCGAATGGCAATTTGCCTTTAACCCCACCGAAAACCACGACGACGACACCGATCCCCGGACTGACAACCTGAACTACGGCACCTCGGTTGCCCAGTTTTTTGCGCCCCCCGACATCGGCTGGTCCGACGGCGAAGCCCAGCAGTGGCTGGTGACGGAGTTCCTGAAGGAGAGGACGGCGGCCGGAGAGCGGGACCCGCGCATGGAAGCGGCCCTGTTGTTTGATTCTACCGACGTGCGCGGGCCGGACTTCACGCAGATCTACGGCCAGACGTTTACCCAACGGTACGGCAACAACAACACCGGGCGGGTGTGGTTCCGTAAGTTCCTCAACGACCACTGGAAGAACCAGGAGGGGTACGCTTCTCCCAACAACTGGCGCTACATCCGGTACGCCGACGTGCTGCTGATGTACGCTGAAGCGTTGAACCAGACGAACAACACGGCCGCCGCGTACCAGTACGTGGACCGGGTACGGGCCAGGGCCGGCCTGCGGCCCCTGTCGGAGGTAATGCCCGACATGACGCAAGCCCAGTTCCTGGAGCAGTTGAAGCACGAAAGGGTGACGGAACTGGCCGGGGAAGGACACCGCTGGCAGGATTTGCTCCGCTGGGGCGACCTCGGCAAGCCGGAAGTAGCCCGCCGCGACCCTGCCTTCAATACCTTCGTGGTGGGACGCAACGAATACCTGCCCATCCCGCAGCAGGAAATAGACATCAATCCGAACCTGAAACAGTCGGAAGGGTGGGACTAAGCTGAAACGAAAAGGGCGTCACACGACGCCCTTTTGTCGCTTTGCCCCCTTACCTTTGCCGCCCGTGGTACACCCCACGGCCATTCACCTTTGCCGAATTCCTCGATGAAATCCATTTATTTTTCGCGCTGCACCCGCGCTGCCGCCCTGCTGGCCCTGCTGGCAGGCGGGTGGGGCGGTACAGGTTGCTCCCGCAACGGGGTCAAACCCGCCCCGGCAAACTATTCAACCAGCCAGGGTACGTTCACCAATCCCATCATGGACGGGGCCGACCCCTGGGTGGCCAAACGCGACAGCTTCTACTATTTCTGCAAGTCGGAGAACGGGAACATCCTGGTTTCAAAATCGAAACGACTGACCCGGCCGGGCGAATTTACCCGCGTGTGGCAGCCGCCCGCCCAGGGCTGGAACCGCACCAACGTGTGGGCGCCCGAACTGCATTACTTCGATGGCAAGTGGTACATCTACTACGCGGCCGGGGAAGCCGGGCCGCCGTTTATCCACCAGCGTTCCGGGGTGCTCGAATCCGTGACCGGCGACCCGCAGGGCGCCTACACCGACAAGGGAATGCTCTACACGGGCGACGACCTGGCCAACCCGGCGGCCACCAACCGGTGGGCCATTGACCTGACGCCCTTCCGGCTGAACGGGCAACTGTACGCCGCCTGGTCGGGCTGGGAACAAAACGCCCCCACCGACCGGACGCCCCAGCACCTGTACGTGGCCCGCATGAGCAACCCCTGGACGATCAGTTCCAACCGCGTGAAGATCTCTTCGCCCACCCAGCCCTGGGAAGACGGCGTTGAACTCGACCTGAACGAAGGACCGGAACTGCTCAAAAGGAACGGCAAGGCTTTCCTCATCTACTCCTGCCGCGAGTCGTGGCTGCCGGCCTACCAGATGGGACAGCTCACCCTCAACGATACCTTGCAGGACCCGATGGTGGCGGCGCACTGGCAGAAAAAGGGACCCGTGTTCACGGGCACCGCCAACGCGTACGGGGTGGGCCACCCCAGCTTCACGGTGTCGCCCGACGGCACCGAAGACTGGATTGCCTTCCACACCAAAAAAGACCCTTCTCCCGGCTGGAACCGCGAGGTGCGCCTGCAAAAGTTCACCTGGCACGCCGACGGCAGCCCCAACTTCGGCGAACCCGCCGCCCGGGCCGTGCCCCTGCCCCTGCCATCGGGAGAGAAGTGAGGGTTAAGTACCGGGTATCAGGGGATCGGGTATTGGGGAGCGGGACCCATGCTTGTCGTACATCCCCTGATACCCTGATCCCTCAATCCTCCAATACCCTGATCACCAATACCCAGTACCCAACTCAACCCTCTAATCCATGCTTAAACGCTTTTTCCTGATTGCCGCCGTGCTGACCACCCTGGCTACTTCCTGCCGGATGGGCAACCAGAACGCATCCGAAACCACCGACACCACCAGCATCTCAACGGCGGCGCCCGACTCGGCCGCGGCTGCCGCTACGGCCGATGCCCCGTCGTTTGCCAACCCCGTGCTGCCCGGCGATTTTCCCGACCCTTCGGTCACCAAGGTCGGCAACACGTACTGGGCCACGGCCACCTCTTCGGAATGGGCGCCGCTCTTCCCGCTGCTCCGCTCGGAGGACCTGGTGCACTGGGAAACGGTGGGGCACGTGTTTCCCAAAGGAATGCCCAAGTGGGCCGATGCCAACTTCTGGGCGCCCGAGATTTCCTACGAAAACGGCAAGGTGTACATCTACTACACGGCCCATAAGAAGGGCGGCAACCTGTGCGTGGGCGTGGCCAGCGCCGACCGTCCCGAAGGCCCCTACACCGACCACGGTCCGCTGGTGTGCCAGGAGGTGGGCTCCATTGACGGGTTCCCGGTGCGCGACGAGAAGGGCGACCTCTACCTGGTGTGGAAGGAAGACGGCAACAGCCGCAACCTGCCCACGCCGATCTGGGGCCAGCGCATGAACGAGGCCCGCACGGCCCTCACGGGCGAAAAGTTTGAACTCTTCCGCAACGACCCCAAGACCTGGGAAGGCCGCCTGGTGGAAGGCCCGGCCCTGGTGCGGCGCGGCGACTACTTCTACCTGTTCTACGCCGGCGACGCCTGCTGCGGCACGGGCTGCACCTACGCGCAGGGCGTGGCCCGGTCGCGGAGCCTCCAGGGGCCCTGGGAAAAGTACGCGGGCAACCCCATCCTCAAAGGGCAGGCGGGCTGGAAATGCCCCGGCCACGGCACCGTGGTGACCGGCCCGGGTGACAAGTCTTACTTCCTGTACCACGCCTACAGCACCGACAGCTTCGTGTACGCCGGCCGGCAGGGCATCCTCTCCGAACTCACCTGGAACGCCGAGGGGTGGCCCGTGTTCCCGCCGCAGGCCCTGGCGCAACGCGCCGCCACCGAAGGCAAGGACCTCGACGTGACCGAGGAATTTACCACCGACAGCCTGGCCCGGTCGTGGCAGTGGCCGGTGGGCCAGCAACCCAAGTTTACCGTGCAGGCAGCCGGCAACGGCCTGATCACCCTCACGAGCCGGCCCGAAAAGATCGGCACCGTGCTCGGGCAGCGCACCAAGACGGAAGCGTACGCCGCCACGGCCGCCATCAATCCCGCCAGCATCAGCGGCAACGAGGCTGCGGGCCTGGCCGCCGTGGGCGACCTCAACAATGCGCTGGGCGTGTGGGTGAAGGACGGCCAGATTTCGCTGTGGCAGACGAAGGGAGACACTACCCGGATGGTTTCGCAGCAGAAGTTGCCCAAGGGCCAGACCGTGCAGCTCCGCATGACGGCCGCCGAAGGCCACCAGTACCGCTTCGCCTGGAGCCCCGACGGCACCACCTGGAACGAACTGAACGCCGACAAACCGCTGGACGGCTCGTACCTGCCGCCCTGGGACCGGGGCATCCGCGTCGGGTTGCTCGCCAAGGGCCCGGCCGGCTCCGACGTGCAGTTCGACTGGTTCCGGCTCAATCATGGGAAGTAATGTAGGTATTGGGTATTGGGTACGCGTTGCCATGCATTCCCGGGACAGTTCAGGTACGCAATACCCAATACTCAGTACGCAACACCCACTACCAAGTGAGCTTTATGTGCGTGGGGCCGGGTTATTAAACCCGGCCTTTCGTTTTGGGGCGTCGTGCTGCGGACGGGCATTTTCCGGGGACTGCGGGTGGCCGAAAGAACCTGCTTTTCGTTTAACGCTGGTGGTGGCGTCGCTACCTTGATAGGCACTGGGTAATTCATTACCTTGTTTGAGGACAATCCGGGCAGGAAAGAAGCGGAGCGGCGACCTAAAAAAATTGAATAAAAAGTTTCTGTAAAAGAAAAATAATTGACATTTTGCGCC
>CADCTQ010000084.1 GCA_902805615.1 uncultured Cytophagales bacterium
TTCTACCCGCAGGGGGGCACCTGGTCGGGCAATGGGGTAAGCCCCGCCGGGGTGTTCGATCCGGCCGCCGCCGGGCCGGGCAGCCACGACCTCACGTATTCGATCTGCCAATATTCTTCCACCCGGACCATGCACATAACGCCCGTGGCCCGCATGCATGACTTCACCTTGGAGGCCGACGAAGATACGCTGTGTTACGGGGGAGCGACCAGCATCCGGGTGACGAATGCAACCCCGCTTGGCTGGTACGAGTTGTGGAACGGCACCACGCGCCTCGAAAGGACGTCGGTGTCCGGCAATTCGTTCGTGTTCAATACCGGCAACCTCACCGACGACGCGCAGTTCACCATCAAGGGCGTCCACGCGAACGGCTGCGGGGCCGACTCGCTCACCAAAACGATCCGCATCTGGTTGAAGGTCAATCCCCACCGTCCCGTGGGCACCAAAACCCCGTTCGTGTGCAAGCGAAGCGCCGGCGTGGTGTACGTGGCCCGGTCGCAGCGCGGCGTATCTTACCAGTTGAAAAAAGGCATCCTGAACATTGGCCCGGCGCGGCCGGGGAACGGGGATACGCTGTTTCTGGACACCGGCGCCCTGACCGAAACCACTACCTTCTCGGTATCGGGCTACCACAATTACTGCGAACGGCCCCTGTTTGGGACCGCTACGATCCGGGTGGCGGGCCCGGACGCGCATTTTACCGTGCGCAGCTACAACGTGGAGGCCGGGCAGCCGGTCGAAATCCGCAACACGTCCCGCAACGCGGGCGGCGGCTGCGCGTGGAACTTCGGTCCCGGCGCTTCCGTGGCGACCTCCACGGCCCAGCACCCGGCCGCGGTCACGTACGCCACCCCCGGCAGGTACACCATCCGGCTCACGTGCCGGAGCCCCGAAGGGTGCGTGGATACCCTCAGCCGGACCTTCAACGTGATCAAACCCGCAACGGCCGCCGCCTGCGACCACTCGGTGACTTCGGCGGAAGCGGGCATTGATGCCCTGGCCGTGGCCTGGGATGCGCAGGAAAACAGCTTCCTGTTTTTTGACAAGCCGCTCTACCGCACCCACCACTACAGCCCCCGCGGCGACAGCCTGCTGCTGCACCTGGAGAACATTGACGATTACGATTCCGGGCACATGCTGGTGAAGTACGACCGCCGGGGCACGATCCAGTGGGCGACGCACCTGCGCCACGGCTCCTTCTGGGCAAGGGGGGGCGATATGCTGACCGATTCGCTGGGCAACGTCTATCTCGCCTATTATCACTCCGTAGACTACGGTGAAGACACCATTCAGGCGCATTCCACGGATGGGAGCCGGGTCATCTTAGACCCGCCCTACTACGGATCGCTTCAAGCCATGATCGTATTCAAGTACGACAAGGATGGCATTTTCCAGTGGTACAATACGTACCCGGAGGACTACACCAACGACAAGGTGGCCCTGGCGCTGGATAAAAACGGGAACCTGTATTGCAGCAGCGAACGCAGCCTCAACAAGTTCGGCCCGGGAGGGGAGAGCCTGTGGTCGCGGCGGGCCGGCTACTACGACATCGAGGTGGATTCGAAGGGCAACGTGTGCGGGGTGAGAACCGAGAGCCTGGTGCTGGATAAATACGACGCGGCCGGAAACCTGCTGTCCAGCACCCGGGAACCGCTGAAGGTTGGTGACACCCGGCTGCTCATCTACCCCTTACACCTGGAACTCGACGACCAGGACAACGCCTACATCGCCGGCAGTTTCTCCGGTGAATTCGTGTTCAACCGAGACACGTTGTCTGACATTTACCGCCCGAGCAAGTCGCACGCCGATATGTTTCTGTGTAAGATCAGCAGTGCCGGCACCCACGCCTGGATCAGGCAGGTACACAGCGACCAGGGCCTGAGTTGCTGGGCGATGAGTTTGAAAAATGAAAAGATCATTTTTAACGGTATTGCCTTTAAGGGGGTGATTGGCTACAACCGCCTGCCCGACAAAACGTACGGCGGCCACCTGAACCTGGACGTGACCGGCGTGTTCGTCGCCCTCACCGATACCTCGGCAACGGGGAACATAAAAATGACTGTCGTGGTGGACGAACCGCGTCACGGCTCCACGAGTCCCCATGAAACGATTGCGTTTGCCCCCCAGTCCGGCCGGGTGCTGCTGACCGTGCCGTTCAACGGCGGCCAGTTGCTGGGCCGGCCGGTCTCCCTCAAGTACCTGTGGGAATACCAGCACAACCTGGTGACGACGCGGGCAACCCTCGATTGCCTGTTTCCCCCCGTGCCGCCCGCGTCGCGGTTCCGGGCGGCGCGGGCCGTCTGCGCGGGTGCCGCCGTACCGTTTTCCGACGTGTCGGGCGGGGAGCCGGGTGCCTGGAACTGGCACTTTCCCGGTGGCATTCCCCAAACCTCAACCGCCCGGAACCCGGTGGTCACCTTCCCCCATCCCGGCGTCTACCTGGTTTCCCTCACGGCTGCCAATGCCTTTGGCGCGGGAGGCACGTTTACCGATACCCTCGTGGTGACGGCCGCGCCGGTGGTCACCATTACGCCCGGGGCCGCCTGCCAGGGATCAGGCGTTATACTGACGGCATCGGGAGCCACTTCCTACGACTGGGGCAACGGCGTCACCGGTCCGTACCTGGTCCTTCCCCCGCTCACGCGCGATACCCTGGTCACGGTCAGCGTGAAGAACGCCATTGGGTGCGTAAGCAGCGTAACCCATGCGGTGCGGGTAAACCCGGTCCCGGCGGTGCGCATCCTGGCGGGCCTCGGGCCGTTGTGCGCCGATGCGGGCCCGGTTGCGCTGCCGGCGGCTACCCCGGCCGGGGGCAGCTACAGCGGCCTGGGCGTGCGCAACGGCTCGTTTGACCCTTCGCTGGTTCCCGCGGGCCGCCACCGGCTCACCTACACGTACACCAGCCCGGACGGCTGCACGGGATTCGACACCACGGACGTCGTCGTGAACCCGCGGCTGGACGTGCGCCTGGTGCCCCTGGACACCCTTTGCACGGGCCAGGAGCCCGTCGCCCTCAGCGGCTGGCCGGCGGGGGGAACTTACCAGGGCACCGGGGTAACGAACGGCGCGTTTGACCCCCGGGCGGCCGGCCCCGGCACGTTCCGGCTCACGTACGCGTACGGGAACGCCACGGGCTGTACGGCCGTTGCCGGCATAGACGTGGTGGTGCGCCGCGCCCCGGACGTGCAACTGCCGTACCTGCTCCCGGTGTGCCGGGTGGATGAGGCGAGGCAATTGGTGGGCCCGGGCTACCCGGCCGGCGGTACCTACAGCGGTCCGGGGGTGATCAACGGCTGGATTAACGCCGCCGGGCTCCCCGCGGGAACGTATCCCATCACGTACACCTACACTGACCCGGACGGGTGCGCGGGCTCGGCCACTGCCAACCTGGTGGTAAACGACCTGCCCGCCGTCAGCCTGGTGCCCCCGGTGGACCTGTGCGCCGACCAGTCCCCGGTGCTCCTCACGGGCGGTTCACCGGCCGGCGGCGCCTACGGCGGACCCGGGGTTACCCCCAACGGCACGTTTGACCCCCGGGCCACCGGCCCCGGGTCGTTCCGGATCACGTACCGCTACGTGAACGAAAACGGGTGCCTGGCCACGGCCGATACGGTGGTGCTGGTAAACGTGTGCACGGGGATTGCCCGGCCGCGGGCCACGGCGGCGCTGCGGGTGTACCCCAACCCCGGCAGGGGCAAGTTCGTGGTGGCCTTCGAGCCGGTCGCCGGTGCGGCCACGCAACTCACCGTGTACGACGGGCAGGGGAAAGTCGTGGCCCGCAAAGCCATTGCCGCCGGCGCCGCCGAGGCAGAAGTTGACCTGCGGGGCTGCGCCAGGGGCATGTACCACCTGCAACTCACCCGCGGGAGCCGGGTGGCGGCGGGCCGCAACGTCCTCATCCAGTAGCGGCGGACCCCGGCTTTTCAATCCGCAAGCGTTCCCCGCCGGAAGTACACCCGGAACGTGGTGCCCACGCCCACCTGGCTTTCGACCTCGATGCGTCCGCCGGCGTTTTCGATCATCCGCTTCACGATGTAGAGGCCGATGCCAGTGCCTTCCACGTGGGCGTGCAGGCGCTTGAAGAGGGCGAAGATTTTGTGTTCCTGCCGCATGTCCATGCCCAGCCCGTTGTCGGCCACGGTGAGTACCTGGTAGGCGCCTTCCTCCCGGCACGCGATGCGCACCCGGGGCGGCCGGTCCGGGGAGCGGTACTTGACGGCGTTGCCCAGCAGATTGTAGAGGATGCTCTTGAGGTTTTTGCGCGAGAAGTGCAGCGGCGGGCAGTCCAGCGAAACCTCCAGCGTGGCCCCCGCCTCGGCGATCTGCGGCGCCAGGTCCTGCCGCACCTCGTTCAGCACGGCGTCCACGGCGAGGCTGGCTACGTCCTCGGAACTCTCCTTGCCGATGCGGGCCACCTCGGTGAGGTCGCCGATGGTGGCCTTGAAGCGGTTGACCGAGCCGTAGAGCATCCCGTAGAGTTCCCGCACGGTCTCTTTCCCGCGGAGGTCGGCGCCCAGTTGCCGCTCCAGGGCTTTGAGCAGTCCTTCCACGTTGAGAATGGGGGCTTTCAGGTCGTGGGAAGCCGTGTACACGAAGTTGTCCAGGTCGGTGTTGGTGCGTTTGAGCTGTTCGTTGGCCAGTACGAGGTCGGCGTTGGCGGCGGCCAGCTTCCCGGCCAGGGCCTGCGCTTCCCGTTCGCGCTGCTCCACCTGCCGGCGGGCCCCCACCTGTTCGGTCACGTCGCTGATGAGGGCGTAAAAGCCCACCGTCTGGCCGTCCTGCACGTCGGGCACGTAGCTCGTGCGGATGTATCTCAACTGTTCTTCCCCGTAGGGCATCCGGGTTTCAAAGTTCACCGGTTCGCCGGCCAGGGCCCGGGCAATGTATGGTTGTACATTCGCGTAAACCTCCCCGCCCACCACGTCCGGCACCGGGCAGCCCAGGAGTTCTTCGGGCTTGC
>CADCTQ010000085.1 GCA_902805615.1 uncultured Cytophagales bacterium
CAGAGCCGGAAGGAAGAAATACGCATCCAGCACAGCGCCGTGGACCTGGACTACGAACTGTACCTGGTGAAAACCCGCATGGACCGCATCAAAGAGAAGATCGAACGCATTTCCCGGGAAAACGACGTCCCGGCCAACGCCGCCGGCACGTCCGTAGCCGTGAACGGCAACCTGCCCGCCGACCATCCCCTGTACCGCCTCGCCGGCGAGTTGGCGGAAGGCGAAAACGAAGTGGAGTTCATCCGGGGCAAGATGATCCAGAACCAGCGGCGGCTCGAAGCCTGCACCAGCGGCCGTGACTTTGCCATTGTCATTCTCGAACTCGTCGGCTTGTTCAGCTACCTGGTGCTGTACGTGGTGGTCAAGGCCCGCAACGTGAGGGCGCGGCCCTGGCGCGATTCGGGGTATTAGGCTTGCCAGGAAATGTACGCCGTTCGATAAATCAGAGCTGCCATGATTACAAAGACCCGGGCCACCGTGGCCGATTATCGTAAACTGCCGGAAGGGGCGAAATACGAACTAGTTGACGGCGAAATCATTGAAAGAGAAAACCCTGATATGCCGGGCCCCAAAATCAAACACCAAGCCCTCTCTACCCGCCTGGTTATTGGCTTAGGCCGGCACATTGTCGAAAACGGGTTAGGGCTGCTGCTCCACGCCCCGGCCGACGTGTATTTCGACGAAGAAAACGCTTTCCAGCCCGATCTTTTATTCATTGCCGAAACGCGGGTAGCAACCCTGGTCCGGGAAGACGGGGTGTACGGCGCCCCCGACCTGGTCATCGAAATTCTTTCGCCTTCCTCGGCCTACTACGACCTGAAGAGCAAGTTCCAGGTGTACGAGAAATACGGCGTCCGGGAATATTTCATCGTTGACCCCAAGGACAACGAGGTGACCGGCTACCGCAACGAAGGGGGCACTTTCAATCAGTTTTTCCGCGAAAGGGGCCGCTTGCGCTCCGCCTTGCTCGAATGCGAAATCTCCTTTTGACAAGGGAGTTTCACGCAAAGGCGCAAAGAGAAGACGCAAAGGGCGCAAAGAGGTATGCGTTCACCTTGCGGTCTTTGCGTCTCCTTTGCGCCCCTTGCGGTTCAGTTTATTTCTTTGCATCCTTTGCGCTCCCTCTTTGCGCCTTTGCGTGAAACCCTTTTTACTTCAACCCGCCAACCATGTCCTTGGCGATTACCCACTGATCGAACTGCTCGTTGGTGAGGTAGCCCAGGGCCAGCGCCGATTCGCGGAGGGAAGTGCCTTCCTTGTGGGCCTTCTTGGCAATTTCGGCGGCCTTGTAGTAGCCGATGTGCGGGTTCAGCGCCGTCACCAGCATGAGGGAGTTCTCCACGTGACGGTTGATCATCTGGTGGTTGGGTTCGATGCCCACGGCGCAGTGCTGGTCGAACGAGTCGCAGGCGTCGCCGATGAGGCGGGCAGCCATCAGCAGGTTGAAGATGATCACCGGCTTGAACACGTTCAGTTCGAAGTGCCCGTTGAGGCCGCCAATCGTAATGGCCGCGTCGTTGCCGATCACCTGGGCGCACACCATCGTCATGGCTTCGGCCTGCGTGGGGTTTACCTTGCCCGGCATGATCGAAGAGCCCGGCTCGTTTTCGGGAATGAAAATCTCGCCGATGCCGCTGCGGGGGCCCGACGACAACATCCGGATGTCGTTGGCAATCTTCATCAGGCTAACCGCCAGGGTTTTCAAGGCACCCGACGTTTCAACCGCCGCGTCGTGGGCGGCCAGCGATTCAAACTTGTTGGGCGCCGTCTTGAACGGGTGTCCCGTGAGGCCGCCGATCTTCTGCGCCACCAGCTCCGAGTAACCCTTGGGCGTGTTGAGGCCCGTGCCCACGGCCGTACCGCCCAGGGCCAGTTCGGCCAGGTGCTCCAGCGTGTTGCGCAGGGCCTTCAGGCCATTGTCAAGCTGCGCCACGTAGCCCGAAAACTCCTGGCCCAGCGTGAGCGGCGTGGCGTCCATGAAGTGCGTGCGGCCGATCTTCACCACGTCCTTGAACGCCTCCGACTTCTGCGCCAGCGTGTTGCGCAGCTTCTGCACCATCGGGATGGTGTGCTCCACGATGAGCGAATACGCGGCAATGCTCATGGCCGTGGGAAACGTATCGTTGGACGACTGCGACTTGTTGACGTCGTCGTTGGGGTTGAGGGCCTTTTTCTCGTCGGAAAGTTTACCACCCAGCAGTACGTGGCCGCGGTTGGCGACAACTTCATTTACGTTCATGTTCGACTGCGTACCCGAGCCCGTCTGCCACACCACCAGCGGAAACTCGTCGTCGAGCTTGCCGGCCAGGATTTCGTCGCACACCCGGGAGATGATGTCGGCCTTGTCGGCGGCCAGCACGCCCAGTTCCTGGTTGGTTTGGGCGGCGGCTTTCTTGAGAATGGCAAAGGCCCGGATCACTTCTTTGGGCATCAGGTGGCCGCCGATGGTGAAGTTTTCGCGGGAACGCTGGGTCTGGGCGCCCCAGTACTTGTCGGCGGGTACCTTTACCTCGCCCATGGTATCCTTTTCAATGCGGTAATCCATACTCGGAATGGGGTTGAATGTTAGCGGGTGGTTACGCGGGCTTCTGCACTTTGTCTTTGAGGAGGTTTTTGCGCCGGAGAATGGACTCAGTGGCCCGCAGGTCGTTGTCGGAAGTGAAGATTTCGAAGGGCCAGTACAGGAACTGGGCCCGCGACAGCACCAGCAGGAAGTGGTCTTTTTCCTTGTAGGCGCTTTTGATCATGTCCCACTTCATCTGCATGCCTTCCCGCTGGTTGAGCTTGGCCAGGATCTGCTGGCTGTTGATCTCGTACTGCATCTTCTGGAACATCACCTTGTACTGCTCCAGTTGCGATACGCCCGTAAACTGGATGGCCCAGAAGGCCAGGTACCCGGCCACCACCAGGATGGGGATGATGTAGATCCAGACGCTGGGGTAGACGGTCAGGTTGAGGATGATGTTGATGACGATGAGGCCCGCCGGGATGGCCGCCCAGCGCCACTGCGTGCGCAGCAGGTGCTTCATGGCGATGCTGATATACTTCTTGGAGTCTAAGGCGTACTTTTTGGTTTTGATGACTTGTCCGCGGAACTGGTTTTCAGGTTGGTAATACATGGATGGAACGTGAATTAAAGGATTGGGTCTCCATCATCCGGGCAGCCCCACGGCCGGGGCGGGCCACTGCCCAAAATGGCGCGGCAAAGGTAATAATTATTGTCTGAACCGTGATTTTGTCTGAACCTTGATTTGCTTGATGAAAGGATGAACTTGATGTACCGCGCCCCCATCATGGTCATCTTTTCATCAGGCAAATCATGGTTCAGACAGCAAGGTTCAGACTAATACGCCTTCAGGCTGATGTCGAGGCTTTTGATCGAATGCGTAAGGGCGCCGACGGAGATGAAGTCCACGCCGGTTTCGGCCACGGCCACGATGGTGTCCTCGGTGATGCCGCCGGAGGCTTCGGTGAAGTACTTGCCGTGGATGCGGGCTACGGCCTCGCGCATGAGGTCGGGCGTCATATTGTCCAGCATGATCCGGTACACGCCGCCCACCTCCAGCACCTCGTCCACCTCGTCGAGGCTGCGCGTTTCGACCACGATCTTGAGGTCCTTGTTCGTGCGGCGCAGGTAGTCGCGGGTGGCCCGGATGGCCTGCGTGATGCCGCCGGCGTAGTCCACGTGGTTGTCCTTGAGAATGATCATGTCGAAGAGCCCGAACCGGTGGTTGATGCCCCCGCCGATGACGACGGCCCACTTTTCCATCATCCGGAAGTTGGGCGTGGTCTTGCGCGTGTCGAGCAGTTTGGCCTTGGTGTGGGCAATGAGCCCGGTAAAGTGGCGGGTGCGGGTGGCAATGCCGCTCATGCGCTGCATGCAGTTGAGCACCAGCCGTTCGGCCTGCAGGATGGATTGCGCCTTGCCCTGCACGGTGAGGCCCACGTCGCCGGGCTTTACCAACGCCCCGTCTTCCAGCAGCGGGGTTACTTCCAGGTCCGGGTCCACGGCGCGGAAGATGATGGGAGCCAGGGCGGCGCCGGCCAGCACCCCCGTGTCTTTGATGAGCAGCCGGGCCCGTTTGCGGGCAGTGGCCGGCACGGACGCCAGCGAAGAATGATCGCCGTCCCCCACGTCTTCGCGGAGGGCGTTCCGGATAAACAGTTCGAGGGCTTCGGGGCTGAGGTAGGTGAGTGGCATGACGCAAAGGTAAGGGTGGCAAAATAAAAAAGCCACGTCTTTAAAAACGTGGCTGCCCCGGGTAAAGTTGATGACGGGTCGTTTTATTCGCGGCGGAAGTCAATCCGGTCAATCATGTATTTGCCCCCGAACTGCTTGAGCACGATGTATACCAGGTACTTGCCGTTGTGGGCCTGGTAGGTGCCCGTGCTGTACTGGGCCCCTTCCGGCGAGGAACCCTGGTGCACGTAATTAAAATCCTTGGCCGGGTTTTTCTGGAAGAAATTTTTCAGAATCAGTTCAGCCTGCGTGTTGCTCACCTTGTCAAACTCCACGTTTTCGGACTCTACGATCAGTTCGATGTTGTTGTTGAAGTGCCGGGCCAGGTCGTGGGAGTTGCCGGCTTTCAGGGCTACTTTCGCCCCGCTGAACACGTCACTCTGCGCCTGGGTCACCTGGGCGACGCCAACAGCCATCAGGACCGCCAACAGCCACCGGCCAACCCCTGCTTCAAAAAAATTCTTCATGGAAAAAGGATGTAAAATTTTATTCATCAGCTAGTTCGCTAAAATTATGCCAATTCGGATTTCGGACCCGAAACCATTGCGGAAAGATACCCCAAACGGAGTGAATGTAAAACTTTTTGGCTAATTGAGAAAACCCCCGCCCCCTTTTTCGGCAACCCCATGCGCCCCGCCCCGTTTCTCCGCGTATCTTTGGAAAAAGTATTTAGAATTGAGTATTGGGTATTGAGTACGGCGCTGCCTGTGCACCCCGG
>CADCTQ010000086.1 GCA_902805615.1 uncultured Cytophagales bacterium
GTTACCACCACTTTGTACGTACCCGCCCCTAAGCCGGAGAGGTCTTGCGAAGTAGCGAAGTTTGCACCGTTCTTGGTCCACTGGTAGCTGTAGGGAGACGTACCGCCGTTTACTGTGAGGGAAATGCTACCCGTGGTGTTGCCATTACATTTCACGTCTACGTCGGTAGAAGAAAGCGTGAGGGCTGCGGGTTGAGAAATCGTAATCGTCTTGTCTTCGGTGCAGTCGTTGGCATCCGTTACTACGACCTTGTAAGTACCAGCACCGAGATTGCTCAGGTCTTGCGAAGTGGCGAAGTTTGCACCGTTCTTGGTCCACTGGTAGCTGTACGGGGAAGTACCGCCGTTTACAGTGAGGGCGATGCTGCCGGTCGTGTTGCCATTGCATTTTACATCTACATCGGTAGAAGACAATGTTAACGCTGCGGGTTGAGAAATGGTGATGGTCTTGTCTTCGGTGCAGTCGTTGGCATCGGTTACCACCACCTTGTAAGTACCGGCACCCAAACCGGTGAGGTCTTGCGAAGTAGCGAAGTTCGCGCCGTTCTTGGTCCACTGGTAGCTGTAGGGAGAAGTACCGCCGTTCACTGTCAAGGCGATGCTGCCGGTCGTGTTGCCGTTGCATTTTACGTCTACATCCGTGCTGGAAAGCGACAGGGCTGCGGGTTGAGAAATCGTAATCGTCTTGTCTTCCGTACAGCCATTGGCATCCGTTACCACGACCTTGTAAGTGCCCGCCCCTAAGCCCGTCAAATCCTGCGTAGTAGCGTAGTTTGCACCGTTCTTGGTCCACTGGTAGCTGTAGGGAGACGTACCACCGTTTACCGTCAAGGCGATGCTGCCGGTCGTGTTGCCATTACACTTTACGTCTACGTCGGTAGAAGAAAGCGTCAAGGCTGCGGGTTGGGAAATGGTGATGGTTTTGTCGGCTACGCAGTCGTTGGCATCGGTTACCACCACTTTGTACGTACCCGCCCCTAAGCCGGAGAGGTCTTGCGAAGTAGCGAAGTTTGCACCGTTCTTGGTCCACACGTAGGTATAGGGCTCAGTACCGCCGTTCACCGTCAGGGAGATGCTGCCCGTGGCATTGCCGTTGCACTTCACGTCCACGTCGGTGGAAGAAAGCGTAAGGGCTGCGGCCGGTTGGCCAATGGTGATTGACTTGCTGGTGGGGCAGGAGTTGGCAGCCGACACTTCAACCGAGTAGTTGCCGTCGCCCAGGCCCGTAAACAGACCAGTTTGGTTGGTGGCGATCAGGTTGCCGTTCTGGCTCAGTTCGTAATTGTACGTGCCCGGACCGCCGCTGGCCTGGGCCGTGATGGTGCCGTTGCTGCCGTTGAAGCACTTGACGTCGGTCTTGCTCAGCGTGAGGCCCAGGGCCGGCTTGATGGTAACGCTGGCCGAAGCGGGTTCTGACGAACACCCGTTGCTGCCCGTAACCTTCACGGTGTAGGTGCCCGTGACCGTGGCGGCAAAGCTGACTACGTTGCCGGGGTTCGTGGCGCCTTGCGGCACGGTCCAGGTGTAGGTGAACGGCGGCACGCCCGAGTTGTTGGTGATTACGGCGGTAAGCGTGGCCGGGTCGCCGGCGCACACGGTTTTGCCCGCCAGTTGCACGATGGGCTTGGAGGCAAACTGGCCCAGCAGGAAGTCGTTCAGCGCGTCGGTAAGTTCCTGCGACTGGCTGGTGGTGAACAGGAACGAGGTAAAGCAGAGGTCAACGCCGGAAATGGCTGACAGGTCTACGTACCCTTCGAAAAAGCCACCGGCCGGAATCTGGCCGGCGGGCAGCGTCTTGGAGGTGTAGGGCCAGGGGCTCGGGCTGAGCGTTCCACCGTTTACGGCGGCTTTGTAGAGGTTGCTGTTGACGGTCAGTTTTTGCAGGGTGCCGCTGACGTTGCCGCCGGAACCCACCCACTTGTACACTTCGATGGTGGGCACCGTCCCCCCGTTGGTGAACTGCGACACGATCAGCAGGTCGCCCACCTGGTGCTGGCCGTCGAACTTGTTCATGCCGTTCACGGTCATTTTCTGCACGTTGTCTTTGAGGAACCAGATGCCCAGCGCCGCGTTGCCGTTCTGGGCGAAGCGGTCGGAGGCGAAGTACAGGCGGCCGTCTTCGATGAAAGCCGCGCCGTGTTCAATGTCGCCCTTGTCGTTGGCGCCGTTCAGGTTCCACGACCACTGGTTGATGTCTTCGTAGTCCTTGGCGCTGGAAAAAGCATCGTCGGCCACGTCGTTGATGCCGTCACCGTAAAAGGCGTTGGTGGTTACCCCGGCGGGCAGGGGCAGGCCGTTGGGCTTGTAAATCCATTTCCAGTCGTTGGAGTTGCCATCCACGGTGACGGCCTGCCCGAAGGCCGCCGGGGTGAGCAGCAGGGCAATGAAAAAGGCCAGGTATTGCAGCATCCGGGCTGCCACGGTGGTTTGCGCAAAGGCGAGCTGCGATGGGCTCCAGCCTGTTCTGTGGGGTTGCTCGCAGGCGAAGGAAGCATGGCTTCCCCGTCCTGCCTGGTTGTGAAGGTAGTTGTAGGGCATGTTGAACGGAAATTAATGGCGCAAAAGAGTACACGCCCACTCCCGCGGGGCGGGAAAGGGTTTATGAACGGGTGCTGGTTGGGGCTGCGTTAGCTGACCGCCGGCGAGGGGCGGCAAGGGGCGGGGCGGGGGCCGCCGGGAGTGGGGCCGGGCGGACGGGTGTAAATCGTTTTCATAGGTGCTTTGGATGGTTGATGGTGGTTGGCAAAGGCAATGCAGGAAACGGGGCGGCGGGCCGCGTTTTGCAAGGAAAAGCGGAAACGCAATAAGCGCAATGGCAGTAAGCGCAACAGGAACTGAATCAGTGGGTCGGAGGGGAGGGACAAAAGAGCGGTTTCGCCGGCAAGGGGGCGGGCGGTGTACTGCGAAGGGCCAAGAGAGGGCCGGCTCGGGTATGCGTACGTCATGGGTTGCTCTTTGCGGGCCTTCCCAGCGTGGGAAATTCCCGGGTATGGTTTGCTGCGTAACGAACGGCGGTTACCCGGGCACTGCTTCCCGGAATAAAGCCTCCGAAAGACGGATTGGCCGTAAATGGTACGTGCATATATTCTTATGCAATTTTAATTTACTTTCGCTTGGAAGTCAAGCCCTTATTGAGCACTCCGGGAGGGGCGGTTCACGCATTCGTGAATTTTTGAACGGCCTTTCCGGGACCGGCGGGCTTGGTCCTTTGGCTTTTATTCCGGCAGACGGGCGGCTGCCCTCAGCAACGGGTAAACCGTTATGCAACGCCGGCGGCCCAAATTTTCAACGGCGGACCGTTCAATGCGGCGTTAAGGCCATTGACTAAAGGGGAGATATACCGGGCTGCACCGCGTTTTCCAGTCGTTTTTTTCGTAAAACCACCTTTTACCTGTGTTACCAACACTCATCCTGTTTCAAATGCCGTGTCCGGTTTTTGCGAATCATTACGGAGGCGGAATTGGATCGTTCGAAGCCAGCCGATAAACGATTCCGTTAAAGAAGCGGAAAAAAAATATTTTGGCCCGGACAGAAAAATACCTATTAGTAGGTATACGCCGGAACGACCGGAGACCGGAGGAAGGGAGACCGGAGGAGGCGTGCCCATGCCGTGTAGAAAAGGGTTGGCAATGCGAATGAATTGAGCCAAAAGGAAGAAAGGAAAAAGGCACGGCTGACGTTTCCGCGTATGCTTCCTGCCTCCCTTTTCCCTTTCTCTCTGCTCTTGCACGAAACCAGCCCGCATCCCGGCAATGCATGGGCACGCCTCCTCCGGTCTCCCTTCCTCCGGTCTCCGGTCGTTCCGTCTCCGGTCTCCGGTCTAAGGTACCAGTTCCAGGCGGCCGAGCTGGGCGGTGATCGTTTCGAGTTCTTCCCGGCTCAGTTGCACGTTGGCGGCGGCGGCGTTTTCTTCGGCCTGTTTGGGGTTGCGGGCTCCCACCAGGGCGCAGGTAATGCCGGGCTGCCGGATCGTCCAGGCGATCACCAGTTGCGACAGCGTGCAGCCCTTCTCGTCGGCCAGCGGCTTGATCCGGTCCAGGAAACCGGCCGTGCGCCGCAGGTTTTCGTCCTTGAAGTAGGGGAGGCCCGCCCGGTGGTCGCCGGGGGAGAAGGCGTGGCCGGGTTGCATCTTGCCCGTGAGCAGGCCGCGTTGCAGCGGGCTGTAGGCCAGGATGCCCACGTTGTGCGCCAGGCAGTACGGCACCACGTCGGCTTCAATGTCGCGCTTCACCATGCTGTAGGGCACCTGGTTGGAGGCAATGGGCATGGTCCGGCGGGCCGCCGCCAGTTGCTCCGCGTTGTAGTTGCTCACCCCGGCCGCCCGGATCTTGCCCGCGTCGAGCAGCCGCGACACCGCCTCGAACGTCTCGTCAATGGGCGTGGTAGGGTCGGGCCAGTGGATCTGGAGCAGGTCAATGTAGTCGGTGCCCAGGCGTTTGAGGCTCTCTTCGCACTCCCGGACCACGCTGTCGCGGCCGGCGTACTTGTAGATTTTGGCGGGCTTGCCCCCGGCGTCCTGCGAATCGAAGGCGAACTGGCCCCGCGTGCTGTCCCAGCGCATGCCGAACTTGGTCAGGATTTCCACCCGGTTCCGCATGCCCCGGATCGCCTCCCCGACGATCTGTTCGCTGAGCCCGAACCCGTACACGGGCGCCGTGTCAATGGTGGTCACGCCCAGTTCCACCGACCGGCGGATGGCCGCCACGGCTTCCTGCTGGTCGGTGCCGCCCCACATCCAGCCCCCGGCCGCCCAGGCGCCGAAAGCAATGGGCGTAATCTTCAGGGAGGTCTCTCCCAATTTGCGGTATTCCATGTGCAGTGTAGTTAGGTTGTAAACTGTAGTTAGGTTGTAAGTTGTAGAGCCCGGATACGGCTCCTACGCAAAAAAGCGGGAGAAGATGTACCGGCTACGGCCCGGACCGGCCCCGAAGGGCGGGAGTATTATCATTCTGGTGATTAACTTGCGCCACCGTTCCGGTTCATCATAAACCCGTTTCCATGAAAGAAACAGTTCTGGCTTTTTTGGTCTTCTGCTCGGCAGTCCTGGCCGGCCGCGCGCAGCAGGGCGCCGCTACCCCCGCCGCCGACTCCGCGGCTTCGCCCATCCAACTGGCTTTCCCGGAAGAGGCCGGGTGGAGCAATCTCCAGGAAGGCCGCCCCCTCGAATTTGACCTGCACGCCACCGGCGGCACGGGCCAGCAATACACCTACGCCATCGTGTCGGGCCAACAGGCGGGCATGACCTTCGACTCCACGGGCCACTTCGCCTGGACGCCCGGCCACGACTTCGTGGACCGCCTCGCCGCCACCCGCACCGCCGAGGTGACCTTCCGGGTCACCAACGAGAAAAACGAGTCGGGCACCCACACCGTACCCTTCAAGGTGGCCCACGTGAACCGGCCGCCCCAGGTGGGCGAACTCAAGCCCTTCTACGTGCAGTACAACAAGCCCAACGTCTACCAGATTGACCCCAACGCCGCCCGCGACGAGGACGGCGACCCGGTGGTGTTCATTCCCATCGTGGACCAGATGCCCGAAGGGGCCAAACTCTCCTCCGGCGGCGAATTTTCCTGGAAGCCGTCCCTCTCGCAATTCAACGCGGTGAAAAACAAGCCGTTGTACATTGAGTTTTTTGCCGAAGACCAGCCCGCCAAGAGCCGCAGCAAGGGCCGGTTCAAGGTAGAGGCCACCTCCCTCGACCTGCCGCCCACGGTGTCGGTGGTGCCCGGCGGCAACGCCGTCCGCTACCCCGAAAATGCCACCGTGAACCTCAAGTTTTACCTGGCCGACCCCAACGGCGACGACGACATTGCCTCCTTCGGCTTCGTGTCCGACAACCCCAACGTGCCCAAGGCGGCCCTGGTGAAGAATACCGCCGCGCAGTACGAATTCATCTGGAACCCGGGCTACGAATTCGTGCGCGACCCGCTCGACTCGGTGGCCTTCAACGTGAGCTTCTTCGTGATTGACAAGGCCCAGAAGCGCGACGAGATCAAAATCCGGTTTGCCATCACCAACACCGTGAACGAGGCCGAAAAGGACCAGCAGCTCTACACCCAGTACCGCACGGCGCTGGTGCGGGCCTTCGACCTGCTCGAACAACTCAAGGAGTCGGAGGAAAAGCTCAAGCGCGACTACCGCCGGGCCCGCCGGGGCAAGAAGGGCCGTTCGGTGCTCAACGCTTCGCTGGGAGCAGTGTCGGGCGTGGCCCCGGTGACCATCCAGACGCCCAACACGGCCAAACTGGTATCCACCATCGGCGGCACCAGCGTGATGACGCTGGGCACCCTCGAAGCCACCGAGGTGATCGGCAAATCCACCAAGGACCTGGTGGAGCGGCTCAATTACATCATGGACAAAAAGAACGAACTGCAACTCAAGGGCGACATTTTTGCCCGCAAGTACACGCTCAAGTCGCAGCGCCGCCGCCCCGAGTTCATCAAGGAGCTCGACGAGTTCGTGGCGCTGATGAACCTGAAAGGGCTGGTGGCCCTGGAACTGAACGCCGGCTGGCAGAACAAGAACAAAGCCACCGACAGCCAGATCCAGCGGACGTTCAAGGACTTCAACCCGGATGCAGGGTAAAAGAGGGTTTGCAGTATGATATTTGGTGGAGGCGGGCGGCAGGCGAAAAAAATACCTAAAAATAGGTATTTCATGCTGCGAAAGCGGGATGTACTTTTACATCGTCAATAGCGCAACCGGAGAGTGACTGCCTCCCTGATTGCCTGACTTACCCGGGAACACCCCCCAGCTCACCTGGCCGGCGCATCGCTGCCCCGTGAGTCAAAACCTGCCATAATCGTTACGCTGCGGCGCGTAAAGGGAGACGTACAGTGAACACTCCCCTTAAAAGCCTGCCCTTGCCGATCCTGCTTTGCCCTGCCTTTCCGCTAATCAATACCAATCCGCATGGTTTGTGCCGTCCGGGTCCGAAAGTACCCGGGTGGAACCAGGATGGACCCTGCACCCCGTACGGGTGCCGCCGGGCCTCCGTGTGATCTTAATATGCCCCTGCCATTCCGTTACCCGCCCAAAAACCGCGCAAATGAAGAAAAGCTAATCACCAACCCACTCATCAACCAAGCACCTGTCAGCAGTCAGGCAGACGTTTGGCGTTCGTTCGAAAACTTTTGCCGTGCCGGCTCCCGCCGGAAGACCCTCTTGCAGTCCAACCCCAACCATTCCCCCTCTTCCCCCACCTACCTAATTTTAAAACCATGACCAGATTAAACCGTTTTTCAGCCGCCGTGGCGGTTGTAGTGCTCTTTTTGTTCCTGCTCGAAGCCTGTACCCAGAAAGAAGTCGCCCCGCAGTCCGACGCTGCCGCCGCAGCAACCGATGACGCCCAGAACAAGGTATCCGATGAAGTGAAAAAGCAGTTCGTCAAGCTGGGCTTCGACGCCAGCGACATCCGGATGGTGCCGGCAGTCGGCCTTGACGGCAACAAGTCGGATAAGATGAACTACCTGCTGGAGGGCGACATCGTGATTACGCCCGAAAACCTGGCGTCCATGCTGAGCAGCCCCCTGCACAGCCTCGGGGCGGTGAACGAGCAGTACCACACCACCAACCTGGTCACCCCTTCGCCCCGTACCATCCGGGTGCTGGGCTGGAACAGCGGCGTCAACGCCCTGGATCCCAAAATGGTCACGGGCCTCCAGTACGCCATTGCCAACTACCGGGCGCTGTACGGCCCCACGTTCCAGTTGAACTTCGTGCTGGCCTTCGGCGCCAATTCCACCGGGTACGACATCGTGGTGTACAAGGTAACCGGTGCGGCCGGCGGGCAGGCCGGTTTCCCCTCCGGCGGCAACCCCTACAAGTGGGTGGAGATCCGGTCGGGCACCAGCGCCTACAGCACGGACGTGATGGAGCACGTGATGACGCACGAGATCGGTCACTGCCTCGGCCTGCGCCACACCGACTGGTTCAACCGTTCGCTGTCTTGCGGCGGGGCGGTTTCCAACGAAGGTACCGGTACGATCGGCGCCATCCACGTGCCCGAAACGCCCACCGGCTACGACGCCAACTCGGTGATGACGGCCTGCTTCAGCTCCACCGAAACGGGTGAGTTTGGCCTCTACGACCGGATCACCCTGCGGTCGCTGTATTAACCACAACCCGGCGACAGCCTGGGTAAAGCGCAAAGGCCGGCACTGCCGGCCTTTGCGCTTTTTTTTTACACCCGGCTGACCATGCAGTACCAAACCGCCCTTTTCTGGTGCCTGCTGCCGGGTTGCCGCGCCTTACCTCTCCAATCGCTTGCTGTCGGCGAACGTCTCCGGGTCGGCTACCAATGCCCGGGTGAGTTCGAGCACGTTCCAGATGTTGTGCATAATGGCCCGTTCCGGGTCGGATACCTCTTGCAGGAGGGTTACCAGTTCGCTGGACAGGTCAGCGTACAGTTCGGCCGGCTGGGTAGTGGGGATTTCAATGATGAGGCGGTCGTTTGTTACTCTTACGGGCATAGGTTGAAGGGGTGAAGGGTGAATGGAGAAAAGCTTCGATAGGCTGTCGGCTTAAATGAAAGTGGCTATTATTGGTGCTATTATATCTCAAATATAGTACATAATGACTCATTTGCAAGATAAAGTGTGCTTTAATCGCCAATATTTGTGTGGTTAAGGTACTCAGGTTTCCATTATATGCATTTGGTGTACATATTGCGCTAAATTTGGTACATCATGCCACAAAGACCATCGAAGTTAACACCCCTTGGCCGCCTTGTTGAGCAGAAGGGTTTTGCCATCAGTCATGTAATCACCAAAAGCGGCATTGACCGCAAGCGGCTGGCGTACCTGCGTACGAATGATAAGGCCACCATTACGCTGCCAGAGGCAGTGGCCCTGGCGCCAGTATTCGAATTGCGGCTTGACCAATTCGCGGAGGCGTTGGCCTGCATTGGGAAGGAGGGGAAAGAATAGTCTAGGAAACTAGAAGCTATGAACACCTGGGAAGATTGGCGCATCGTAAAGGCAATGTGATTCAAAACGCTGAGGAGAAGCAAGCGGACGCTTGGGAGGGAAAGGCACAGGCGGACGCCTGCGCCAGCAGCCGAAAGCAGGACGACTACGCGTTTGGAACCTATTTTTTAGAAGAAGGTCCAGTGTGCGCTTCCTCTCAAAAGGCGTTTGTAAGAAACAGCATCCACGGTAGCAAGCATTAATGGAAGTGTATTTATGCTGGAAATTAAGCCCGCTGGCGCAGGCGTCCGCCTGTGCCTTTCCCTCCCAAGCGTCCGCTTGCTTGTACCTATCAATAGTTCTATTCGCTTTAGCTGAGGTTTTGAAGCCGGCTTTACGCGAAGTTCTGAATCACAACTTCTTAACTGACTTTTTCAGCAGGGCTCTGCAACCATATTAGAGCCCTCTCCTTTTCTGTCCCTGCTGAGCCGTCATCTTTAAAACTGTGGAACTAGCGTTTGGGCTGCCTCTTGAATTTTGGACCTTTCGCCAAGATTTAAAAACTACTATCACTATGGCAAAGAGCAGCCAACATTTGAAGCGCCGGCAACGCGAGCGAATTGCCAATAAACACAAAAGGCAGCGTAACAAAGAAACCGGTGCTAAAAGCGTTGGCCGATGGATATGGAAAAACAAAGGAATTTTGTTCAGTACAGGGAAGGATTTGTATTTCAACTGGGAGTTGATTCAGACCCATGTGTTCGCCCTGTGCGAAATTGTACATCCTTGTTTAATACAACTGGGTGTTGAGTTGGGGCCGTGGAACTTGCTTTTTTGGCAAATCTTCAAAGAATTATGGGGGAAAGGAGCAGAGTAGAAGGGGAGGTAGAACTTGTGCGCTGTTGTAATCAATATTAATCTATAAACTTCATTAATGATGTGTTCACGGAGTAGATCAGAAAGTTGGTATCCAGGAAAGTCTTACCGCTCATTGGCCTCCTCCCGGTTAAATTTAAAGTCGGCCGGAATCTGTACCGGGTTGGCCCTGAGGAAGTCCGTGAGGCGTTTGCGGTTGGGGAGAACCGGTGTCGGCTCTTGCCCGGCGTCCTGCATAATTAATTGCCGTACCTCGGCCTGTACCTGCTCGGACAGGGCCTTGTAAACGGTAAGAAAAGCGTGGGCGGTTTGCCGGGTTGTGTCGTTCATGGTCAAGCGGCTTTGAGGGGTGGCAACCAACGGAAAGATACAAAATAAAAAAGCCCCAAATCTTGCGAGTTCGGGGCTTCTTCGTACCCAGGGTCGGGATCGAACCGGCACTCAGTGTAAGGAATGCGATTGTACCCCCCCTCAACTTATTGAATTTACGGTATAAAGATGTCAGGCAGATAGGCTCGCAGCCATCCCGGTATGTCTGTTGAATGGAACTTGCTTTCTGTGCCGTCTGTGACTTCGGCTATAAATCGGTGCTCGGTTCCGGAATTATCAAAAAAGTAAGCCCGATTCGTAAACTGTACAGCTTTTGCCAGTTGCTCCAATGTTTTATAGTAACGAGCTTCTATTTTCTCTTCGGGTACGTTATGTCCCCCTTTCTGTACACGGTTCTCCACGCGGTCTTTATTAATAAAAACGTCATCAATGCAGATGAAATACAAGTAGATGCGATATCCTGCTTGTCTGGCTTTTCCCAAAAAAGCGATTTTATCTGCACCGGACATAACCGTTTCGAAGGCAAAGGAAGATTTGCTTTCCAACAATTGTTCACGAAGAAAATCAGCAAACAAAGCGGTGAAATAAGAATAATGTTCGAGAGGTGATTCCAGGTACAACGTATTTCTCCTGATTGTAAAAGACACATTGCCACATCTGGAGGCAAGTACATGCTGATGGAAGAACTCCTCAAATACTTGCGGGGCCGTAATTTTTAAGCCAAAACGGCGGAAGCTAATTCTTTCATTACGCTTTAGCCATTCCTCTAATTCGTCTGCATTGATGTAGTGCCCAAAATTGAGATTGTGTTGTTGACGGAGGAAATGCGTAAGCGTGGTTTTGCCGGAGCCATTTGGACCAGCAATGATGCGTAGTCGTGCCATTACTCAGGTAAGTACTAACCATTGTCATTCACGCCCTTATTAGGGGATAGCTTCTTAACGAACGTTCTGCTCCCGTCAGGATGCAGTCTGATGATGTCATCACCTTCCAAGATGGTTACGGCAATCCCTTTGCGAAAAGAAGCCCTGATCGCCTTTTGGCCCGCCTCCGCCAATTGTCCGCTTTGTGCAAGTTTGAGAATGGCTTCCTCCGGCGTACGAGCAGAATGCGCAGTCTTGGCCGTATTTTTTGTTTTCGGGGATACCCGGCTTGTAGCACGCTTTACTGGCTTTTCCATAGCGTAAATGTACGGATTTCGGAGCGGATGGATGACTTGGAATGATTTGCCGGGGCCAATTGATTTACAAGACTGCCTTCAGTGTTCCCAATCATTCAATGAAACAGGCAGCACAATAAAAAAGCCCCGAATCTTGCGAGTTCGGGGCTTCTTCGTACCCAGGGCCGGGATCGAACCGGCACTCCGTGAAGGAACACGATTTTGAGTCGTGCGCGTCTACCAGTTCCGCCACCTAGGCTTGGGAGTGGGGAGGCAAAATTACATTTTTTCGCCAAACGCCCAAGCTTGCCCGCCACGTATTTTTGCCCTTACCCCTCCGGCACCGGCCGCACCGAAAAAGCCTGCGCCTTGGCGGCAAACAGCGGCTTGGTGCGGGCCCACGTACCCCGGAACAGTTCCGACTGCCGGTAGGCTTCCAGGGCCGCCTCGCTTTCCCAGTGGCTGTAGGTGCAAAACACCTCCGGCTGGTCGGCGTCGCGCCACAGCTCCAGGTGCCGGCAGCCCGGAAACGCCCGGATGAGCGGCCGGGAAGCCGCGAACAGGTCCAGGAAAGGGGCGACCCCGTCGGGCCGGAAAGTCATGCGCACCACGCGGATCAGCATAAGCGGAAAAGAGGGAGAGAAATACGGCCGGAAAGTTGGCAGTGAATGAACAAATCGCTTTTTTTAGACGTTCAACGGGTAAGCTGAACGCCGGTGCCGGCAAGTTAGGCGGCCGGCCGCACGAAGCAAACCCGCTTGAACCTAAATTTTTTACAACCCCTTAACAGACCCGACGCGATTGGTAGAAAAAGTAATCACCTTAGAAAACGTCTCCCTTCCTGAATTTCTGGGGGTGGAAAACAACAACATCCGCGAGGTAGCCGCCGCCTTTCCGGGCAGCCGCATCATTTCGCGCGGCAACGAGATCCGCATCAAAGGCAGTACGCCCGAAATCGTGCGCATCAACGACATTCTCAACTCCTTGCTCGACCATTACCACAAATACGGGAAAATCACCCAGGAAAACGTGCAAAACTACATCCAGCAGGACACCGACGCCGAGGCGGCGGTGGGTATGCCCGAATCGGGCCCCGACGTGCTCCTGTACGGCACCAAGGGCACGGCCATCAAGCCGAAGACCGAAAACCAGCGGCGCCTCGTGGAGAGTGCGGCCCGGCACGACCTGGTGTTTGCCATCGGGCCCGCCGGTACGGGCAAAACGTACATTTCGGTGGCCATGGCCGTAAAAGCCCTCAAAAACAAGGAGGTCAAGAAGATCGTGATCACCCGCCCGGCCGTGGAAGCCGGCGAGAACCTGGGCTTCCTGCCCGGCGACCTCAAAGAGAAGATTGACCCGTACCTGCGGCCCATCTACGACGCCCTCGACGACATGATTCCGCCGGAAAAGTTGAAGTATTACCTGGATAATCGTATCATTGAGATTGCGCCGCTGGCGTACATGCGCGGACGGACGTTGCACAACGCATTCATCCTGCTGGACGAGGCCCAGAACACCACGACCATGCAGATGAAAATGTTCCTCACGCGCATGGGCCCGCATTCCAAGGTGATCGTCACCGGTGACCAGTCGCAGATTGACCTGCCCCGCAACCAGAAGTCGGGACTCATTGAATCTTTGCACGTGTTACAAAATGTAAACGGCATTGATTTCGTTAAACTGGATGCCAAGGACGTGGTACGCCACCGGCTCGTAAAAGAAATCATCAACGCTTACGCTCAATTAGATGCCGAAAACGGCAAACAACGTTCCGCCCCCTAAACGCATTGCCCGCCCGGGACGACTCTCCTTCCCGGGCGGTTTGCTGCTTTTTGCCTGGCTGTGCCTCGCCCTCCCGGCCGCCGCCCAAACCCCCAAGAATTGCGCTTCCGAACGCTACGACTCCCTGCTCCGCCGGCAGAACCGCAGCTACGCCGAAGGCCGTGACCTGCTCAACCGGCTGGTGCGCGAACGGCAGGCTTCGGCCCGCCCGGGGGGCCGGACGGCCGAAGAGAAGATCATCATCCCGGTGGTGGTGCACGTGGTGCACGACAACATCAGCCGGAACGTGGGCGGCCCCAACAACCCCAACCTGTCCAACGCCCAGATCCGCTCCCAGATCGAGGTGCTCAACCAGGATTACCAGCGGAGAGCAGGCACGCCCGGCTTCAATACCAACCCCGTGGGCGCCAACGTAAACATTGAGTTCCGGCTGGCCGACCGCAACCCGCGGGGCGGAACCACCAGCGGCATCACCCGCAACTATAACGCGCGGGCTACTTTCTCCACCAGCGAAATGGACCTGCTGGCCGACATTGTTTACTGGCCCAGCGACCGGTACCTCAACATCTGGGTGACCGACCTTGCCGCCGATTTCATTGGCTACGCCCAGTTTCCCGACATGACCGGCCTGGACGGGCTGGCCCCCGAGAACGGCCTGGCCACCACCGACGGCGTGGTCATTGATTACACGGCCTTCGGCGTCATCACCGACCCCGACAACCGGAGCGTTTACAAGAAGGGCCGCACCACCACCCACGAGGTAGGGCACTGGCTGGGCCTGCTGCACACCTGGGGCGACATCCTCTGCGACGGCGAAGACTGCTTCTGCGGCGAAGATTTCATCAGCGACACGCCCGCCGCCGGCGAACCCAACCAGTCAACCGAGTGCCGGGAACTCTTTTCGGAATGCACCGGCGTGCGCACCCGCAACATGACCGAAAACTTCATGGACTATTCGCCCGACGAGTGCATGAACGTGTTTACGCAGGGCCAGAAGGAACGCATCCGGCAGGTGCTCGAACTGAGTCCGCGGCGCAAAGCCCTCGTGGAGTGGGCCAAACGGCCGGCGCCCGAACGGGAGCAACTGACGGTAAACCTGTTCCCCAACCCCGCTGACCCCGACGACCGGATCGTCAACGTGGAATTGTTGCTCAAAGGCCGCCAGGCCGTCAACATCACGGTGTTCAACAGCCAGGGCCGCCCGGTGCACGAGCAGGTATACCCGTCTACGTCCAGCACCACGGCCACCATGTACCTGCAAGCCCTGCACGCCGGCGTGTACGTCGTCCGCATCAGCACCCCGGCCGAAACCCAGATCCGCCGCCTCGTCCTGCTGGATTAAAAGAGAGCGACCGGAGGAAAGGAGGCCGGAGACCGGAGGATCGGGAACGGCACCCGTACGAAGCACCGCAGCACGAACCACCAGGTACGAACAACCAACCATCCGCAACGAACCACCTACCCAGTTCCTTCTCTGCATGATTGAAGCCCGACGCATTACCGACCCGGCAGCCCAGCAGGTTGCCTTCCGCATCCGCGAAGCGGTATTCGTGGACGAACAACGCGTGCCGGCCGAGGAGGAGTACGACGAACACGAAGCCACCTCCCGGCACTTTTTGGCCTACGCCGGCGGCGAACCCGCCGGCACGGCCCGCTGGCGTTTTACCGAAAAGGGCGTCAAACTCGAAAGATTTGCCGTATTGCAACGGTACCGGGGCCGCCAGGTGGGCTCCGCGCTGGTACGGGCCGTGCTCGAAGACGTGCGGCAGCACCCGCAGTACCACGGCCAGCCCATGTACCTGCACGCCCAGGTGACGGCCATGCCCCTGTACGCCAAGTTCGGCTTCCGGCCCGTCGGCGACCTGTTCTTCGAGTGCGACATCGAGCACTACAAAATGGTGTTGTAGTGGAGGAGGAGCGAGGAATGAGAAGCGAGGAGTGAGAAGAAACTCAACCGCAAAGGGCGCAAAGGAGACGCGAAGACCGCAAGGCGTACGCGTACTACTTTGCGCCCTTTGCGCCTTCTCTTTGCGATCCTTGCGGTTCAGTTTCTTCTCGCTCCTCACTTCTCGCTTCTCACTCCTTCTTCTAAACCGCTTCGCTGTGCTGCGGCATTTCGCGCTTTACGCCTTTGGCTTCGAGGATGAAGTCGGGGCCGAAGGCCGAAGAGGGCGTGTGGTAGCCCGCGGGAATGCGGACCCGGTTGAGGGTTTCGGCGGCCAGCACGGCCGTCATGGCGGTAAGCTGGTAGCCTTCGGGCGTCTGCATCCGGGCCGTCACCACGTCGCCGGCCGCGTTGCGTACTTCCCCCCAGATGTACGATTTGCCCGAGGCCCGCTGCTCGGCGGAGGGGCCCGTCACGAGGCGGTTGACCCGGGTGCGGAGCTGCCGCTGCACGGGCGGGGCCTTGAGCAGCCACCCCAGGTACCGCGACGTTTTCATGAGTTGCAGGGCTTTTTCGCTCACCACCGAGTACACCCGGATGTTGGGAATGCGCGTGCTGTGCCAGGCCGTGGACACGTCGCCCCAGGGAATGGTGACGGCCAGCATTTCTTTGCCCGGCGCAAACGGGATGTACCGCGTGTCGTAGGCGGCGGGGACTTTGCGGATTTTGCCGTTGTCGCGGATGGCGCCGCCGCGGTGAATGTTTTCGAGGGCCGTCAGGGCCGTGCCCCGCGACATGGCCTGCACGCCGTAAAAAGCCAGTTCGAGGTGGGTGGCGTCGGGCAGTTGGTTTTTGAGGAACGCCGCCAGGCAGTCGGTGGGCACCACGTCGAAGCCCACGCCCGGCATCAGCACAATGTTGGTTTCGCGGGCTTCGGCATCCTTGGCGGCAATCCACTCGAACACCCCGATTTCGCCGGTAATGTCGAGGTAGTGCACCTTGTTGGAGAGGCAGGCTTCCACCAGCGGCGCGGCCGTTTTGGAGAAGGGGCCCGCGCAGTTGATCACGATGTCGAACTCACTGAGCACCCGGTTGAGCGTATCAGCGTCTTCCAGTGGGAAAGCCACGTAGTGCAGTTGCAGTTCGTGGGCCAGCTTGCGGAGCTTTTCTTTGTCTCTTCCCCCCAAAAAAGGGAAATGCCCCCTTTTGGCTGCCAGCCGGGTAATCAGCTCACCGGTGTAGCCGTACGCACCGTAAATAAAAAGATTCATAAGCAGCAGGAATGAGAAGGATGTTGCGCGGTGATGGAAAATGGATGCAGCAGATGTATACTGCGAAAATCTTTCCAATGTTGCCCTGATCCGGACATGAATCGGAAACCACGCATCTGATTGAATGCAACTTTTTAACATTCAAATGAATATCCTCCGATCCATTCTTTTCATCCGGTTCATCCGGGCGTTATTTCCCGGCAATTTGTTCGGCCACGTGGCGGCCCGTGAGCATGGAAGCGTTGTACGACGGGTAGGCCGCGTAGTCGCCGCAGCGGTAGAGTCCATCGGCCAGTTTGAGGACTTCCTCCCCCGGCTGCCCCGCCGTAAACCGGGGCAGGGCCTCCGGAATGGCGTACGTGCGCAGGTGCCGCCAGCCGTGCACGGCCTCCCCGAACCAGCCCGCCAGTTCGCTGCGGATGGCCCCCAGCAGTTCGGGGCCGGCCGGGCCGGCCTGCCCCACGAGGTTTACCGATACGAGGCTCTTGCCCGGCGGGGCGTACGCAGGGGCTACGTCGCTGGGCACGGCCAGGTGGTTGACCAGGCTCCCCGGCTGGGCGTTGATGACCAGCATGGGCGTGCCCAGGGGCGAGGCGTCGGCGGCGAAGTACACGCAGGTGGTCTGGTTGAAGGTGGTCCGGAGGGGTTCGCCCAGCAGGCGGGCCGCCGCCGAAGCATCGGTTGCCACCACCACCGCCCGGCCCGTGAGGGACTCGCCGCCTTCGAGCCGGACGGTATTGCCAGTGACTTCTTGCACCCGTACGCCGGTGCGCAACGAACCCGCCGGCAGCCGGGACGCCAGTTGCCGCGACAGGGCCTCGATGCCCTCGGCGGGCAGGGCGGCGTCGCCCTGGTAAAACTTCTGGAACACGAACCGGAAGAAGTGGCTCGACGTGACCAGTTCTTTTTCGAGGAAGATGCCCCCCAGGAAGGGCTGGAAGAAGTTGCGGATCATCTTTTCGCTCCAGCCGAAGCCGCTCAAGTACGCCAGCGTGCTGGTGGCCGGGCCCCCGAAAATCTCCCCGTCGCCGAGCGGGGCGAGCTGGGCGGTGAGTTGCACCACCTTGAGCTTGTCGCCCAGCGAACCCACGGGCGACAGCAGGGCCTGCGGCGCCGACAGCGGCTCCCGCAGGGGGTTGGGCAACGTGGTAAACTTGCCGCCCAGCCGGATGACGGCGCCCTGGCGAAAATTTTTCAGGTGCAGCGCCTCGTAGTCGAGCAACTGCCGGGCCTCGGGGTAGGCCGTCAGGAAAATCTGGAAGCCGCGGTCGAGCCGGAAGCCTTCCACCAGGTCGGTGCGGGCCCGGCCGCCCGGCCGGTCGCCGGCCTCCAGCAGGGTGCACGGGATGCCGAACCGTTGCAGGTAGTTGGCGCAGGAGAGCCCGGCAATGCCCGCTCCCACGATGATAACCGGGTTCGTGTCGTTCATAGGTGCTTCTTTTAGTGGTCAATGACCTTTAACCTTTCACTACCAATCTTTGTTTACCTTTGCCGCCCAACGAAACCGCTTTACTACCGAATTACCGATGAATTCCAACTTACGCATTGCCATCCAGAAGTCCGGCCGTTTGAGTGAGGACTCCCTGGGCCTGATCAAAGAGTGTGGCATCCAGTTTTACAGCGGCTCGGGCAAGCTCAAGTCCGAGTCGTCCAACTTCCCGGCCGAACTGCTTTTCCTCCGCGACGACGACATTCCGGGCTACGTGGCCGACGGGGTGGCCGACGTGGGCATTGTGGGGGAAAACGTGCTGGTGGAAAAAAACAAGCCCGTGACGCTCAGCTACCGGCTGGGCTTTTCGAAGTGCCGGCTGTCGGTCGCCATCGAACGGTCGAAGGAGTACCACGGCATCGGTGATTTGCAGGGCCTGAGCATTGCCACCTCGTACCCGCGGCTGCTGTCGGGCTACCTCGAAAAGCACGGCCTGCGCGCCGACATCCACGAGATCAGCGGCTCGGTGGAAATTGCCCCCAGCATCGGCCTCGCCGACGCCGTGTGTGACATCGTGAGTTCGGGCAGCACCCTGATGAGCAACGGCCTCAAGGAGGTGGAAGTGATCTTCCGGTCGGAGGCCGTGCTGATCGCCAACCCGGGCCTCGACGACGCCCGGCAGAACATCCTCGACAAGCTGCTGTTCCGCATCAAGTCGGTGCAGGCGGCCCGCAACAACAAGTACATCCTGCTCAACGCCCCCAACGACGCCATCCCGGCCATCACGGGCATCCTGCCCGGCATGAAAAGCCCTACGGTGGTGCCCCTCGCCGAGAGCGGCTGGAGTTCGGTGCATTCGGTGATCAACGAAAACGACTTCTGGAACATCATCGACAACCTCCGCGAGGCCGGCGCCCAGGGAATCCTGGTCGTGCCGATTGAGAAGATGATTCTTTAGAAGGAGCGAGGAGTGAGAAGCGAGGAGCGAGAAGGAGGGCCACATATAAACCTGGCGCAGGAAATGTCATTTTTGCGTAGAGAAATGGATTTGAGCATCCTTGCGGTTGCGAATGGTCCTGATAATGGAAAAGACGAAGAGTTTTAAAGAATTGGTGGTTTGGCAAAAGGCGCACCAACTTGTTTTAGATATTTACGCGGTCACCAAAGGTTTTCCCAAAGAAGAACTGTTCGGTCTGACTTCTCAACTGAGGCGAAGCACCGTATCAGTGCCGGCGAACATTTCGGAAGGATACCGGAAAAGAACCAAACCCGACAAAGCCAAATTCATGAACATTGCCCAGGGCTCCCTTGATGAAACGCATTACTACCTTATTCTAGCCAAAGATCTTTCTTACGCTGATACCACTGAACTACAATGCGATTCCGAAGAAGTAGCCCGGATGCTTGCTGCTTACTTAACGGCCATCGGCGCTTAGCCCTTCTCGCTTCTCACTCCTCGCTTCTAAGAAACATGAACTTCATCCGTTATCCCCAACCTTCCCAATGGCCGCAACTCCTGGCCCGTCCCGTCATGGACCTGCGGGAGATTGAAGCACGCGTAGCCCCCATCCTCCAGCAGGTGCGCCAGCAGGGCGACGACGCCCTCCGCGCCTTTACCCTCCAGTTCGACAAGGTGCAACTCGGCGACCTGCGCGTGCCGGCCGCCGAAATGGCCGAGGCCGAAACGCTGGTCAGCCCCGAACTGAAGGCCGCCATCGGGCTGGCGAAAGCCAACATCGAAACCTTCCACCGGGCCCAGTTGGCGGGACAACCCGAACGGATCACCACGCAGCCGGGCGTGGTTTGCTGGCGCAAAAGCGTGGGCATCGAAAAGGTGGGCCTCTACATTCCCGGCGGCTCGGCGCCGCTGTTCTCGACGGTGCTCATGTTGGGCGTGCCCGCCCGGCTGGCCGGCTGCCGCGAAGTCGTGCTCTGTACCCCCGCCAACCGGGCCGGCAAGGTGCACCCGGCCATTCTGTACGCCGCCGCGCAGGTGGGCATCACCAACGTGTTCAAGGTAGGCGGCGCCCAGGCGGTGGCGGCCATGGCCTACGGCACCGGCAGCATTGCCCGGGTGGACAAGATTTTTGGTCCCGGCAACCAGTACGTGACGGCGGCCAAGCAGCTCGTCAACAAGGAGGGCATCGCCATTGACATGCCGGCCGGCCCCTCCGAAGTGGCCGTGTACGCCGACGATTCGTCGAACCCCGTGTTCGTGGCCGCCGACCTGCTTTCTCAGGCCGAACACGGCCCCGACAGCCAGGTGATCCTCGTATCAACCAGCGAAGCGGCCATCCAGCGGGCCGCCGAAGAAGTGCTGCGGCAACTGGAAGCGTTGCCCCGCAAGGAAATTGCCCGGCAGGCCCTGTCGCACAGCAAGGCGTTCCTGGTGACCGGCGAAGACGAAGCCCTGCGACTCC
>CADCTQ010000087.1 GCA_902805615.1 uncultured Cytophagales bacterium
ATGGAGTCGAGCCATTCGCGGAGGGCACTTTTGGGTTTGCGGGGCGTGTCTTTCTTCGGACCTCCGAAAGTGAACCGGCTTTTGGCTGGCGAGGATGTTTGCGTGGATGCCATTTGAAAAGTTTAACGGGGCAAAAAGGAATACTTAAATAGTAAAGGTAATCAAAAGTTCCCCCCACAACAAGCGGGCCGCGCCCAGAAAGTGGGGATGTTGTTTTTTAAAGTGCGTACCTTTGCCGGGTGCGCCGGCGACCCGCAACCGGCTGGCCCCGGCCGGCTCCGAAAATAAATTTTTTTCCTGCCGCCCTCCCGTTAACTTTGTCCATTCCAAATATAACTTTCTGTCAATCTTGAACTTTGAAGACTTAGGCCTGAGTGAGCAGATCCTCGAAAGCATCTCAGCAATGAATTTCCGCCAGGCCACGCCCGTACAGGAATTAGCCATCCCCACGGTACTGGCCGGCAAAGACCTGATCGCCTGCGCCCAGACGGGCACGGGCAAAACGGCGGCCTACCTGCTGCCCATCCTGCAAAAGATCACCCAGGGCGAACAAGGCAACTACATCAACACGCTGGTGATCGTGCCCACCCGCGAACTGGCGCTGCAAATTGACCAGCAGCTCACCGGCTTCTCCTACTTCCTGTCGGTAAGCTCCATCCCCGTGTACGGCGGCAGCGACGGCTCCACCTGGGAACAGCAGAAGTCGGGCATCCTGCAAGGGGCCGACATCCTGATCGCCACGCCCGGCCGCCTCATCCAGCACATGAACCTGGGCTACGTGGACCTGAGCAAGCTCAAACACCTGGTGCTCGACGAAGCCGACCGGATGCTCGACATGGGCTTCTACGACGACATCATGAAGATCGTGCGGACCTGCAACACGGATCGCCAGACGCTCATGTTCTCGGCCACCATGCCGCCCCGCATCCGCGAGATGACGCGCAGCGTCATGAAGGACCCCGAACAGGTGAACATTGCCATCTCCAAGCCGGCCGAGGGCATCAAGCAGGAAGCCTACCTGGTGTACGACCCGCAGAAGATCAACCTGGTGAAACACGTGCTCTCCCAGGAAGAATACCCCAGCGTGATCATCTTCTCGTCCACCAAGCGCAACGTAAAGGCGCTCGACGAAACGCTGCGCCGCCTCAAGTTTTCGGCCCGCAGCATCCACTCGGACCTCGAACAGGCCGAACGGGAAAAAGTGCTGCTCGATTTCCGCAACCGCGAAACGCGGATCATCGTGGCCACCGACGTACTCTCGCGGGGCATTGACATTGAGAACATCAGCCTGGTGATCAACTTCGACGTGCCCGTGGACGCCGAGGATTACGTGCACCGGGTGGGCCGCACGGCCCGGGCGGCCTCCAAGGGCCGGGCCATCACGTTCATCAACGACAAGGAGCAGCGCAAATTTGCCCGCATCGAAAAACTCATCGGCTACGAGGTGACCAAGGTGCCCATGCCCGAAGAGTTGGGCGAAGGACCCGAGTACGACCCCAACAAAAAAGTGCCGCGTACCTCCGGCTCCGGTGGCGGGGGACGCTCCGAAGGCCGCAACCGTTCCGACGGCCGCCGTTCGGACGGTCGCCGTCCCGATGGCCGCCGCTCCGACGGACGGCGTGAGGGCCGCCCGCAGGGCTCCGGCCAGCCCCGGCCCGAAGGACGCCCGCAGGCACCGGCCGCCCAACCGGCAGTTGAAGGCGGCCAGCCGGCGGAGGTCGTGACTGGTCAGCCCGTTGCCGCCAACGGCCAGCCCGGCGCTTCGCCCAACGCCAAGCGCAAGAAGAAAAAGCGTTTCAACAACAAGAAGAAAACCGACGGCCCCGGCGCCGACGTCGCCAAGGGCAGCGCCGAAAGCCAGGGATAGTTCGCTGCTCGACGTGATGCGTCATGTTCACAAAAGGCATCCAAGCGAAAGGGCCGGGAAAGATGGAGTCCATCTTTCCCGGCCCTTCTTCGTTGGGGTAAATCAGTTGCGAAACCAGAATGCCAGCAGCCGTCGGGGTAGCAATATGGGACGACGATGGCTGACGGCAGTGGGGCAAGTCCCGTAGGGACGTAGTGTGGATAGAACACACCTCATTCCAACAGCGGACCAGTCCCGTAGGGACGTAATATGGGTAGAACACGCCTCCATAGTATGAGCAACAGTCCCGTAGGGACGAAATACCAGTGAACCGTAGGTGCTGAACGGGTGAGGTGGATGTCTATCCGTCTATCAACCTTCCGACAGGTAATTGTCCAGGCGGAAAGGGTTTTACCAATATTTCGTCCCTACGGGACTGGTCCGCTATTGGAATGAGGTGTGTTCTATCCACACTACGTCCCTACGGGACTTGCCCCACTGCCGTTATCGGTTATGCGCCCTGGCATATCCCCGGGCCCGGGCACATCCGACCTACTTTCCCTTCTCCACCGAGATCAGTTCCACGTCGAACACCAGTACGCTGTTGGGGCCGATGGCGGGGCCGCTGCCGTTTTCACCGTAGGCCAGTTCGGCCGGGATGAAGAGTTTGTACTTGGAGCCCGCCTTCATCAGTTGCAGGGCTTCGGTCCAGCCGGGAATCACGCCGCCCACGGGGAAGGTGGCGGGCGTGCCGCGGTCGTAGGAACTGTCGAACTTCTCGCCCTTGAGGGTGGTGCCCGTGTAGTGCACGGTCACGCGGTCGTTGGGGCCGGGCTTGGCGCCGGTGCCTTCCTGGAGCACCTGGTACTGCAAGCCGCTGGCCGTGGTGGTTACGCCCGTCTTGGCTTTGTTTTCGGCCAGGAACTGTTCGCCGGCCTTCTTGTTTTCCTCGGCGGCGCGGCGCTGGCGGTTCTGGAAATACTCCGACAGGAACATGTTGGCGGCCTGGTCGTTGATGAGCAGGCTGTCGCCGCCGAGCACGGACTCGATGGCCTTGCCCAGCGTGTTGACGTTGAGCGAATCGAGCCCCTGGCTCTTCATGGCCGAACCGATGTTGACGCCGATGGCGTAGCTGAGGGAGTCGGTCTGGTTGTTGAGCAGCCGGGCCGGCGCCGCGGCCACCGTCGGAATCGTGGCGGTCGTCTTGGCGGGCTGTTTGGCGCAGGCTGCCAGCAGGGGCAGCAGCAGAATGGCAAATGTTTTATTCATCACGCGGACTACAATGGGAATAAACGGGAGAGAATGACCGATGACCAATGACCAATTATCATTGGTAAAAAGCGGCTTAAATAAAAATACCGCCGGGTGCTACCCCGACGGCGTTGCAAAGGCATTGGGCAGGATTAACGTCCGCCCGCGTTGTCCGGACCCGGACCCGGGCCGCCGGCGGGAGCCGCGCCGCCCTTGGCTACCTTGAGCAGTTCCACTTCAAACACCAGCACGGAGTTGGGTTCGATCACGGGCGGGCTGCCCTGCGGGCCGTAACCCAGTTCGGCGGGCACGAAGAAGCGGTTTTTGCCGCCAACTTTCATCAGTTGCACGCCTTCCGTCCAGCCGGGGATCACCTGGTTGAGCACGAACGTGGCCGGTTCGCCCCGCTTCACGGAGCTGTCGAATTCCTTGCCGTTGGTGAGCGTACCCACGTAGTGTACCGTTACGGAGTCGGTGGCTTTGGGCTGGGCGCCGGTACCTTCTTTGAGGACTACGTATTGCAGGCCGCTGCTGGTGGTTTGCACGCCGGACTTCTTCTTATTTGCTTCCAGGAATTTCTTGCCCGCATCCAGGTTGGCCGATACCTTCTTGGTTTGCAGGGTGCTGAAGTACTGCTGAATGAACTGGTTGGCCTGGGCGTCGGTCATCTGCATGCTGTCGCCCTTGATGGCGGAGGCCACCGTTTGTTGCAGCATGTCGGGGTTCACCAGGGTATCAACGCCCTGCGTCTTCATGCCGCGGCCGATGCTCACCCCAATGGCGTAGCTTAGAGAGTCTTTGGCAGTGGTAAGTTTGGGCTGAGAACCGGGGATCTTGTCGCAGGCAGAGAGGGCAACCAGGCCGAAGCCGGCACCTGCCAGCAATAATCGGGATAACTTCATTGAGATAGAATTATTTGAACATTTTTTTGGTATGGGCGCGAAGATACACCTTTTCTCTTAGCGCACCCGTCCTCTTTAACATTTATTAACAAACCTTACGCCGCGCCGGCGCCTTATTCTGCAACGCACAAATAGCTAACCCCGCGCCGGTCAACCGGTTAACAAACCCCTTTCCCGGATAAGTACCAGTCCGGACCTTACACGGCGGTCTGGGCCAGCAGGTACAGCACGGCCATGCGGACGGCCACGCCGTTTTCCACCTGGTTGAGGATCACCGAGTGGTGCGAATCGGCCGCGTCGCTGGTAAGTTCGACGCCGCGGTTGATGGGCCCCGGGTGCATGAGCAGGATTTCCTTGTCGAGGGCGTCGAGCATGGCCTTGTTGATGCCGTAGTAGAGCGAATACTCGCGCAGGGAAGGGAAATATTTGATCTGCTGCCGCTCCAGTTGAATGCGCAGCACGTTGGCTACGTCGCACCATTGCAGGGCTTTGCGCACGTCGAGTTCCACCCGCACGCCCAGTTCGCCGATGTAGCGGGGCAGCAGCGTGACGGGACCGCACACCATCACCTCGGCGCCCTGCTTCTGGAGGGCAAAGATGTTGGACAGCGCCACCCGCGAATGCAGGATGTCGCCGATGATGGCAACCTTCCGCCCGGCCACCCGGCCGAACTTCTCGCGGATGGAAAAGCTGTCGAGCAGCGCCTGCGTGGGGTGTTCGTGCGTGCCGTCGCCGGCGTTCACGATGTTGGCCCGGATGTGTTTGGACAGGAAGTGGGGCGCCCCGGGGCTGGCGTGGCGCATCACGATCATGTCTACCTTCATGGCCAGGATGTTGTTGACCGTATCGAGCAGCGTTTCGCCTTTCTTGACCGAACTGGAGGAAGAAGAAAAGTTGATGACGTCGGCCGAAAGGCGCTTCTGGGCGAGTTCGAACGA
>CADCTQ010000088.1 GCA_902805615.1 uncultured Cytophagales bacterium
GGACCCAAAAGCGAAGGAACGTTCCACAACGACCAGAAGACGGGCACCTGGCAGTACTACTACGAAGACGGCAAGCCCAAGGGCACGGCTGAGTACCGCGACGGGCTCACGTTTTACCGCGAACTCTTCCCCTCGGGCACGCCCAGCATGGAAGGCTGGCTCAAAAATGAACTCGGCGACAGCACGTGGCGGTACTACCACGAAAACGGCGCCCTCAAAGCGACCGGCCCCGAGCAGAACGGGGAGAAAACGGGCCTCTGGCAGTTCTTCGGACCCGACGGCAAACGCACCAGTGAGGGCGAATACGTGAACGGGCAACCCAATGGCACGTGGCGGTACTACCACGAAAACGGCGAACTGGCCTCGGAAGGCCAGCAGCGCAACGGCGTCCGGGAAGGGGAGTGGAAGTTCTACTCCGACACCGGCCGGCAGAAGGCGCAGTCTCGCTACCAGCACGGCGAAGGGATGCAGGAGGAATATTACCCCAACGGCAAGATCAAAGCCCGCGGGCCGGTAAAGGATGGCCGGTACGAGGGGCACTGGGAATACTACAGCGAGGAGGACGGCAGCGTGGACGGCGAATGCACCTTCAGCGGGGGACGCGGCACCTTTATGGGCTACTACCCCGACGGCAAGCTCCGGTTACAGGGCACCCTGGAAAACGACCGGCGCGTGGGCGAATGGACCATCTACAAGCCCGACGGCACGGTGGCGGGCTACTACCACACGTTCTACGAGGGCGGCCTCTCCCGTCCCGGCACCTCGGGGCCCGGCGACCGCCGTCCGGTGGATACGCTGGCTACGGCTTCGGGGCCGGCCGTGCCCTACAACAAGCCGCCCATCCGCCTGCCCCGCCGGCGCAGCCGCTACTTCATCCCCCGCCTCAACGAGTTCCGCGGGGTGATCGTGGGCTTCAACCCGGTGGCCGCGGTGCTGGGCAGCGTGCCGCTGTCGGTGGAATACTACTACCGCGAACGGCTTGGCTACGAGGCGGGCTACATCCTGTACCGGCGCCCTTTCCTCAAAGTAGCCAATGCCATGCCCCTGGAAAAGCTATACAACCGCGGCTTCGGAGTGTACCTGCGGCAGAAGTTCTACCAGCCCGACGACGCCCTGGGGATGTTCTACTTCGCCCACGAAGTCCGGTTCACCGACATTGACCACCGCCTGCACGTGAGCGAAGCCGACGACGGCGGGCTGCCCTACCGCCTTACCCTCCACGCCGACGAGAACCTCTACGAATACAGCATCATGGTGGGGGACCGCTGGATGGCCGACCCGAACGGGCAGGGCTTTACGCTGGAAGGCTTCCTGGGCGTCGGCCTGGGCTACCGGCACTACCGCCAGCGCTGGTCCGACAACTCCCGCTACGACTCTCTCTTCGACGACGCCCGCCGGGGCCGGGTATCAGTGCCGCTCCGGCTGGGCCTGAGCATCGGGTACGTGTTTTAAAGCGATTTCAAAGCAATGAGCAGCAAGAAAGAGCAACCCAAGTGTCCGTGCTGCGGGCAGCCCCGGCACGTTTCCGAATGCCGTACTTTCTTCGACCAGTTGCGGGCTTTGGCCCGGCATTATTCCGGAATCGGCAGCGTCTCCAGGACGGAGGTTACGGATATGTATTACGCGCACCAGGGAGAGGTTAGGATCAGTTGGGCGTGCGATGCGTGCCTGGAGGCCGGCAACGCCCTCATTGGGGTTCCCGAAAAACAATTGTTCTGTGACTTCTCGCCCCACTTTGCCTACTTCGACCGGGAGAAAGTCTGTAGGGTCTGTAAGGAGGCATTCGTTTTTGACAAGGGGGAGCAACAGCATTGGTACGAGGGGCTCGGCTTCTGGGTGCAGGCCACGCGGGTATACTGCCGGCAGTGCCAGGCGGACAAAAAGCAGCGGGACCGGATTTCGCAGCTATTGCATGGTTTTGATTACCAGGATACGGACCGGCTGAAAGAGATTGTATCGTTCTACCTGGAGCGAAAGGAGTACGACAAAGCCAAGCACCACCTGACCCTGGGTAAAAAGCACCGGCAAAGGGAGAGCGACGAATACGCCTGGCTGGACGGGTGGGCTGCCGAAATAAAGGAAATCGTCAAAAAAGAAACTCCCAACCCCTGATCTGCATTTGAATGAACAAAAGAGACCGTAGCGGGGAGTAAAATGGGACACGGAGAAGATGTTTCACGCAAAGGACGCAAAGAAAAGAACTTAACCGCAAGGATCGCAAAGGAGACGCAAAGACCGCAAGGAGTACGCGTTTTTCTTTGCGCCCTTTGCGTCTCCTTTGCGATCCTTGCGGTTAAATTTATTTTTCCTCTGCGGTTAAGCTTTCGCCAACCCCTGCACGGCCACTTTGAACTGGGCGCCGCGGTCTTCGTAGTTGCGGAATAGGTCGAAGGAGGCGCAGGCGGGGGAGAGCAGCACCACGTCGCCGGGCCGGCTCAGTTCGAGGCCCATCCGCACGGCCTCCCGGATGTCCTGCGTTTCGCGGATCACGGGCACCTTGCCGGCAAAGTACGCCTGCAGCTTGGCGTTGTCCTTGCCCAGGCAGATGAGGGCTTTGACCTTTTCCCGCACCAGGGCCTCGATCTGGCCGTAGTCGTTGCCTTTGTCCACGCCGCCGGCAATGAGCACCAGGGGTTCCTTGAAGCTGCCCAGCGCGTAGTACACCGAATCCACGTTGGTCGCCTTCGAGTCGTTGACGAACCGCACCCCGTTGATCTCCCCGGCGGGTTCGAGGCGGTGCGGGGCGTTTTTGAACGTGCGCAGCCCTTCCCGGATCTTGTCTTCCGGCACGTCCAGCACGCGGCACACCAGCACAGCGGCCATGGCATTGATGGCGTTGTGCTTGCCCTGGATCGTCATCTCGGCCATCGGGATGCGCAGCGACGGCTGGTGGCCGTACTCGAAGTTGACCGTGATCACGTCGTCCTTCAGGTAGGAAATGTTGGGCTTGCCGATCAGGGCCGGCGGAAACCCGGTGGTGATGGGCAGGCCGATGGGAATGAGCTGCCGCTCGTGCAACTGCTGCATGATGGGCTCGTTGTCGGCGTAGTAGATGAAAAAGTCGTGCGACGTCTGGTTCTGGAGGATGCGGAACTTGGAGGCAACGTACTTGCCGAACGTGTAGTCGTAGCGGTCGAGGTGGTCGGGGGTGATGTTGAGCAGCACGGCTACGTGCGGGTTGAAGTCGTAGCTGTTGTCGAGTTGGAAGCTGCTCAGTTCGAGCACGTAGTAGTCGAACGGGTCGGCAATCACCTGCTTGGCGAAGCTTTCGCCCACGTTGCCGCCCAGGCCCACGCGGAGCCCGGCGTTTTTGAGCAGGTGGTAGGTGAGCAGCGTGGTGGTGGTTTTGCCGTTGGAGCCCGTAATGCCGATCAGTTTGGCTTCCGTGTAGCGGGCGGCAAACTCAATTTCCGAGATCACCGGGATGCCTTTTCCCTTCGCTTTCTGAATCAACTCCACCTTGTCGGGAATGCCCGGGCTTTTGATGATGAGGTCCGCGGCCAGGATGCGTTCCTCCGAATGCGTTTCCTCCTCGAAATCAATGCCGTTGTCCTGGAGCAGTTGCCGGTACTTATCGGCCAGTTTGCCCTTGTCGGAGAGGAACACGGAGAAGCCCTTGGCCTTGCCCAGCAGGGCCGCCCCGTAGCCGCTTTCGCCGCCGCCGAGGATTACGAGGTTTGAATTTTGGGGTTCGTTGCCGGAATTTGGAGGGGTGTGAGCCATGCGTAAAGAGGTTTTGGACCTATTCTACGGCAATATTCGATTTATTATCGTAAACCATTTATTATTATCTTCACGATTATGGCTGATAAGAACAAAGACCTCATTGAACTGGTTGCTGAACTACTCATCGAAGTCCAGCAGATGAATAATAAGATGTCCAATGTGGAAAACCAGTTATCCAGCATGGACACCAGGTTAGAATCAATTGACAACCGCCTGGATAAAGTACAAGATCAGTTAGACCGCAACACGGCTGGGGTGGGAGAACTGCGGTTGTCCGTGCTGCGCCTGGTTGAACAATTGAACCGGATGGGTGAACTGGAGCAAAGGCTTAAGATCGTGGAGGACCACATCTTCCGGAAGGGCGCCTAAAGGAATCGCCGTGCGTTACGCACAAAACTGGCTCAAGCTTCGACGCATGAGCCTGTTTGTTACACTGTTTCTCTGATTCGTACCATCAGGACAGTGACTCTCCTATAGTCCAAATGTCTCCTTCGCCTTTTGCCAATTTTTTCTGAGGATTGGTCGCTTTACACTTGTTTCTCCATTTGACTGTTCTCCGGAAAAATGGCAGAATTTTTCTGAATAATTTGGATCGCCGAATTGATTCCATTTTTGATAAGCCTCGTAGCTCAGCGGCTTTTCAGGATTGAATGGAATTTTAATACCCGTTCTGATGCAATAACCGGAAGGTTTTGACTCCTTGGCCGAGTTTGTTGTATTCTCTTTCCGTGCAGCTGATCTGTGTACGTCACTCTCTTTCTCTTTAGGAGCTCTCACGTAAGCAAAATCAGTAGCATTATTTAAGATTGATTCAATGTCTTTCCAAGCATCGTCGTAAAGTTGCCTGTCCGATTCAACCGCCCTTTCAATCAAAACGCCCATTTCTCTATTGTTTTGTTGAGAGAACTCATACAAGTTCATAGAGGTAATGATCATCTTCTTCTCATTAAGGTAGCATTTGGCATGAAGATTTTTGGAGAAATACAATCGAATATACTTCAACTCCTGTAGAAATTCCAGCTCTGATGGGCTGAGTTCTTGTTTGCCAAATATGATCCGTACTTCAACCTTCTCTTTTTCCTTATCCCTAAGAAGCTCCTTAATACTATCTGATATAGCAAGCCTACGTGATATGTATCAGGGGAAATACCACTTAAATTTCTCGTACTTGTAGGTATTATCAGCGATTGAATCAACAAAACATTTTTTGA
>CADCTQ010000089.1 GCA_902805615.1 uncultured Cytophagales bacterium
TTCGGGGCCGTCAGTGAAGTATGTGATGAGCGGGTGGGGGTGGTATGGGGGCGTCATTGCGAGGAGCAGGGCTGCAAAGCGGGCCGGGCGACGAAGCAATCTCAACCGGTAGCCCCGCCAAACGCCGTTACGGGTGGCAGGTTCTTCGCCGTTACGCGTGTAGGTTCTTACCCCTGACACTTGAGAAAGGGGGCCGTCTCTGGCATTTGGCGGCTCTCCGAGTGAGATTGCTTCGTCATGCCAACCCCCAGAGCCAGCCCTGACTCCTCGCAATGACGTCCCCATACAACCCGCTGATCACATACTCAGTGAGATACTGACGGCGGCGTGCCCCTACCTTACCGGGGGAGTTCTCAGCCTCGGTCCGTGTCGGCTTCGCTGCGGTCAGTGTCCCACTGACCGCTTCTCAGGTGATTTCAAAAATGGGTCCCGATCGCAGCACCAAGGGGAGAGGGGCACGGCCGGAAAATCACGGACGGCGAAAAAATACTTTCCGGAAAATGGTTAGAAGCTTTTTCGGGCGGGCTTTCTCATAATAGAAGCCCCTCCGCAAGCGTCCTCCACCCTTGTCCCGAAAAAGTATGCCCGCCGACTACCAGCACTTTACCGAAGAGGATTTCGTAGAAGATCCTTTCTTCCAGCAATGGGTGCAGCATCCCGACCCGGCCAGCCGCCGGTTCTGGGAAGGGTGGCTCCGGGAGCATCCCCACCAGCGGGAGGTGGTGGAAAACGCCCGGCAACTGCTCCTTTCCATCCGCTTCGAGGAACGCCCCCTGCCGCAAGAACGCATCGAAAGCCTGTGGGAAAAGATCAACACCCACCTTGAAGACCAGGTACCCCTCGAAGACCAGGTACCGGCAACCGGGGGCCGTCCCGCGTTTGCCCGCCCCGGGCTGCCGGCCCTGTGGCGCTGGGCGGCGGTGCTGCTGCTCGTGGCCGGCGCCGGCCTGCTCGCCTACTTCCTTACCGGCCCCGGGAGCCGGACGCAATACGTGACCGGCTACGGGCAGACCCGCACTTTTGCCCTGCCCGACGGGTCTTCCGTCACGCTCAATGCCCATTCCACGCTGCGGGTGTCCAGGGACTGGCGAGACCAGCCCGTGCGCGAAGTCTGGCTCGAAGGCGAAGCGTTTTTCCGGGTGAAGAAGACCACGGGCCGTCAGCCGGGCCGCCCGGGGGCCGTTCCCGCCAAATTCATCGTGCACACCAAAGACCTCGACGTGGAAGTACTGGGCACGCAATTCAACGTGTCCACCCGGCAGGACCAGACGGAGGTCGTGCTCCAATCGGGCAAGGTGCAGCTCAGCCTGAACGCCCTCGACCAGCACGTACTCATGCAGCCGGGGGAAGGCGTTACTTTTTCCCCGGAACGCAAACGGTGGAACAAGCGGCGCGTGAACGTGCCCGCGCACCGGGCCTGGCTCGAAAAGAAGTGGGTGCTCGAAGAGACGCCCCTGCGGAAAGTCACCGCCATGATCGCCGACACGTACGGGGTAACCGTGCGGACGGCCGATGACCGGCTGATGGACCGCAAAATTACCGGCATCATTCCCACCGATCACCTGGATACGCTCCTGGAAGCCTTGTCGCTCTCACTCGACGTGCAGATTACCCGGCAAGGAAACCAAGTTCTCATTGCAGCCCCCAAGCCCTGACCCGCTACTCACTTCTATCCTCACGGTATGCAACACAAACAACTACTCAACCCCCGGTTTTGTAACGGGAGCCTGCGCCGAAGCCTTCCTTTTTACCTGGCCGCCCTGCTGACCCTGGCGCAACTGCCCGCCGGGGCGCAGGAACTGGCCGCGCTTCAGAAAGACCCGCCTCCGCCCGGGACCGGGCAAACGAATGCGTACCGCCCCTTGCAGGAGGTGCTCAAGGGGATGGAGTCGAAGTTCGGCATCTATTTCATGTTCGACAGCGACCAGTTGAAAGACCGGCTGGTGAACCCCTCCGGCAAGCCGGCCGCCAAAGTAGAAGAGCAACTGCGGTCCCTGCTCGAACCCGCCGGGCTCCGCTACAAAAAGGTGGGCGCCATCTACGTGATCACGGCCGGCCCCAACCCGGAAGTGATCCGGGAAATCCGGAAAGGGGCGGTCCGCATTGACCCCGGGCAGCCCGAAACGGCCCGGCTGGCGGCCCTTGCCACGTTGCAGGCGGAGGTGCTCTCCCGCCGGAGCGGGGCGGCGGAAATGACCGTCTCGGGCCGGGTCACCGACGACAAAAACGAAGGGCTGCCGGGCGTCAACGTGCTGCTGAAAGGCACCAGCACGGGCACGACCACCAACGGGGAAGGCCGCTACGCCTTCACCGTACCCGACGGCAACGGCACGCTGGTGTTCTCCTACATCGGTTACGTGCCCGAGGAAGTGCCCGTCGGCAACCGCACCGCGATTGACGTGTCGCTGGTGGCCGACATTGCCGCCCTGAGCGAAGTGGTGGTGGTCGGCTACGGTACGCAGAAACGCAGCGACCTGACCGGGTCGGTGTCTTCCGTGAAAGCCGAAGACGTGAAAAACCTGCCCGTACGGGGCGTGGCCGAAGCCCTCCAGGGGCGGGCCGCCGGCGTGCAGATCACCCGCAACGACGGCGCCCCGGGCGCCGCCTCCGACATTGTGATCCGCGGCGCCGGCTCGGTGGGCGGCATGGCCCCGCTCTACATCGTGGACGGCATCCGGATGAGCCCGGGCAATAATTTCAACCTCCAGGACGTGGAATCCATCGAAGTCCTCAAAGACGCCAGCGCCGCCGCCATCTACGGGGCGCAGGCCGCCGGCGGGGTGGTGCTGGTGACCACCAAGCGGGGCGCCGGCGGCGATAAGATGGACATCAACTTCAACGCCTACTACGGCTTCCGCCAGCCCCTCAACCTGTACCGCCTGCTCAATACGAACCAGTACTTCGGGGCCCGGCAGGCCTTCGGGGCCAACACCAGCGGCTGGGGAGACCCCGGCCAGCTGCCCGACACCGACTGGGTGGACGAACTGTTCGGGACGGGCCGGGAGCAGAGCTACTCGCTTTCCCTCTCCGGGGCTTCGGGCAAGGTAAACTACTACGTATCGGCCAACTACCAGCGCGAAGACGGCGTGCGCATTGACAACCGCTTTGAACGCTACGGCCTCCGGGCGAATGCCGATTACAAAATTTCCAAACGCCTGAAAGTAGGGGAGACCCTTTTTGCCTGGCGGACCCGGATCAATCCCAGCGAAAGCGGCAGCCTCCCGTTCCGCTCCGTGCCCACCATGCCCGTCCGCGACGCCGCCAACCCGTTCGGGGGCTGGGGCCGGCAGCCGGCCGGCGGGTACTTCGGCGGGGGCAATACGGTCGCCGACGAATTCATTCACCACCAGCAGGACCAGACCTACGCCCTGGAAGGAAACATCTACGCCGACTGGGAGATCATCAACGGCCTCAACTTCCGCTCCACCTTCGGGGCCTCCGTGTTCAGCGAGAACAACTACGATTTCCGGGAAGCGTTCAACTACGGTTCCCTCCAGAACACCACGGCCGCCCTCACCCGCGACAACAACGACCAGCAGAACCTGACGGCCAACTTCGTGCTCACGTACGGCAAAACCCTGGGCCGCCACGAATTCAAAGCCATGGCCGGCTACGAAGCCTACCGCGAAGACCGCAACGAACTGCGCGGCGAAGCGCAGGGCTTCCAGGTGATCACCCAGAACCTGGCCCTGAGCACCGACCCGGCTTCGGTGCGCACCATCAACGGCGGCCAGATTCCCCGCACCCGCCTGTTGTCGCAGTTCGGCCGGATCAACTACGCCTTTGCCGGCAGGTACCTGCTCACGGCCAACATCCGCCGCGACGGTTCCGACCGGTTCGGGCCTGCCAACAAGTGGGGCGTGTTCCCGTCGGTGTCCGTGGGCTGGAAGATCAGCGAGGAAGCCTTCATGCAGCCGCTGACCCGCGTGGTCTCCAACCTGAAGCTGCGGGCCAGCTACGGCCGTCTGGGCAGCACCAGCAACATTCCGCAATTCACCTACCAGGCCTCCTTCGGGGGCACCGGCGGCACCAACATCCACGGCCTGCCCGACGGCACCCGGGCCCGGGGCTACGCCCTCACGGCGCAGCTGCCCAACCCCAACATCAAGTGGGAGGAAGTGGACCAGGCCGACATCGGACTGGACGTGGGGCTGTGGAACAACCGCCTGACCTTTACCGCCGACTGGTACAGCCGCCAGACCAACGACATGATCTACCAGGTGCCCGTGCCCAACTCGGCCGGCTACGACAACTCCACGGTGTACACCAACATCGGGCAGATGAGCAACCGCGGGGTGGAACTGGCCGCCGAATACCGCGGCAAAGCCGGGGCGTTCACCTACGGCATCGGGGCCAACGCCTCCTTCAACCGCAACGAGGTGAAAAGGCTCGACGGCACCAACAACAACCCCATCAATGACGGCTCTGCCGGCGAGTACCTGGAAAGTACCATTTCCCGCACCGAAGCCGGCCGCCCCCTGAGCCAGTTCTACGGGTACCAGGCCGACGGCATTTTCGGCAGCGACGCCGAAGTGACGGCCCTCAACCAGCAGGCCCAGGAAAGGGCCTCCGACAACGAAGTGTTTTACCAGAACGAAAATACCGGGGCGGGTGACCTGCGGTTCCGCGACCTGAACGGCGACGGACGCATTACGGCCGCCGACCGGACGTTCATCGGCAACCCCTGGCCCAGAATGACCTACGGCCTCACCCTCAACCTGGGCTGGCGCGGCTTTGACGTGGCCGCCCTCTTGCAGGGAATCCAGGGCGTGGACCTCTACAACGGAACCCGGCACTTTACCCAGTTTTTCGCCGGCGACTACAACACGACGGAAGACATTTTCGGCACCTCCTTTTTCAACGGCAACGGCCTGACCGACAAGCCCCGGGTGGGTTTCCAGGACGGGAATAACTTCGAACGCGACCCCAAC
>CADCTQ010000090.1 GCA_902805615.1 uncultured Cytophagales bacterium
GTTTGATTTAAACACCGCTGCCCCATGCGTCATTCGGATTTTCCTTTCTCCCCTCCCGCTCCCGACACCCACCGGAGCCCCGCCCAAGTCTCCTTCCCGATCCTCCTCCCGTCTCCCTTCCTCCCGTCTGCGGTCTCCCTGTTTTTGTTGTATTGCATGTGCCTGCCCCTGGCGGCCCAGGTGTCACCCAAAAAAGCGGTGTTCATCATCGTGGACGGCATTCCGGCGGACGTCGTCGAAAAAGTGACTACGCCCCACCTGGACGCGATTTCCCGGCGGGGCCGGTACCTGCGGGCCTACGTGGGCGGCGAAAAAGGCGCCTGCTCGGAGTCGCCCACCATCTCGGCCGTGGGCTACAACAGCCTGCTGACGGGCACCTGGGTGCACAAGCACAACGTGACCGGCAACGACATCAAAGCGCCCAACTACCACTACCCCACCATTTTCCGCCTCTTCAAGGACCAGTACCCGGCCGGGAAAACGGCCATCTTTTCGAGTTGGACCGACAACCGCACCAAATTGCTCGGGGAAGGGCTGCCCGCGACGGGAAAGCTGCAACTGGACTTTCACGCCGACGGCTACGAACGGGATACGGTCCGCTTCCCGCACGACCCGGAACGTGACTTCATGCACCGGATTGACGAACAAGTTACCGCCGAGGCCGTCCAATGCCTGAAGGCGCAGGGGCCGGACCTCTCGTGGGTGTACCTCGAATACACCGACGACATGGGACACCGGTACGGCGACGGGGAACGCTTCTGCCGGGCCGTGGAAATGATGGATGCGCAGGTCGGCCGGATCGCGGAGGCCGTGCGGCACCGGGAGCGGCAGTTCGGCGAAGACTGGCTGCTGATCGTCACCACCGACCACGGCCGCGACCAGGCCACCGGCAAGCACCACGGGGGGCAGTCGGACCGCGAACGCACCACCTGGCTGGTGACCAACCACGCCCCGCTCAACGCCTACGCGGACGCCGCTGCGCCCGGCATCGTGGACGTGATGCCCACCCTGGCCCGTCACCTGGGCGTATCCATCCCCCCGGCCGTGCAACGCGAACTGGACGGGGTTCCGCTGGTGGGCCCGGTTTCCCTGGCGGCGCCCCGGGCTACGTACGCGGACGGCAAAGTAAGCGTCCGGTGGCAGGCGCTGGACCGGACCGGCACCGTGAAAATATGGCTGTCCGAAACCAATCATCACCAGCGGGGCGGCAAAGACGAATACCGGCTGTTGGGCGAAGTACCCGCGTCAGCCCAAAGCGCTACGGTGGCCGCCGGGCTGCCCGCCGGGTTTTGCAAAGTGGTCCTGCAAGGAACCCACAACGTGGTGAATGCGTGGGTGAAGGTGTCCCAATAAGAAAGCACCCGGACGCTGCCCCGGGCGGCGCTCAGAGCAAACGCACGTAGTCCTTCAGAATCCATTCGTAACGGTCCCTGGCGCCCTCCGGGGCGTCCACCCATTCGAGGTGCAACAACTCGTAGAGGGTGTTGATCTTCAGAACCCGGTAACGGCGCTGCCGGACGGCCATCGGAGCCGACCGCTGCACCACCCGTACCAGGTCGCCGGGGGCCGGTTGCCTTGCTGTTTGCGGATCTCCTTTCATCGGGCGGGGGCAGGGGCTGCTTGCGGGGGACCGCTTACCGCGTGCACTGCCGGGGCTTTTGGTTGGTGTGGTGCAAAGGTATTCCCGGCCCGTTCCAACCACCCGGGCGGACAGATTATGTTTTCTTTACCAAGACGTTAACAATTTTGGATCATTCGGCGGGTTGGCAACGCCTTGGGGACGCCCCGGCCGGTTTGCGAAGACAATCGGGACGGGTTTCGTGCCTTTTGCGGCCCCTGCCTGCGCTACCCCGGGAGCCGGGTACTAACCCGGGGACGGGTTCCTTCGTATTGCCCCCAGGTAACTATTTGAAGCTGCACGGGGCAGCAAACCTAACCGGGCGGGCATATGGGGGCAACAACTGGACAAGTAAAGCCATTGGCAGCGGGGGACCGGGTACGGGTGGTGCAACAGTCGGCTTCTTCCGCAGTCAAGCAACGCCGCTACCGGGTAGTGAAGGTGAACAGCCGGTTCGACCTGCTGCACCTCGAATGGCTCGATGCGCCGCCGGGCTCCCGGGACCAGTACCTGTGGGTCCTGGCGGATTACGTGCGGCCCGCCTGATGCAAAAGTAGCAAGTCCTGCTTTTTTGACGACCACCCCTCCTTCCAACCCTACGATCAGGACACTTTTGTGGACCTTGCTCCAGAGGCCATTCAGAGCCGTCAGTGAGACACTGACGGCGGCGGGGGATATTCATCGTGGCAATGCATCATCGTGGTCAGTGTCGCTGCTGCCGTGGTCAGTGTCGCTGCTGCCGTGGTCAGTGTCTTCACTGACCACTTTTTAGCCCATTCCCAAAATGTGTCCTGATCGTAGCCCTTCCAATCAAGTGCGGTACCCCCGTACAAGTTACCTTCTCAAAGTGCGTTTTGCGCCCGGTCTTTCCCGTTGCCATGACCATCATCGCCTTTACTCCGGCTTGCGGACGAATTTATTGTGCCGGGCAACGCCTGATCTTTTAGCCCTTCCTGCAGTTTTCACGTAAGTAGATTATGCCATAACCGGCTACCTGACTTGGTATAACTACTTAAAACCGAAAACAATGAAAAAATCTGTTCATCAGCTATCCTGGTCCGGGGCGGAGAAGCCTCCCGTGCCGTTCACGCCCGCTTTCCGGGCGTCGGTCCTGCTCGTTGCCCTGGGCGCCTGCCTGTTGGGCTGCAACCCCTCCGCCCAGGAGAATACTTCTGACGCCAACGCCGCGGCCACCGACTCAGCGTCCGTTGCCGCCGGGTCAGCAAACGGGTCGCCGGCGGCCCTGGCCCCGGCGGGGGCCAAACCCGCCTGGGCGCCGTCCATTACCCCGCCCATGCAGACGGTGATTGAGCAGCTTGCCAGCTACAAAACGCCGCCCCTGCCCACCCTGCCGGCCGCCGAAGCCCGTAAAACGCCTTCTCCGACGGATGCCGTCATGGCCCTGATGCAGAAGCACAACATCCCCATGCCGCCGGCCGGGGCGGATACGGCCGGCCGCGACATTGCCGTGAAGGGCGGCAAGATTCACCTGCGCGTCTACACGCCCAAGTCCGGCCAGACCCCTTTCCCGGTGATCGTCTACTACCACGGCGGCGGCTGGGTGATTGCCGACCTGGACACCTACCATCCTTCCGCCCAGGCCCTCTCCGAACAGACCGGGGCGGTGCTGGTATCGGTGGCCTACCGCCAGGCGCCCGAACACAAGTTTCCCACCGCCCACAACGACTCCTACGCCGCCTACGAGTGGACGCTCAAGAATGCCGCTGCCCTGCAAGGCGACCCCAAACGCGTGGCCGTGGTGGGTGAAAGTGCGGGCGGTAACCTGGCGGCCAGTGTTTCGATGCGGGCCCGCAAACAGGGCGCCATGGTGCCGCTGCACCAGGTACTGGTGTACCCCATTGCCAGCCCGGATACCACTTCGCCCTCTTACGGGCAGTACGCCGCCGCCAAACCCCTCGACAAGCCGCTCATGCAGTGGTTCTTCAAGCAGTACCTGCGCAGCCCGGCCGACGGCAAAGACCCGATGATCAACCTGGTGAAGGCGCCGCTGAAAGGCATGCCGCCGACGACCATCATCGGGGCGGAAATTGACCCCCTGCTCAGCGAGGGACAACAACTTTCCGAAGGGCTCAAAGCTGCCGGTGTGCCGGTGACCTACCGCAAGTTTGACGGCGTCACCCACGAATTCTTCGGCATGGCTGCCGTGCTCGAGCAGGCCAAAGAGGCCCAGGCGCTGGCCGCTGCCGAACTCAAGAAAGCCTTCAGCGCCGGAGCATCCGGCAAAGCCGGCCAGCCGGACGTGGCGCCGTAACCGCGCCGCGGGCAATCTCTCTTCTTTCCCGGTCAGGCAACCCGGCGGGCCATTGTGCTTCGCGCCGGGATTTGCCTGGCCGGGTCTGCGTTAATGATTTGGACCCATCCCGGGGATACCATTAGGACACAATTAGAGGAGTGTATCCTAAACGCGTTTTAGAGCCCCGGGTGAGCGAAGCGCGAGTGAAAGTGGGCTTATGGAAGTGGAGATTATGGAAGTGGACTGGTTGGCGTATCCCCGTGGGGTCGGGTTCTCGTATGTGATTAGCGTATGGGCGTATTTGAGGGGCTAAGGGTGAGTGATGGGTCGGTTGTGATGGGTGGGTTGTGAGGGGATGGGGATTGGTTTATGATGCGTAAGTGGAGTTTGTTCTTTTTGGCATTGCCCCAAAAAGAACCAAAAAGGTCTAGTGGTCAGGAAGGGTCAAAGTGATGGGTAGAGCCGTTTGAGTTTGATGCGCGCCTGTTTGGTCTTGAACTGCCAGTCTACCTTGCTCTCTTTCTTATTGCGCTGCTCATACCAGGCCTGCACCTGCTGTCGGAGTTGTTCAATTGAGCCCACTCTTGGGGCGATGCCCTGTCTTTTGAGTACGGATAACTCGCACTCGGCCACGTTGAGCCAGGAACCATGAGCGGGCGTGCGTACCAGGGTGATTCGCTCAACAATGCTTCGGGCCCGCTCGGGGGGGAATAGCTCATACAAGGCGGCCAGTTTGTGGGTACTGGCGTTGTCTTCCACCAGCGTGATGTGGTGGGCATTGGGGTAGATGTTTTCGGCCAGATGGGCAATCACCCTGGCGTAGGTATGACTATTGTGAGCCGGCTCGACGAGTACTTGCCGATAGCCGCCCAGTGGTTCAACCATCATGTACAACTGGGCCACGCCTTCTCTTTCGTATTCATAATCGATGTGGACAACGCCTTTGCTGTCGGTAAAGCTTGTGCGGGTCTCACTCACGAGTTGGTAAGGCGATTCATCGCCACATACGACCGGATGGAGCGGGTCATATTCTTTGGCGTAAACATCGAGCACCTGTTCCATTTGACACACAAAAGAGGAGTCGGCCGTGGGAATCACCCAACTTTTGATCTGCCAGGGCTTAATCTCGTTTTTTTTAGTATTTCTGCTACACTCCAGTGGCTCATGTGCTCGACGTACTCCAGACTCACCATCTGATCGGCTAGTAGTCGCAGCGTCCAGCGGTTGTAGCCCTGGGGAGGATCACTACAGCGAAGGGCGATGAGTTTGGCTTCCACTTCTCCGGTGAAAAGCTTCTCTTTGTGGACCTCCCGCTTCTTGCCAAAGAGGGCCACCTTGAAGCCCTCCAGCACCAACCTTTCCCGTAAGCGTTCCAGACCGGCGATGCTCAAGCCGTAGGCTTGCTTGATCTTCTGGTCAGTCCACTTCTTGTCGCTGTTTTCATCGGCTGCCAGCAAGGCATAGGCTCGCTTGACCTGCCGGTTCTTGCCGTCTCGTGCGGCAATCAATTGCAATAGCTCTTCGCGCTCTTCGGCCGAGAGATGTACTCGATATTTCTTTGCCATGGCTTTTTTTGGCAAAGATACCAAAAAACACCCGGTTTACCCCTCACTTCAACCCTGCCTGACCACTAGCCTTTTTTGGTTCTTTTTGGGGCAATGCCAAAAAGAACAAACTCCCCTTACGCATCTTCAATCTTTCACCAACCTATTCCCATCCATCACATCCAACCCAGCACAACCCATCCATCACAACCAACCCCATCCGCCTCTAATCTCCACCTGCGCTCATCACATACATCCCTCTCTATCCCTCTCCATCCATCCACCCCTACCCGATCCCCTGCATCCCGCGAATCCTGATCGTTCCGGTAAATACGATAAAATGTTTTGGTTTTCTTACCAGTTCCCGAACGGTCGTCGTTATCTAGGATAAATTCCCGAAAAAGCCCCCCGGTTGCCCTCCCGCCAGCGGCACCCCTCCGGACCTTCCGGGGCGGCCTCCGCGGAAACAATTTTTATTCTTAAATTACAAATATTCGGTATTTTGTCAGGCTAAAGCCACTTTCAGATTGCATGAATAAACTTTTATCAGTCATAATCCTGTTGGTTGCACTAACGGGCTTACAACCCCATATCCTGCTGGCCCAGGGCCGCACCGTAAGCGGCAAGGTCACCCAGGCCGACGACAAGTCGCCCCTGCCCGGCGTGAACGTGGTCGTGAAGGGAACCGCCACCGGGGCCATTTCCGACGCCAACGGCAGTTATGCCATCGCCGTGCCCGACCAGGCCGTGCTCGTGTTCTCGTTCATCGGCTACGCGCCGCAGGAGGTGACGGTAGGCGCCCGCGAGGTCATCAACGTGGAGCTGGCCGCCCTGGTGACCGAACTGAACCAGGTGGTGGTGACCGGGTACAACACCCAGCAGAAGCGCGACATCATCGGCTCGATTGCTTCGGTAACGCCCGACAAGTTCAAGGACATCCCGGTGGTGGGCATTGACCAGGCCCTGCAAGGGCAGGCCGCCGGCGTGCAGGTCACCCAGTCGTCGGGCACGCCCGGCGGCGGCATCACCGTGCGGGTGCGCGGCAGCACCTCCATTTCGGCTTCCAACCGGCCCCTGTTCATCGTGGACGGCGTGCCCGTGGAAGACGGTTCGCTGGGCCTGCGCGACTTCGGGGGGCAGAACGACAACGCCCTGGCCCTCATCAACCCCAACGACATTGAATCCATCCAGGTGCTCAAAGACGCCTCGGCCAAGGCCATTTACGGCTCCCGGGCGGCCAACGGCGTAGTGCTCGTCACCACCAAGCGCGGCAAGTCCAACGCCCGCACGGTGCTGACCGGCGAAGTGCAGCGGGGCATCATTGACCCGGTGAAGCGGCCCGACCTGCTCAACGCCACCGAACTGCTCGAACTGCAACGCGAGGCCGTCATCAACGGCGGAGGCGACCCCGTGCGGCAGGGCCTGGTGGCCGGCGTGACCAACGCGGTAGACACCGACTGGCTCGACGCCATTTTCCGCCGGGGCATCTACCAGCAGTACCAGGTGGCCGCCTCCGGGGGCACCGAAAAAACCCGGTTCTACGCCAGCCTCAACTACCGCGACGAAGAGGGCGTGCAGCTCAACAACCGTTTCCAGCGTTACACCGGCACGCTCAACCTCGACCACCAGGCCACGGCCAAGCTCTCCTTCGGCAGCAACCTTACCCTGTCGCGTTCCCGCAACGACCGGGTGAAGGGCGACAACTTCCTGGACGGCGTGTACTCGGGGGCCGTGAAAAGCCTGCCGTACTACAGCCCCTACAACGAACAGAGCGAACTCATCGGTCCCAACTCGCCCGGCTACGCGGCGTTTCCCAACTTCAACCCCGTGGGCCAGGCCCTGTTGCCCCGGTTCGAGACGTACGCCACCAAAATCCTGGGCGGCATTTTCGCCGACTACCTCATCATGCCCCGCCTGCGGTTCCGCACCAAGGTCAGCGCCGACTACAACGCCGTCACCGACGACCAGTTCGAGCCGTCCACCACGGCCATCGGCGGCTACCTGCAAAGCATCGGGTTCAAGGGTTACGGCGTGTACGGCAGCGGCACCTACTCCACCATCATCAACTCCACCACCCTCTCCTACAACCAGGACTGGGACGACCGGCACCACTTCAGCGCCCTGGTGGGCAACGAAATATTGCAGCGCGTGGAACGGACCTCCCAGGTGTCGGCCCGCCTGTTTCCCCGCGATGACTTCTCCTACATCTCCTCGCCCGACGGCGGCCAGATCGCAACCGTAGACCAGGGGGCTTCTTTCATCGGCCGGAGCGGCCTGCTGTCGTTCTTCGGCGAGTTCAAGTACGACTACCTGGAGAAGTACCTGTTTTCGGTCACGGCCCGCCACGACGGTTCTTCCCGGTTCGGCCGGGAGCGGCGGTTCGGCTTTTTCCCGTCCGTGTCGGCGGGCTGGCGGATTTCGGCCGAGCCCTTCATGGCCGCCTACACGTTCATTGACGACCTGAAGCTGCGGGCTAGCTACGGCTTTACGGGCAACGAACGGATCGGCGAATTCCAGTACCTGGGCACCTTCTCGGGAGTGACCTACAGCGGCTCGTCGGGCCTGGCGCCCAACAACCTCGAAAACGAAAACCTCCAGTGGGAGAGTACCCGCGAACTGAACCTGGGCCTGGACCTGTCGGTGCTCAACGGCCGCGTGGGCCTGACCCTCGACGTGTACAACAACATGACCAGCAACCTGCTCTACGACCGGCCGGTGCCCTTTACCACGGGCTTCGGCGCCTTCACCGGCAACATCGGGCAGGTAGCCAACCGCGGCATTGAAGTAGGGCTCAACACGACCAACATCGAAGGGGCGTTCCGCTGGACCACCAGCTTCAACGTGTCGCACAACGTCAACGAGGTGGTGGACATTGCCGACTCGCTGCCCGTGTTCCGCGGCTACACGGCCACGCCCACCGACCGCACCAACGTGATCATGGAAGGCCAGCCCCTGGGCACCTTCTGGGGCTTGCGGTTCCTGGGCGTGGACGCGGCCACCGGCGACGCCATCTACGACGACATCAACGGCGACGGGCAGATCACCTCCGCCGACGGCGCCGTGCTCGGCGACGCCCAGCCGGTGCTCCTGGGGGGCATTACCAACCGGTTTTCCTGGAAAGGCTTCGACCTGAGCGCCTTTTTCCAGTATTCCTACGGCAACGACATCCTTAATTTCAGCAACCAGGGCCTGCTCAACGCCGGCACCGACCTCTCCACCAACCAGGTGCGCGAAGCCCTGCGGCGCTGGCAGAAGCCGGGCGACATTACCGACGTGCCGCGCTACGAGTACCGGGCCGACCAGGAGGGCAGCAGCTTCAACAACTTCCAGAGCAGCCGCTTCGTGGAGGACGGCTCGTACCTGCGCCTCAAGAACGTATCGCTGGGCTACAACCTGCCGGCCAAGTACATCAGTCGTTTCAAGCTGAGCAACGTGCGGGCGTTTGTGTCGGCCACCAACCTGTGGACCCTCACGCGCTACTCCGGTCCCGACCCCGAGGTAAGCACCCTCGACGGTTCGACCACGGCGCAGGGCATTGATTTCTACACCTTTCCCCAGGTCCGCACGATCATCGGGGGGCTAACCATCGGATTCTGATTTGACAATGAACGCACTTTTGAAAACCATACGCATACCGGCTTTGCTGGCCGTGCTGGTGCTGGGCGCCTGCCGCCAGGTGCTCGAGCCGGAGCCGGTGAACCTGCTTACCAACAACCTCGCCCTGAGCTCTCCGGACGACGTACCGGCCGTGGAGATCGGCTTGTACAGCGCCCTGCGGGGAACGGCCGCCCCCAAGGTGATTGCCGGCGACCTGACGGCCGACATGGCGATCCACAACGGCACGTTCACCGAGTACCGCGAGCTGAGCAACAAGCAGATCACCCCGTCCAACGGCGCCGTATCGGCCCTGTGGGGGAGCCTGTACAACACCGTGTACATCGCCAACTTCATCATCGAACGCCTGCCCGACCTGGCCGGGGTACCCTCCCGCCAGCGCAGCAACGTACTGGCGACGGCCCGCCTGCTGCGCGGCTACGCCAACTTCGTGGGCGCGTACACCTACGGCGACATTCCCCTGGTGACGACCACCAGCGTGGAAACCAACCGCAACATTGCCCCGACGCCCTTTGAGCAGGTGCTGGGGGCGGCCGAAGCCGACATGCTGGCGGCGCTGCCCAACCTGCCCGACAGTTCGGCCAACGCCGCGTTCGTCAACAAGAATACGGCCCGGGCCATGCTCGCGCGGTTTTACCTCTACGGGCGCAACTGGCCCAGGGCCGAACAGTTCGCCACGGAGGTCATCAACTCGGGGAGCTATGACCTGGAGCCGGACTTTAAGAACATCGTGGAGCAGGACTTTACCGACGAGTCCATCCTGGAAGTGGGTTACTCGGTGAGCGACGACCCGGGCACGGGCACCTACAGCCTCAACAACCTCTTCGTGGGCCGCCGGGAGGTGATTCCTTCCAACCCGATCACCTTCGCCCTCAACTCCGCCGAGTCGGGGACCCGGGCCACCACCATCGGCTTCGACCAGTCGCGGGTGCGGGGGAGCGACAACGGCTGGAGCGTGCTCAAGTACGGCACGGCCGACGAAGACAACAACAACATCGTGCTGTTCCGCCTGGCCGAGATGTACCTGATCCGGGCGGAGGCCCGCCTGAACCAGAACCGGGTAACCGGGGCCGGCAGCGCCGTGGAAGACCTGAACGTACTGCGGACCCGGGCCAAGGCCCCCAACGTAACGGCCAACACCGCCGCCGGCGTGGCCCTTGCCGTTGAGCAGGAACGGGTGTACGAACTGGCCTTCGAGGGCCACCGCTGGTACGACCTCGTGCGCACCGACCGCGTGCAGCCCGTGATGTCGGCCTTTTCCACCAACTGGAATGAGCGGTACGAACGCTGGCCCATTCCGCTGCGGGAGGTGCAGAACAACCCCGGGCTGCGGGGCAAGCAAAATCCTGGTTATTAATTGCCCGGCTATTCATTGATTACCCTCCGATTGCCATTCGAACCGTCATGACATTCAACCAATACCTGAAACAGCTGAACGGGGGACTGCGCCTTGCGGCGGCCCTGCTCCCGGTGCTGTGCGCCTCCGTTGCCTGCGAGAAGAAAGAGATCATTTTTGAGGGACCCCACTACGTGCGGTTCACCCGTCCCGACACCACCCTGCGGGAGAGTTACACCAAGCCCATGCGCCTGTCGGTGCACAACGCCGGCCCCCAGTTGCCGGAACCCATCACCGTCCGGTACCTGGTGAGCGGCAACGCCCGCGAGGGCATTGATTACCGCATCCTGAGCGAAAAGGGCAAGGTGGTGATTCCGGCCAACCAGAGTTTCGGGTACGTGGACCTGCAACTCATCAACAACGCCAACAACATCATCTCCAGCCAGGACCTGGTCTTTACCATTACCGAAGTGACGCCGGCGCGCCTGCGCATCGGCTTCGGCAGCGGCGAGATCGGCAAGACCAGCCGGATCAACATTGCCGACGAATGCATCCTCAGCGGGGCGTACACGGCGGCGTTCCAGGCCGGCAACCAGACCATCACCAAAGAGAAGATCAGCATCACCAGCACCGACTGCCGCGAGTACCGGGTGTCGGACTGGAACGTGGGTCTGTTCGGCGTCAACGCCCTCAAGCCCGACCTGGTGTTCATTGACAACGGCGACAATTCCATCACCATTGCCGCCCAGCGCGAGGACTTCCTCTCGGCGCCCCGCGACACGATCCGGGGCGACGGGTTCTTCAATCCTTCCGACCAGAGCGTTACGCTCAACATCCAGCTCACATTGGAGCTGGAGGACAGCCGGGATACGACCGTGATCTATACCTTGAACTACCGGCCCGACCGGTAAAACCGACCCCTGAAGCTTATGCAAAAGATACTACTGCGCGCCACGCTGGCCCTGGGCCTGTTGCCCCTGTTGGGGGGCTGTAGCGAGGAAGTAAAGCCCGAACCGCCCACCTATTCGCAACTGCTGGCGGGCACCGAAAGCAAGACCTGGCGCCTGTCGTCCTTCCAGGTGTTCGACGACGGCACGGGTTCGGGCACCCTCAACGCCCGCGAATTCAGCGCGCCCTGCATCATAGACGACCTGTACGTGTTTTACGCCAACGATGTAAAAGCGATGGAGGCCCGCGAAGGCGCCAGCAAGTGCAACGACGCCGACCCGGACGTGTACGTGGAAGACACGTGGTCCATCGTGAACGCCACGGCCACCCTGGAGTTCAACTTCGCCGGGTTCATTCCCCAGAAGCTCAACTACAAGATCAGGAACCTGACGGAAACTTCCCTGACCGTCGAATTCTACTACCTGGATTACCTCCCGGACGTGAACCTGAGCTACCGTTTTACCTTTACTTCCCAGACCGGCCGGTAACGACCCGGGCCCTTTACCCCAGCCATATCCCCACTGCCTATGTTACGAATACCTATACGCTTGTTGACGCTGTGCGTAAGCCTTTTGGTGAGCACCGGGCTGTTTGCCCAACAAAACCCCCGCGGAGGAGAAAAATGCGCCACCATGGAGCAGGACAGCCTGCTGCGCCGCAAATACCCGCAACTCGGCACGCTGGACGACTTTGAGGCCGAACTCCAGCAGAAGATCAAAGAATCGGAAGCCCGCCAGCGGAGTGGCCGCACCACGGCCACCGTCATCACCATCCCGGTGGTGGTGCACGTGATCCACAACGGCGAAGCGGTGGGGCAGGGGCGCAACCTCAGCGCCCAACAGATAGAGTCGCAGCTCCAGGTGCTCAACGAAGATTTCCGGCGCGTGCCCGGCACCCCCGGCTTCAACGAAAACCCCGCCGGCGCCGACGTGGAAATCGAGTTTTGCCTGGCCTCCGTCAACCCGCAGGGCCGGCCCATGGCCGAAAGAGGCATAGACCGGGTGCGGCAAAACAAAGCGTCATGGACGCGCACCGAGATTGAAAACACCATTAAGCCCAGCACCATCTGGGACCCCAATAAATATTACAACATCTGGGTGCTCGAATTTGCCGCTGCCGATAACCAGTTGGTCGGGTACGCCCAATTCCCGATCCGGTCCGGTTTGGCCGGGTTGCCAACCGACGATGGATCGGGTACTACTGACGGGGTGGTGGTCCGGTACTCCAGTTTCGGATCGGTGGCCAAAGGCAACTTTCCGGTCTTGCAGGCCCCTTACAACCGGGGCCGCACGCTGTCCCACGAAACCGGCCACTGGCTCGGCCTGCGCCACATCTGGGGCGACGGGGCCTGCGGCGACGACTTCTGCGCCGACACGCCGCCCCAATCCAGCGAAAGCCGGGGCTGCTCGGTGGGCCGCACGTCCAGATGCAACGGCGTAGACTACACCAACCTGGTGCAGAACTACATGGACTATTCCGACGATGCGTGCATGAACATTTTTACCCGCGACCAGAAAAACCGGATGCGGCGGGTGATGGAACTGAGCCCCCGCCGCCGCGAACTGGTGAGTTCTGCCGTGTGCGGTAACCTGATCGCTTCCCGGCCCATTGCCAACTTCCGGGCCAGCCGGGAGCGGGTGCTGCTTGGCTCGACGGTCACGTTCACCGACCTGTCGAGCCGGTTCCCCACCCGCCGGCTGTGGACCTTCGAGGGCGGCACGCCGGTCACCTCTACCGAGCTGAACCCGACGGTGACCTACACCACGCCCGGCAAGTTCAAAGTAACCCTGGAAGTATACAACGCCGTGGGCGGCGATACGCTGGTCCGCGAGAAATACATCGAAGTGCTCAACGCCGGGCTCTGCGGCGGCCTGACGAATTTCATCAACGACGTGGACACCAGCAAGCCGGCCACGCCCACGCTGCTGCGGGTGCCCCCGCCCGGCAAGGGGTACGTGTCGGGGCACAACAGCCTGCGCGACCGGGCCAGGTCGGAATTCTTCGGCAATGACCTCGGGTACACCAACATGGACGGCGTCGCCATCCGGTTCGGGGCGGTGTACGCCTCCGGGCCCGAAGCCGTAGCCACCGTCACCGTGTGGAACGCGCGGGGCGTGCAGGGTGGGCCCGGGCAGGTGCTCGAACGCAAACAGGTGCCCCTGAGCGTGATTGCCCAGGACGTAGCCCGGGGGGCGCCCACGCAGGTCTCTTTCGAGCGCAACGTGCCCATCAACGGGTTCCCCTTCCACGTAGGCGTTGAGTTCAACTACAACGGCGACTCGCTGGCGATCATCACCACGGCCAACGGCGAATCCAACTTTGCCACCTCGTGGCGGCAGGACAGCACGGGCCGCTGGGACCGGTACACGACCTCGCTGGGCCTCAACGTGGCCCACGCCATCCGGGCGTCGGTGGGCGTGAAATCGTCGGTGCAGGTGTTTGCTTCGTCGCTCTACATCAACGCGGGCGAAACCGTGACGCTCAGCGCCCGGGGCACCAACCTGTACGCCTGGCAGTCGCCCAACAACGACCTCAACACCACGCTGGGGCCGCAGGTGATTGCGCAGCCCACCCAAACCACCACCTACACGGTGACCGGCGGCGGCGACCTCTGCAACGCGACGGCCCGCGTGACGGTGTACGTGCGCAACCCGACGGCCCTTTCGCCCGAAGCCCTCGAACGGCAGCTTACGGTGTACCCCAACCCGGGCCACGGCGTCTTCGTGCTCGACGTGGTCAACAACCTGACGGGGGCCGTGGAGATCGGGGTGTACAACGCCGTGGGCCGGCAGCTCTCCCGCAGTCGCGACGCCAAAACGGGCGAAACCTTCCGCAAGACGCTGGACCTTTCGACGTTGCCCGGCGGCGTGTACTTCGTGGAGTTTACGCTGGGCGAACTGAAGGTGCGCAAGAAAGTGGTGAAGCTGTAGGAATACGCCCGGCCCCAACAATGCCTGTGCTACGACCCATGAGGGTGGTGGCGCAGGCATTTTTATTGAGGCTTGGTGCCCGCTGCGTAACGTTCAAGTGCCCTTGCCGGGGCGGGCGTCCGCCGGTGCCTTCTCCTTACAAGCGTCCGCTCTTTTGTTTGCATCCGGGAAGCGTCCCGCTGTACTTGAAAAATTAACGCAAACAGGTAACAGCTTAAAAATACATTTGCCAAAAGGTAAATGTGCATTTCTGTCTGCTTGCTTTATTAACAAATAGTCTCCTTATTGAACTGTTACTTCTCGTTTCATCCTTAATCTCCTAAAGTTCAATGAAAAAAACTATTTACGTACTGGTCATGATGACCTTGTTGATCGGCGTTGCTGGCTGCCAAAAGCGGGAAGAAGCACTGGCTTCTCTGGAATCAAAAGAAGCGGATTATGGAAGAATGAAGGCCCTGCTGGTGCGCCTTGGTTTTGCGGAGAAAAACATAGAAGATGCAGGGGATTATTTGATTGCCGACAAAGACATTGTCATCTCCAAACAGGATTTGCAAGACAAGCTTAACGGTTGTGGCGGCGAGGCCAAAAGCGGCAGGAAAGACCAGTACGCGTTAAATGGCAATGGGATTGTGAGTTGGACCAAGATGGGGACTACTACGTACCGCATAGACGGCGGTGTAGCATCGTTGCCTAATTCCGCCGATTGGTATACCGCCATCCGGCAGGGGGTTGCCAATTGGAACAATGTCGGGGAAGACAACATCAACATTGTGGAAACAACGGGAACGGCTGATATTGTCATTTACAACAACGCCACTGCTCCCATATCCTGCTTGCAGAGCATACCCTCCGGAACGATCGCAAGAGCGGTTTACCCGGCTAATAACAATCCCGGTTTCGCCGTATCCATCAATGGGGGAGGACCCGCCACCAACCTGAATGGTAAAATCACGACAATGACCCATGAATTGGGGCATTGTTTAGGTTTCAGGCATTCTGACTGGCAAAACAGGGTAGGAACCGGCGACGTTGAGACGGTAAACGATCCTAGCGGATGTGGCAATCCCTATTATGGCGCCAATCTCCTGTTCAATACCCCGGAACGTGACCTGGGTTCCATCATGATATCAGGCGTTACGGGATTTGACCTGATCACGCTGAACGCAGCGGATGTAAGGTCGGCAAGAATGCTCTACCCCAATGCGCTTGCTGCGCCCCAGTTGGACAATGTTGCGGTGGGGACCGGAATTGTCAGCTTCACCGTGAGCAACGTTGATGCTAAGGCAGCCTTTCTGCTGTTGTACTCAACGCGGGAAGTGACTTTCCCGAGCCCGGGAACGGTAATCGTACAGGTTAATAATTCGAGATACAACCCGGCGAATGGGTCGTACGTAGCCGTTGTGCCTGCTGATTTTACCAGGACGGCCAGAACGTATTACGTCAGGGTAATCAATTATAAGGGATACTTTTTGAGCAACTTATCCAATGGAATCAGAAGGTAAAAAGCGGGGTTGATGTAATTTGCAGGCAACGCCTCTTCAGGCAAAAGCCCGGCTACCCGGCCGGGCTTTTGCCTGAAGAGGCGTTGCCGTTTTCAAACGAAGGGTAATATTCCGTCAGGGTCAGTACCACCATCGCGGTGAAGCGTGAGGACAGGGGGGGCACCGTCAAAAAAAAGCCCGGCTTGGGGCCGGGCGGGAGTGGGGAGGCTGTTCTTTCGTAAGAAGTAAGTTATCGTCTGACGTAAACCGGCTGAAGACTGAACCGGACCAACTGCGGCTGACTCGTGGCGGAAACACTGAGACTGTCCTGGAAGGGAAACTTCTCCCCGTATAGTCGTCTCTTGGCAGGGTCATAGGTAAGGGCCACGTCGTCTATGCCCGTCTCCGTATAATTGAGGTTGAGGATATTGCTGGAAGCGTTGAATTCCCAGTTGCCGTCCAGGTCAAGCACCAAACCACTGCTTTTGTAGACCTCGTCGAAGCTTTTGTCATTTTGAATGTCTATTCTGGACGTGACGCCAAAGCGAAGATAATTGTCATATCCAGCCCCGTTCAGCTGGGCGAAAGCCCCGGGCAAGTCACTGATCTCAAACCGGTCGAACTCCCACACGCCCACCACGACGGGAGGAGGTGCCGGCTCGTCGTCGTTGTTACAGGAGGTAACGGCAAAGGAAAAAGCAAGGAGTAAAAGGAGGAGTAGGGGATTTTTTTTCATGCGTGAATGGGAGGGTTAGGGCAATTTGAAAACACGGTATTCCGCAACCCCAATGTATTGATAATAAAACTTTCTAAAAAGAAAAACCCCAAAAAAAGCTTTTATTACCCCGTAGGCCCAGCCTCCCTCTCCCGGCCAAGCCCGGCCGTGCCGCCCGCCGCCGACGTGCCGCCCCCGGACCCCGGCAAATCCCGCCCCGCAGCTTTATCGGCGCCCGGCCCGGCGCGCTGCGTGATTTTTTGGCTTGCAAAGCCTGTCGGCGAATAATTTCCGGCCTGAAAGCGCAAACAAAGAATAATTTTTGCGGTTTAGATTACTCCGATTGCCCCCCCTTCCATAATTTTGCCGCTTTCCCATTCTTAAACCAACCTTACCATTAACAAGTACCGTATGAAGAGGATTTTACACTTGTTAGCCGTGCTGGGACTCATTGCGGGGGTAGACCTTACCCTCCTGGCCCAGGACCGCACCGTGACCGGCCGGGTCACGTCCACTGAAGACGGTTCGGCCATCCCGGGCGTGAACGTCGTCGTAAAGGGCACCAGCACCGGCAACGTCACCGGCGCCGACGGCCGCTACACCATCGCCGCGCCCGACAACGCCACGCTGGTATTCAGCTTTATCGGCCTGGTGACCCAGGAAATCGCCGTGGGCAACCGCACCACCATTGACGTGCAGATGGCCTCCGACGTGAAGGCCCTCCAGGAAATCGTGGTGACGGCCCAGGGCATTGAGCGCGACCAGCGCACGCTGGGTTACGCCGTGCAGAGCGTAAAGGGCGAGGCCCTTTCCCAGCGGTCCACGCCCGACGTGCTCAACGCCCTGCAGGGCAAAGTGGCCGGCGTGAACATTGTGGGGGCCAGCGGGGCGCCGGGCGCTTCCAACAACATCAACATCCGGGGCATCAGCTCCTTCGGCGGCAGCAACCAGCCGCTGATCGTGGTGGACGGGATCATTTTCAGCAATGACCTCAACAACTCGCAGAACACCCTTTTCGGCTCGCAGCCCGGCAACCGCCTGGCCGACATCAACCCCGAAAGCATTGAGTCGGTGAACATCCTCAAAGGGCCCGCCGCCGCCGTACTGTACGGCTCGCGGGCTTCGGCCGGGGCCATCGTGATTACGACCAAGTCGGGCCGGGGCCTGCAGAACAAAACCGAAGTGACGGTAAACTCCTCCGTCAACTTCCAGCAGGTGTACGGCCTGCCGCCCTTCCAGAACGAATACGGCCAGGGCATCAACAACGATTACGTGCCCACCAGCACCAACTCGTGGGGCCCCCGCTTCGGTACCCTCGAATCGGTGGTGAACACCCAGGGCGAGACGGTGCCCTTCCAGGCGTACCCCAACAACGTGCGGGATTTCTACAAGACCGGCAACCTCATCCAGAACTCGGTGAACATCGCTTCGGGCAAGGAAAACACCAACTTCGCCCTCTCGGCGGGCAGCGCCCTGCAGGCGGGCGTCATCCCCAACACCGACTTCAAACGCCACAACGTGCAGATGACGGGCAACACCAAGCTCAACAACGGCCTCGCGCTGGGCGCTTCGCTGAGCTACGTGAAAACCCAGCAGACGGGCACACCCCAGGGCAACGGCGGCAGCGCCTTCGGGCAGCTGACCCGCATCCCGCGGAGCTTCGACCTGGCGGGCCGGCCTTTCCAGGACGCCCTGGGCCGGAGCATCTACTATGCCACCACGCAGAACCACCCGCTGTGGAGCACCGAGTACGAGCGGGTGCGGGGCAACGTGGACCGGGCCTTCGGCTACTTTACGCTGGGCTACGACGTGTTCAAGTGGCTCAACGTGACCTACCGCGTGACCGGCGACACGTACTTCGACCGCCGCAACATAAAGCTCGAAGTGGGTTCGGCCCGGGCGCCGCAGGGGCAGACGATCATTGACAACTTCTTCCGTTCCGAATTCAACGGCGACCTGCTCATCACGGCCAAGAAGGAAAACCTCTTCCTGGAAGACTTCGACGCCACCCTGCTGCTGGGCCAGAACATCAACCAGCGGTTCAACCAGCAGTCCACGGTGTTCGGCGAGGCGCTGGGCATTCCGTTCTTCGACAACCCCGTGGGCGCGTCGGTATTCTCGCAGAGTGAAGAAGAGAGTTTCAGGCGGCGCCTGCTGGGGTACTACGGCCAGTTGAGCCTGGGCTTCCGCGACTACGTTTTCCTGGAACTCTCGGGCCGGGCCGACCAGTCGTCAACGCTGCCCCGGGCCAACAACACGTACTTCTACCCGGCGGCGGCCGTCAGCTTCGTACCCACCGACGCCTTCGGCATCAAGTCGAACGTGTTCTCGTACGCCAAAGTGCGGGCCAGCGTAGCCCGCGTGGGCCGCGACGCCGAACCCTACCTGCTCACGCCCGTGCTCTACGAAAGGGGCACCTACGGCAACAACCTGGCCAGCATCGCCTTCCCGATCACGACCGTGAGCGGTCCCATCGCGGGCTTCTCGCCCGACGAGAACCTGGGCAACCCCAACCTGAAGCCTGAATTCGTGACTTCCGCGGAAGCCGGCATCAACATCGGCCTCTTCCAGAACCGCTTCGGCGTGGACCTGACCTACTACAACCAGGTGAGTACGAACCAGATCTTCAACGTGGCCCTCTCCAACACCTCGGGCTTCGACACCCGCACCACCAACGTGGGCAAGATGACCAACCGCGGGATCGAACTGCTGCTGACGGCGACGCCCGTGCAGGCGGCCGGTTTCAAGTGGGACGTGGCCCTCAACTTTACCCGCAACCGCAACACCGTCAACGAGATTGCGCCCGGCGTGGATAACTCCGTGATCGAAGGCAACTCGTTCATCGGCATCAGCCCCTCGATCAAACAGGGCCAGCCCTACGGCGTGATCATCGGTACGGCCAACGCCCGCAACGAGAACGGCGAGTTGCTGATCAACCCCATCAACGGCCTGTTCGTACCTGGCATTGCCGGCGAGGTGATTGCTTCGCCCCAGCCCAACTACATTGCCGGCCTCACCAACGCGTTCAGCTACAAAGGTTTGACGTTGTCGGTGCTGGTAGACACCCGGCAGGGCGGCAACATCTATTCCTTCGGCGCGGTAGACGTGCGGTCGAACGGCGGCCTCGACATTACGGCCGTGGACCGCGACCAGCCCCGCATCCTGCCCGGCGTGATCGCCGTAACGAATGCCGACGGCAGTGTAAGCTACCGGCCCAACAACATCCAGCTCAGCGCCCAGAGCTACTGGGGCGCCCTGGGTGGCCTGGCCTCCGAAGGCGCCGTGTTCGACGCCACGGTGTACCGCCTCCGCGAAGCTTCGCTCAACTACACGTTGCCCGCCAAATGGTTCACCAAACTGCCCTTCGGCTCGGTAACTTTCGGCGTGAGCGGCCGCAACCTGCTGTTCTACGCCCCCGGCTACTTTGCCGATCCCGAGGTGAATACCCAGGGCGCCGGCAACATCCAGGGCCTCGACCTCAACGGTGCGCCCAACACGCGCAACTACGGCTTCAATCTCCGCTTTACCCTGTAATATCGTAATATCCCGTTTTCGCATTACCCATGAAACGCAAAAGAATCCTCCAATATACCCTGGCCGCCTCGCTGCTCAGCGGCGTGTACGGCTGCAACGATTACCTGGACATCAACCAGTCGCCGAACCTGCCCGAAGAAGTAAGCCCGCAGTCCCTGCTGGCTTCGGGCATCGCCGGCGCCGCCTTTGCCAACGCCAACGAACTGACCCGCTTCACGTCGGTGCTCATGGACTACCTGGCGGGCGCCGCCGGCAGCCCGGCCACGTACGACGTCTACACCACCAACGGCGCCGACTTCGGCAACCAGTGGCGGTTTGAAATCTACGGCGGGGCCCTGATCACCAACCAGAAGATGATCGAAACGGCCGACGAGGCCGGCGCCAAGGCGTACTCGGGCATCGGCAAGATCATGAACGCCTACACCTTCGGGCTGGCTACCGACGTGTGGGGCGACGTGCCCTACTCGGAAGCCCTCAAGGGCGACGCCGGCGTTGCCCAGCCCCGCGTGGACAGCCAGGCGGACATCTACAAGGGCAACGCGGCCCTGGGCATTCAGAGCCTCTTCGACCTGATGCGCGAAGGCATTGCCGACCTGGATGCGCCCTCGACCCTGCAGCCCGGCACCGACGACATCGTGTACGGCGGCAACCTGACCAACTGGAAAAGGGCCGGCAACACACTGATGATGAAGCACGCCCTGCAGATGAGCCGCCGCGAGCCGCAACTGGCCGCCGCCATCATCAACGAGGCGCTTACCCGGCCGTACATCAACGACAATGCGCAGAACCTCGCCGTCAAGTTCGGCCCGGTGGTGAACAGCCAGAGCCCGATCTACAACTACACCTACGTGAGCCTGTTCCGCGACGACCTGATCGTGAGCACCCGGTACGTGGAACGGCTCCGGGCCCTCAACGATCCGCGCCTGCGCCGGTTCGTGACGTTCCCGCTCGACAAGGTGGACCCGGTGAACGTGCCCGACAGTGTCCGCACGATTGACAACGGCTTCAGCGGCACCCGGCCCCAGCCGTCGTCCACCTGGTCGCGGTGGAGCCCGACGCTGCTCGGCGAGAACGGCGTAGGTCCCGTGCGGCTGCTGACCAACGCCCAGCGGGCATTCATCCTGGCCGAGGCCGCCCTCACCCTGCCGGGCCTTACCATCCCGGCCACCCAGGCCCAGGCCCTGTACGCAGAAGGCATCCGGGCCTCCATGCTGGACGCCGGCGTAACACCGGCCGAAATCAACGCCTACTTTGCCGCCAACCCTACGGTGGTAACGCTGTCCGGGACCACCGAAGAGCAAGTGGAACAGATCATCAACCAGAAGTACATTGCCCAGACGGGCAACCCGCTGGAGACCTGGAACGATTGGCGGCGGACGGGATACCCCAACCTGCCCGAACACCAGAACGCCGTGGGCATCAACGGCACCCGGCCCCTGCGGGCGCAGTACATTGACCAGGAGATAGCCCGCAATCCCAACTTCGAGGTGCAGTTGCCCAACGTACCCGTGTGGTGGGACGTTGACTAATGCCCGTATGCATCAATCACCCTTATTCACGAAACACTGTTCATGAAAACGATAAAAAGCATTCTTCTGCTGTTGCTGCTCGTGGCCGGCACTTTCGCCTGCAAAGATGAGTTTGAAGACGATCTGGTGCGCGACAACCGCCCGGCCGTGCCGGTAACCTACCCCGGGGCCACTACCTACGGTTTTAACCCGTACTACACCCTGCCGTTGAGCGGTACCCGCCAGATTGAGATCCAGATTGCCATTCCCGAAAATGCTCCCGTCAACATCCAGGAAATTACCAAGGTGGTAGGCGGGGGCACGGGCATCAACGTCAATACCCTTAACGCGGGACAGTCGCTGATTGCGGCGCCCGTCGCGGTGAACGGCAAAACGGCCACGGTCCGCCTCACGGTCGAGCAGTTCAACGCCATCGTCACCGGGGCGGCCAACCGGATTCCGGCTTCGGTTACGGCCGGCGCCTTCGTGGAACGGGCCTTGATGTTCTCGCTGCTGATGGACGACGGATCGGTAATCATCCCGACCCAACTGCGCATCCGGGTTACGCCCTGAGGATAATCCGTGCACGCTTCACCGAGCAGCCCGCCCCTCCGGCGGGCTGTTTTGTTTGGGTCCCGGGCGGGGGCGGCCAGGCCTCATCCGGGGCGGCATTCACCCGGTTGTGAACCGGGCGGGGCGGCTGAAAATGGCGAAAACGGGGGCAACGCGTTGACATTCAAAGGCCGGATCGGTGAAAATGGAAGAAAAAGTACGCGTACGCGATAAAATTGTCATATTCCGCCGGCGCTTTTCTTTTTTTCGGGCAAAACCGGCCATTAAATAATCTTATTTGGCGAAGATGCCGCGAAGCGAAATTTTTTTCAGCCGGCCCTTGCTAACATTGGGTAAGTTCAATTAGTTTTGGTTTATTTTTTACCAAAATCTTAACCTAAAGTCAAAAAGGTACGTATGAAGAAAATTTTATTGCTTTCCTTGTTCTTAATGCTCTTTGCCGGTCTGGACGCGGCGCTGCTGGCGCAGGACCGGAACGTAACCGGCCGGGTGACTGCTGCCGATGACGGGGCGGCCATTCCTGGGGCTAACGTACTGGTAAAAGGCACAACTACTGGCGCTACCACCGACACCAACGGTCGCTACAGCATCAACGTGCCGGAAAACGCCACTCTAGTATTCAGTTTCATCGGCCTCATCACCCAGGAAGTGCCCGTGGGCAACCGCTCCACGGTAGACGTACGGCTGGCCTCCGACGTGACGGGCCTCAGCGAGGTGGTGGTCGTAGGGTACGGCACCCAGCAGAAGCGCGACCTGACGGGTTCCATTGCCCAGATCAAGGGTTCCGAAATTGCCAGCCTGCCCGTGCAGTCTTTTGAACAGGGCTTGCAGGGCCGGGCCGCCGGCGTAAACATCACCACGCCCAACGGGGTGCTCGGCAACGCCCCCATCATCCGGGTGCGCGGAGTCAACTCGATCTCCTCGAGTTCCCAGCCCCTGATCATCATTGACGGCCTGCCCATCAACAACAGCGTCAACGTAACCGGCTTTACGCTCAGCAACCCGCTGTCGGACCTCAACCCGAGCGACATCGAGTCTTACGAAGTGTTGAAAGATGCGGCCTCCACGGCCATCTACGGTTCGCGGGCCGCCAACGGGGTCATCCTGATCACCACCAAGAAGGGAGCCAAAGGCAAGCCGACCGTTAACTTCGACGCCTGGGTCGGCTCGACGGAAGCCTTCCGGCGGTTTGACGTGCTCAACGCCGAAGAATACGTGAACATCAAGAACGAAGGCTACGCCAACTGGGTGGAAGGCGGCAACCAGCGCGTAGACGGCCGCAGCGCCGAGCAAGGCGTGGCCCAGCTCGACACGATCGGCGGCCGGGTGGTGGATACCGACTGGTACGATGCCGTGTACCGCCGGGGCTTTCAGCAGAACTACGCCCTCAACGTGAGCGGCGCCGGCGACAAGACTTCCTACCTGTTTTCGGCGGGTTACACCAACCAGGAGGGCATGCTCAAGGCCAACCTGTTCCGGCGCTACACCACGCGCATGAACATTGAACACAAAATATACGACTGGCTGACGGTGGGCGCCAACGGGCAGTTCGCCAACACGTTCGGCCAATCGCCCAACACCGGCGCCACGGGAGCCTTTGCCACCAGCGGCCTGGGCCGGATTCCGCTCGTGATGCCGCCCAACGTGCCCGTGTTCAACGAAGACGGCACCTACAACATTGACCCCGTTAACAACCGCGCCGGCGTGGGCAACAACGCCTCCGGGGCCATCGGCCTCAACTTCCCCAACCCCCAGCCCGAGATTGAAAAAAACAAATCCACCAGCGAGACCAACCGCATTTTCGGCAACATCTTCCTGGACGTGCGGCTGCTGAAAGGGCTCAATTTCCGCACGACCTACGGCCTCGACAACCTCAACCTGGAGGGACAGGCGTTCCAGTCGGCCCTGCACGGCGACGGCTGGGCCAGCGGCGGCCTGGTCAACAACATCTACGGCCGCACGCGGCTGTCCAACTGGCAGAACACGCTTAACTTCAACCGCACGCTGGGCAAGCTCAACCTGGGCGTACTGGCCGGTACCGAATACCAGAAGACGAGCATTGACAGCTGGGGCGCCAGCCGGCAGGGCATCGCCGACGACTACTTCACCTCGTTCCAGGGCACCTTCTCGGTCAACAACCCCCCGGTGGGCAACTTCCAGACCAGCAACGCCCTGATCTCCTACTTCAGCCGGGTCAACTTTGCCCTGGCCGACAAGTACCTGCTGGCGGCCAACGTGCGCCGCGACGGTTTCTCGGCCCTGGCGCAGGGCAACAAGTGGGGCAACTTCTGGGGCGTGTCGGCCGGCTGGCGGCTCTCGCAGGAGGAGTTCTTCAAGAACCTGAACCTGACCTTCGTGGATGACATCAAGTTCCGCGGCAGCTACGGCACGGTGGGCAACACGTTCCTGCCCACCGACTTCGGCTCCCTGGCCCTGTTCGGCAGCGGCCTCTACGGCGACGCGGCTACCTTCCTGTTCGTGCAGGCGGCCAGCCCCAACCTCCGCTGGGAATCCAACCAGAAGATTGACGTGGGCCTCGACGCCGCTTTCTTCAACAACCGCCTTTCGCTGGAGTTTGCCTACTACCGCAACAACCTTTCCGACCTGGTGCTGTTCAACCCCGAGCCGCCTTCCAAGGGCATTCCCGGCAACGCCATCCTTTCCAACGTAGCCAAGATGCGCAACTCGGGCATTGAACTGGGCGTGAACACGACCAACATTGACCGCGACGGATTCAGCTGGGAGACTTCCTTCAACATCTCCACGCTGCGCAACGAAGTGCTGCAACTGGACATCAACAACTCCGACATCAACACCACCACCGGCGGCCTGGAGCAGACCAACATCACCCGGGTAGGGGAGTCCATCGGCAGCCTGTTTGCGGTGCAGTGGGTGCGGGTAAACCCCGACAACGGCCGGGCGGTATTCCTCAACAAGGACGGCGCCGAAGTGCAGTACAACCACGCCGCGCCGGCGGCCAACCGCTGGACGTACGTGGACGACGGTACCCGGGCCCCCTCACCGGCCGGTGACCGCGTGATGGCCGGCAACACGCTGCCCAAGTGGTTCGGCGGGGTGGGCAACACGTTCCGCTACAAAGGGTTCGACCTGAACGTGTTCGTGCAGTTCTCGGGCGGTAACAAGATCTACAACGGCACCAAGGCCGGCCTGCTCGACCAGCGGATGTGGAACAACAGCACCGAAGTGCTGGACCGCTGGACGCAGGAGGGGCAGGAGACCACCGTGCCGCGCGTGGTGTACTCCGACAACGTTTCCAACGGCTCGGCTTTCGCCATCACGCGCAACGTGGAAAAAGGCGACTTTGCCCGCTTCCGCAACATCACGCTGGCTTACAATTTCAAGGAATTGCCTTTCGTGACCAGGGCGGGTCTCAACAACGTGCGGTTGTACGCCCAGGTGCTGAATGCCTTCATCATCACCAACTACACGGGTTCCGACCCCGAGGTAAGCACCAACGGGGCCGCCCAGGGTTCGCAGGCCGTCAACCTGTCGCCCGGCGTAGACCGCAACTCTACTCCCCAGGCCCGTACGTACACCCTTGGCGTAAATGTCATTTTCTAATCCTTCCAATCGCGTAACCTCAATGATGCTAAAGATAAATTCCTCCTACGCGGCCAGGCTTATGACCTTGCTGCTGATTTTCGCCGTGGCGTGTAACCCCGAAGAGGTACTCAGCCCCACCCAGCCCATCACCCTGCCCGACGCGGATGCTTTCGCGTCCCCCAGCCGGGTGCAGTTGCAGATCAACGGCCTGTACGCTTCGCTCAAATCGGGCCAGTTCCTGGGCGGCCGGATGCAGGTATACCACGAGGTGCGGGGTGAAGATTTCACCAACCGCCTCGGCAACAACGTTACGGCGCTGTCGGCCTGGAACTACAGCCAGCTTTCAACCAACGCCGAACCTTTCAACGCCTGGACGACCGGCTACCTGACCATCAACCGCTGCAACGTGTTCCTCAAGGGGCTCGACGACAACCCGGCCGTGGTGGATGAAAAGCAAGCCAACCACTACCGGGGCGAAGCCCGCTTCATCCGGGCCGTTACGTACTACTTCCTGGTGAACCTGTACGCCCGGCCGTACGCCATCAACAACGGCAGTTCGCCCGGCCTGCCCCTGCGCGTTGAAGCCGAAACCACCCCGGCCAACCGCGACCTGGCCCGCAGCACCGTAGCCGAAGTGTACAACCAGATCACGCAGGACCTGGACTATGCCGAGCAGAACCTGCCGCTCACGTACACCACGCCGCTGCTCAACGTAACCCGGGCGCACCGCAACAGTGCCATTGCCTTTAAAACCCGCGTGTACCTGGCCATGCAGCGCTACGACAAGGTGGTAGAGGAAGCCCGCAAGATCGTGCCGCAGACGACGGGCCCCTTCAAGGCAACCTCCGGGGTGCCCCACGAACTGGCCCCCAACGTAACCGCCGTGTTTGCCGCGCCCTACACCAGCTCGGAGTCCATCTTCTCGCTGCCCATGACCACCAACGACGTGCCGGGGGTGCAGAACGGCCTGGGACACTACTTCAACCGCCCCGGCTCCGGCTTCGGCAACGGCGAATACTTCCTCGACCCGGGTACGCAGGGCATTCTCAACAACCCCGCGTTCACGGCTACCGATGCCCGCCGGACGGCCCTGCTGGTGGGCGTGACCACCCCCGCCACCGCTACCGCCGCGGCCGTTACCCGGTTCTACGTGCGTAAATTCCCGCTCAACCCCTTTACCGATTTCCCGCCCATCACCCGGTACGCCGAGGTGCTGCTCAACTACGCCGAAGCGCAGGCCCGGCTCTCGGGCACGGCCGACCCGCTGGCCCTCAACCTGCTCAACGCCGTACGGGGCCGGTCGGCACCCGATGCGGTGTACTCCGCGGGGAGCTTTGCCACGGGCACCGACCTGGTCAACGCCATTCTGCTCGAGCGGCGCATTGAACTCATGGGCGAAGGTTTCCGGGGCATTGACATCACCCGGCAGGCGTTGCCGCTGCCGGCCAAAACCGGGGTGCAGGGCACCGTGCCGGTTTCTTCCCAGCAGTACATCTGGCCGATTCCGCAGGTGGAACTCGACAACAACCGCCTGATGGAGCAGAACAGCTGACGATTCCCGTAAGCCCCCGGGCTTATCCGCCCTTCATCCCCCGGGATGAAGGGCTTTTTTTTTGCCGTTCCGCTTTTTTGGCGTTCCGCGGCGGGGCAGGGGAGGGGCACGGGTTTGCCCGGTACGAACGGCACCTGGTTTCAGGCAAAATCAATATTTCGTCCCCAAGGAACCATTGCCCCGACGACCGGGCCTTGCCGCTGATGTATGGTCCCTGCGGGACGGTTGCCGCAATCATCAACGTTCTGCCAGGCCCCGTCCCCGGTTGACTTTGCCTGCCCGATGCAGCGCGGCGGAACCCGGGTCGGTTGGTCCATACCCGGTCCAATTCCGGCGCGTGCCGGCGCGGAGTAGCGAGCTGGCGCGAAGCTGTGCTTCGGTACGGGATTAGCGTTCAACATTGAAAGCGACTGGTCGGAATGTCCACGCTTGCCGATTAAAATTTTGCTTGGCAGATGGATATGGCGACCAAGCGTGGACGCTTGGGGAAGGGTCCTGGCGTATGCGAGGATGCGTAGATGGGCAGGGGCAAGGTTCAAGCGTGGCCACTCCAACCAGTGGTGATCTTTGCTTGACGCATCCATCATCCAACCAGACGCGTCCAGTGTCAAACGCTAATCACGTACCTGCTTCGTGCCTGTTATGGCTGAAGCCTCCGGCGGAACGAGGTGATTTCCCACCTGAGCCGTATTTCCCCCATACCCAATGCATGACCGCTCTTGCCCCGGCACGGCTGGCGCAGGCGTCCGCCTTCCCCTTCCAAGCGTCCGCTTGCCCCTTTCGCGTACCAAGTGTCCTACTTTCTGCCCCTTGCAGATTCAGCCCATTTTGCCGGGTAAAGCTTTGGTTCGTGCCGGCACGGGAAGGAATAGCATGGAACCGGATCGGTACGCGTAAGTAGGGGGAGTAAGCCTGGCGGCTGGGAAGCGGGACGCTTCGGGTCCGGAAGGCACAGGCGGACGCCTGCGCCAGCGTGTCGAGGCAAGGGCGGCGCCGGGCGCCCGCGCCAGCCGTGCCGGGGCAAGGGCGGTCATGCACTTGCCTGCCATGCAAGGTCGGGGAAACACTTTACACGCGTTGTAAAACGGCCTTCGTTCCGCCCGAGGCGTCAACGATAGTAGACACGAAGCACCGCTTCGCGCCGGCCCGCCACACCGCGCACCTGCCCCGTGCCGCTTCCGTCCCGCGGAAAGTACGCATTGCGTACACCGCTGCGCTTGCGCGGTTGTATTGGTATAGTTCAAAAATAAGACACGTTGCGGTGTTGGCGCCGAAGGGGTACTTTGCCTCCCGAAGCGGAAAGAGAAGCCTTTATATTACAAGAAAGGGCCTATTATTGCTTGCAGAATTATTTTTTGTGGAAAAACGATTTGGCAGAATAATTTTCAGTTTGCTAAGAAAAGTATAATTTTTTTGTTATTGTTCTTGGTGAGATGCCCCTCCGTCCCATAGCTTTGTTTGGAATGCTTACCTAATCTTAACCAAAAAGTAACATGTAGCTTATGAAGAGGATTTTACAATTGTTTTTGGCAACCGTGCTGGTGCTCGCGGGGGCGCCGCTGCGGGCCCAGGACCGCACCGTGACCGGGCGGGTGACGGGCAACGAAGACGGGGCCCCCATCCCCGGGGTGAACGTGCTGGTGAAAGGCACCACCAATGGCACCACCACCGACGCGGAGGGGCGTTACACGATCAGCGTACCGGCAAACGCCACGCTGGTGTACAGCTTCATCGGCCTCATCGCCCAGGAAATCGCCGTGGGCAACCGCACCGCGATTGACGTGCAGATGCGGTCGGACGTGCAGGCGCTGGGCGAAGTGATCGTAACGGCCGTCGGGATCGAAAGGCAGACGCGGGAGATCGGTTACGCCGTGCAGCAGGTGAAGGGCGAACAGCTCGTGCAGAAGTCGGAACCCAACGTGATCAACGCCCTCCAGGGCAAACTTTCCGGCGTGGAAATCATCTCCTCCAGCGGGGCGCCCGGCGCCTCCACCCAGATCTTCATCCGCGGCCTGTCGTCCATCACGGGCAACAACCAGGCCCTGTTCGTAGTGGACGGGGTGCCGATTGACAACTCTACCATCTTTACCTCCAACCCGACCACGGGCGGGGCGGCCTACTCCAACCGGGCCCTCGACCTCAACCCCAACGACATTGAATCCATCAACGTGCTCAAAGGGCCCGCGGCCGCCGTGCTCTACGGTTCCCGGGCGGGCAACGGGGCGGTGATCGTGACCACCAAGAAAGGACGGACCACCGGCGACAAAAAGTTTGAAGTAGCCGTGGCTTCTTCCCTCAACTTCCAGAACGTGTACGGCCTGCCCCAGTTCCAGAACGACTACGGCCAGGGAATCAACTTCCGCTACAACGGCGGGGTGACCGACAGCTGGGGTCCGCGGTTCGGCACGCCCGGCATCACCAACGTGCCCACCGTGGCCGGCAGCCCCATCGAAACCCTGCAATACCAGGCCTACCCCGACAATGTGAAGGACTTTTTCAAGACGGGCCGCATTTTCGACAACGGCGTGTCGCTGAGCGGCGGGGGCGAACAGGCCACGTACATGTTCAGCGCCAACAGCACCAACCAGGAGGGCGTATTTCCCAACACGGCGCTTGACCGCCTCACGCTGCGCGCCGCCGGTACGGCCAAGCTCGGCTACGGCCTGTCGCTGGAATCGTCCATCATGTACGCCAACACCCGGCAGGAAGGCATTCCCCAGGGCAACTCGGGGTCGAGCCCCTGGTTTACGCTGCCCTTCATGCCGCGCAGCTTCGACCTCCAGAACTACCCCTACAAGGCCGAGCCGGGCGTGCAGGTACCCTCGCTGTTCAGTTCCATCAACCGCGACAACCCGCTGTGGACGGCCAATGAGAACTTCTACACCAGCAACGTGAACCGGACCATCACCATCGGGCAGCTCAACTACCAGCCCACGTTCCTCAAGGGGCTCACGTTCACCTACCGGCTGGGCCTCGACCAGTACAGCGACAACCGCCTGGAAGCCGTTGCCTTCGGGTCCATCAACTCCAACGGGAGCACGGCCGCCAACCGCCGCGGCTCGCAGGTGTACGACAACATCCTCTACCAGCAGTTCAACCAGGACCTCTTCGCCGTCTACACCCGCGACCTGACCTCCGACCTGAACCTGCGCGTGACGGTGGGCAACCAGGTGAACCAGATCAAGACCAACCAGGTGACCAACAACGCCCAGGACCTGATCACGCCCGAGTTCTACAACCTGGCCAACCACACCAGCACGACGATCACCTCCACCAACACCGACACCAAACGGCGGCTGATCGGGTTGTACGGGCAGTTGACGTTCGGCTTCCGCAACTGGCTGTTCCTCGAAGTGGCCGGCCGCAACGACTGGTCTTCGACGCTGCCGCAGGCCAAGAACAGCTACTTCTACCCGGCCGTGAGCCTGGGCTGGGTGTTCACCGACGCCCTTAACATCAAGGGCGACGTGTTCTCGTACGGCAAGCTGCGCGGCAACTACGCGCTGGTGGGCCAGGACGCGGCGGTGTTCCTCACCAATACGGTGTTTACCACGGCCACCTACGGCAACAACGTGGCCGGGATCGCCTTTCCCTTTGCCGGGCAGACGGCCGCCGTCAGCCGCAGCAACCGCCGGGGCAACCAGGAACTGGAGCCTGAGTTCAAAACCAGCTACGAGATCGGCACCGAACTGGGCTTTTTCAACGGCAAGGTCAACCTCGACCTGAACTACTTCAACAACACGACCACCAACCAGATCTTCAACATCACGGTACCGGCTTCCACCGGGTTCCAGACCTTCACGCAGAACGGCGGCAAGATCGAGAACAAGGGAATCGAGGCGGCCGTCACGGTGACCCCGGTCATTTCCAACGGGTTCCGCTGGGACGTGAACGCCAACTTTACCAGCATCCGCAGCAAGGTGCTCGAACTGGCGCCGGGCCTTACGCAGTTCAGCCTGCTGACGGGCGGCTTGCAAGGCGGCGCGGGTACGGGCGCCGGCGGTGTCGGCTTCAGCGGCATCGGCCCGGTGTTGCAGCCCGGCGAGGCGTTCGGCGTGCTCCAGGGCAACAAATTCCTCCGCAACGAAGCGGGCCAGTTCGTGATTGACGGGACCACGGGCCTGCCCATCCTCGACCAGAACGTGCAGGTGGTCGGCGACCCGAACGCCAACTGGTGGGGCAGCCTGGGCAACACGTTCAGCTACAAAGGGTTGTCCCTGAACGTGCTGTTGCAGTACGTGCACGGCGGCGACTTCTACTCCCGCCAGACCCAGATTGCCCGCCTGCGGGGCGTGTTGCAGGAGCAGACCGGCCGCGAACGGCCCTACATGTTTGAAGGCGTGCTGGTGGGTCCCGACGGGCTGCCCACCGACCAGCCCAACAACGTAGCCATTTCGGCTTCCGACTACTGGATCGCCCTCAACAACGCTTCCGAGTTTGGCGTGTTCGACGCCAGCGTGTTCCGCCTCCGCGAAGTGTCGCTGTCGTACGACCTGCCCAAGTCGCTGATCGGCAAAACGCCGTTCGGCTCGGCCCGGGTGTCGCTGTCGGGCCGCAACCTGTTCTTCTACGCCCCCAACCTGCCGCACGCCGACCCCGAGTCGAACCAACTGGGCGGCAACACCCGGGGCTTCGAGTTCAACTCACCCCCCAGCGTACGCAACTACGGCGTTAACCTGAGGTTCACTTTCTAATCCATTCCGACAGACCAATCCATTCCGACAGAATCATCCATGAAAAGATCCATCATAAAGTTCTTGGTGGTCGCGGGCAGCCTCCTTTCGGTGAGTGCCTGCAAGGACTACCTGGACGTAAATACCGACCCCAACAACCTGCCCGACGCGGCCATTGCCAACGTGCTGCCCGGCGCGCAGATCGGCATTGGCTTCAACCTGGGCAACACCGTGCAGATCGTGTCTTCGCTGTGGGTGCAGCACATGGCCGGCACCGGCACGCAAACCCAGCCGTACGACATCTACAACGTAACCCCCAATGACTTTCAGAACGACTGGAACTCCCTCTACTCGGTGGTGCTCGACGACCTGAACTTCATCATTGAGAAGGGCAAAACGGAGGGCAACAACGTGCACGCCGGCATGGCCGAAGTGCTGCTGGCCTATACCTACGCCGTGGTCACCGACATGTGGGGAGACGTGCCGCAAACGCAGGCCCTCAACCTCCAGAACTTTCCCCAGCCGGTGTACGACCCGCAGCAGGACGTCTACGGCAACCTGATCTCGCTCCTCGACCAGGGCATTGCCGACCTTCAGTCCACCAACGTGATTCCCACGTCCAGCGGCGACCTGATGTACGGGGGCAACGTGGAACGCTGGGTACGGGCGGCCAACTCGCTGAAGCTGAAGCTGTACGTGCAGTCGCGCCTCAAGAACCCGGCCGCGGCCACGGCGGGCATCAACGCCCTGATTGCCGCAAACCGGTTCATCGAGAACAATGCCGGCAACTTCGTGGTCAACTTTGCGGCCACCGCCAACGCGCAGAACCCGATCTACCAGTACACGCACCTGACCCGCCAGAACGACATGATCGTGAGCAGCCGGTACTACGACTCGCTGCGCGTGCTGGAAGACCCGCGGATTCCGTACTTCTTCACCAGCGTGGGCGCCAACACCTACGCCACCTACGACAATGGTCTTCAGCAGAGCACACCCTACCCGGGTGCGGGCTCGCCGGCCAACATCATCAACCGGTCGCGGTGGGGCGTGTACGTGGTGGGCAACGGTTCGCAACTCGCCAACGGGTCCATCAGCGGCGCCGGGGCGGCGCCCATCCGGCTCATCACCCGTTCGATGGTAAACTTCTGGCTGGCCGAGGCCGCCCTTACGCTGGGCACCACCGGCGACCCGGCCGCGCTCTTCGGGCAGGCCATCCGGGATAACATGGAAGACGTCCGCTCCTTCGTGAGCGCCCCGGCGAGCTTTACGGCGGCCGCCGAAACGTACGTCACCCAACGGGTGGCCGCCTTCGAGGCCGCCCCGGCTACCACGGCGCCCGGCGGCAAGCTCAACGTGCTCATCCGCGACAAGTGGGCTTCTTCGGCGGGCAACGCGTACGAAGCGTACAATGACTACCGGCGCACCGGCTTCCCCAACCTGGTCCGGGCCACCAACGCCCAGCCGACCGTGACCCGGATTCCCGTCCGGCTGCCCTACGTGCAGTCCGAAATTCAATCCAACGCGGACAACGTGCCCCTCAAGGTTTACCCGGCCGGCCTCCTGGTGCCGGTATGGTGGATGCCCCAGTAGTTCTCTTTCCAAATAGCCTAACCCATGAAAAAAACGATCCTGAAAATAACCCTGTTCCTGGTGGCCGGCGTGCTGACGCTCACGGGCTGCAAGGACGACGCCTACGACGGTCTGCAAGACATTGACCCGGTACCGGCCAATGCCGTCACGTTCCCCGACGCCACGCAGAACGGCTTTACCTACATGGATGATAATGCCTTTATCATCTTCCAAAACTCGCTGGCCGGCGGACAGGTGCAGGTGCGCATCCAGGGGCCGGCCAGCAAGAACATCACCTCGCTGCAAGTGCGGGCGCAGCGGTTCCGCGCGGCCATTACCGCGCCCAACATCAGCCCTTCGGTACCGGCCGGCACGGCCGGCCTGCCCTTGCGGGCCCCGGGGGCCTTCAGCCGGACCAGTGCCGCGCTGGAAACGGTGAACGTAACGCCGGCCTCCGAGGTAACCTACACGATCAACCTGAACAACCTGCCGGCGGCGCTGACCAAACCGACGCTGGGACCCGTGAAGGCTCCCACCAGCGATGCCCCGCAGTACGACGTGTTCCGGTTCTTCTTCCTGGTCACCTACGACGACGGTTCTACGGCGTTCTCCAACGAGGTGCGGGTGGTGGTGCAGGGATAATCCCTGGTGCTTGCTTGGACTAAAAAAGAAAGGCTTCCCGCGCGGGAAGCCTTTCTTTTTTGGGGTCGCCGTCCAACCGGCCGAGCCGCACGGGTTAGGGGAACCGCACGCCGGGGTAGTTGTTCACGTCTACCTGCGGAATGGAGGAACCGTACTTGGCGTTGATCGCCCGGATGAACTCGTTGGCCGCGATGGCATTGCCGCGGGGGGTGAGGTGCACGCCGTCGAGGGAGAAAATGCTGCCGGTGATAAAGGCCGTGTTCACCGCTACCCCGTTGTACACCTGCCCGGCCTGCAAGGCTTTGAGGGTAGCATTGAGGTCCACCAGGGCCAGGTTCCGGCGCTCGGCGGTTTCGCGGATGATGCGGTTGTACTCTTCCACCGTGGCGGTTGCCACCACCACTTCGTCCCGGTCCAGTACGTCCTCGTTGTTGAGGGGGTTGTTGGGGTGAAAGCCTTTGGGCAGGCCCGCCGCGTTGGGAACGCCGATGGAGTCGGCCGTCAGCGTGATGAGGTCGGCGTCCGTGGCGGCCCGTACGCCGCTGCGGGTACGGATGAGCAGGTTTGCGTTGGCCAGCAGCGTGCCGGCCGTTGCCCGCCGGATCGTCGCCAGGCTGAGCGTGTTCAGGAAGGGAATCGTGGTCACGTCACTGATGTTGGCCAGGGCGCCGGCGGGGGCCCGGACCGCAAGCGAATCAACGAGGCGCGTGTAGTTGGCCGTAAAAAGCGAACTGGGCGTCACCGGCACCACGCCGCCGCTCAGGGCGTAGCCCAGCACGTCGTTGTTGCCCAGCCAGCAGGTGAAGAAAGTAGGGTTGCTGGCCGCGGCGAATTGCAGGTAGCTCTGGGCCGCTCCCGGCAGCGTGGCCGGCAGCAGGCGCTGGAAGTACGGATTGAACCCGACGGGGTTGTTGAGCCCGTACCCAATGGTGGTTACGTCGGAGACCCGGATGCCCGGCACGCCCAGGTTGTTGAGGGGGCCCTGGTACGGAGCCAGCAGCGGCGTCCGGTTGTCGAGGCCGATGCCCGTGACGGCCAGTTGGGTGGTCACCCGGCTCAGTTGCGGCAATCCCAGCGCGCCGAAGCCGTTGAAGGTAAGGTAGCCGGAGCCGTTGCGCTGGGCCTCGCTGAAAGTAGGTTGGGCAAATTCACCACCCCCCACGCGTTGCAGTTGCTGGGCGATCAGGTTGGGGTACGATACCGCCTGGCCTTCGTTGTAGAGGCCGTCGTTGGTGTAGCCGGCCGTGAGGGAGTTGCCCACGGCCACGTAGCGGGAGAAGTCCACCGCGCCCCGGGAGGGGGCGGGACCGTCGAGTTCGGGTTTGCAGCCCAGCAGGGCCGCACCGGCCAGCCCGAGCGCCGCAATGGTTCTGGTAATCTGTATCGGGTTCATGTGAATGGTCTTTTGTTGGTTAGAAGGAAGGAAGGTTTGCCGCGGTGTACCCGGACGAAAACAGAAGAAGGGGTAAGGACTTTGGCAGTTGCCGGGTTACGCGTCGCTGAGCGGATTGCACCCCACCGCGGGAAGCGTCGCGTTGCGGGAAAGCGTCTCGTCGCGGCTCCCCTCCCCGGAGGGGCTGGGGGTGGGTTTTTTCTCCCGTACCTCCATACAAAACTTTGTTACGCACACTCCTTTACGCTGATTTATCATTGCGGTGATCCCAAGATAACACGTGGCATTCGGATGAACCCACCCCCAGCCCCTCCGGGGAGGGGAGCCGCGACGCGACGCTTTCCGCAACGCGGTCCCGTTCTGACATTTATTTGAACAGGTAGGTGAGCGAGATGCCCGGGATGAGGGCTTTGGTCTGGTAGGTGCCCGACAGGCGGGTTTCCAGGTTGGTATCCGTGCGCCGGGCCGTCTGGAGGTACAACAGCGAGGCGTCTACCGCGAAGCTCTCCCCGAACTGGTAGCCCAGGCCTACCGACAGCCCGATGCGGTCGGCATCCGGCGTTTCGGGCGTGAGGTGGCCTTCGGGGACGGGCGTGAGGGCGTAGTAGGCGCCGGCCCGCAGGGCCAGCCCTTCGGTGGCCTGCAACTGGCCGCCCAGGCGGAACGAAAAGGCGTTCTCGAACAGCCGCGCCGAACGGGTGTCGGCCAGGACGGGCGTGTTGCGGGCGTAGTCAAAGCTGAGCGAATCGTAGGCGTTCCAGCCCACGTAATCCACCTGCGCACTCAGGGTCACTTTTTCGCCCGGGTGGAGGCCCAGGCCCAGGCTCAGTACCTGCGGCAGGGGCAGTTCGGCGTCGAAGGCGCTGCCGGCCGGGAAGAACGACTCGCCTTGCAGCGACGCGGGGACCGTGAACGTAGCGTCGCCGCCCTCGATGCGCATGTTCACCCGCGAACGGTACGAAAGGCCGATCGAAAGGACGTCGGCGGGTTGGTAGTAGATGCCGGCGTTGAAGCCGATGCCCGAGGCGTTGCCGTCGAGTTCGCCCTTGCCCTGGTTGGTGGCGGGGCCGGCCAGCGGAATGGCCCGTTGCAGGTTGACCCCGCCGATGGCGTACACGAAGCCCGCGCCGATGCCCAGGTTGTCGCCCAGCCGGAAGCTGACCGTGGGCTGGATGAAGACCGAACGCAGGGTGATCTGCTGGAGGGCAAAGCGTCCTTCCCAGGTTTCACCCCAGTTCACGCCGCTGCCGAAGGGCGTGTAGATGCCCAGCCCGGCCTTGAACCGGCTTTCACCGGGGCCCCACACGCCGTACAGCGAAAAGGGCGTGCCCACCGGGTTGTCGGTGCGGTACGTCTGTCCCGTGGTGGCCGACCGGAACGCACTGTTGGCGAAGATGGGGCTGATGCCCGCCGTCACCGAGTTGCGTTCGAGCAGGGAGACGGCGCCCGGGTTGAAAAATACGCTGGCGGCGTCCAGCTTCAGGGCCGTGCCGGCGTGGCCCATCGCAATTTGCTTCTGCCCTTGCAGGTTCACCTGGAAGCCTTGTCCCAGGGCCAGCAACGGCCAGAGCGCCGCAATGGTAAAAATGATTTTCTTCATAAGGTCAAAATGGATTAACGGGGCAAAATAGCGGATTTTTACCACACAAAATCGGAATTGGTAAAACCAATACTGGTAAAGTGCAATTGGTGGGCTTTTTGACCCGCCGTAAGTGGCTGAAAAGGAGCGAGTAAGATGTATGCACGCATACTTTATTCAGGCGTAATTTTTTTGGCGCGCCCGGGTGGAAGGGCGCTTGCCTTGCCGTTCATCGCCCGTCCGGGCCGTTCGTCCGCACCGGTTTTCCCCTCGTGGAAAATGCGCGACGTATTGCCTATTCGTTTACAAAATCAACTGTTGTAGGTAAAACTAATTTGCCTTTTTCGGGTTTATAGGAGTAGGGGGGAGAAAGCGGCAAAGCCCGGCAAGCAGACTGCCGATTGCCTGCCGTCTCCTGCCGATTGTTTGCCGCCAACGGTCGGTTGCCGGCCTGCTCAAATCTCAAAAACGCTTATGTTAGAAAAGCAGATTACGTACGACCGCGAAGTGCCGCTGACCTTGCCCCTGAGCCTGCTCACCAAGCAGTACGTGGGGGTGATGTTCAGGAAGCTGGCGCACATCGGCATTGAGAAGTACTATACGGCCATGATCATCATCGAAAAGGCGGGGGGCAAGCTCAACCAGCAGAACCTGGCCGACGAGATGCTCATTGACAAGGCTTCGGTGGTGCGCATGGTGGACTACCTGGTAGACAAGGGCTTCGTGGTGCGGCAGCAGAACCCGGGCGACCGGCGGGAGTATTTCCTGGTGCTCACCCCGGCGGCCGACCAGGCCATGACGGAAATCCGCCAGGCGATCAGCCAGTTGAACGAACTGGTGTTCGCCAGTTTTACCGAAGAGGAGAAAAAGCAGTTCTGGAAGGCCATCGGCCGGATCAACGATACGCTGTCGTCGCTGCCCGCTGAGGAAGTGCTATTCGAGTACGATCCCAAGACCAGCCCGGCCCGCAGGCCCAACGGCAAGAAGAAACCGATATAATACCAAGTAAGTATCAAACCATGAGTAAGCCCGTAAAGCGAACGTTAATTATTGTGATCGTGCTGGTGATTGCCGCCGTGATCATCCTGCCCCGGCTGGGCGCCAGCAAAGCCGACAATCCGAAAGCCCCGGCGGCCGGCGGCGCCCCGGGCGGGAAAGGCGGTCCCGGCGGCGGCGGTGGTCCGGGCGGACCCGTTGCCGTGAACGTGGTGGTGGTGCAGCCCCAGGCGCTCAACAACGTGATCCAGTCCAACGGCACGGTGCTCGCCAACGAAGAAGTAGAGGTGCGGAGCGAAATTTCCGGCATCATCGAAAAGATCAACTTCAAGGAAGGCCAGCAGGTCAGGAAGGGCCAGTTGCTGGCCAGCCTCAACGACGACGAACTCCAGGCGCAGGCCGAACGGCTCGCCTACACCGTGAAGCTCAACGAGCAGGTAGAGTCCCGCCAGAAGCAGCTCCTCGAACGCGAAGCCATCAGCCGCCAGGAGTACGACATTGCCCTGGCCGACGTGAACACGATCAAGGCCGACCTCCAGCGGGTGCGGGCCCAGATTGCCCGGTACTACATCCGGGCGCCGTTCAGCGGGGAGATCGGCCTGCGCTACGTGAGCGAAGGCAGCTACGTGTCGCCCACCACGCAGATTGCGTCCATGCAGGACATTGACCAGGTGAAGATTGACTTTACCGTGCCCGAGAAGTACAGCGACCTCGTGCAGCGGGGCGACAGCGTTTCGTTCACGGTGGGCGGCGGCGACAAGAAGTACGGGGCGCTGGTGTACGCCGTGGAGTCGAAGATTGACCTCAACACCCGTTCGCTCCGCGTGCGGGCCCTGGCCAAAAACCCGAACCATACGCTCATTCCGGGGTCTTTCGCCAAGATCGAACTCACCCTCGAACGCATCCCCAACGCCATCATGATCCCGACCGAGGCGCTGATCCCCGAGTTGCAGGGCCAGAAAGTGTACCTGCTCAAGGGCGGCAAGGCCATTCCCTCGCCGGTGAAAACCGGCATCCGCATGGCCCGCCAGATCCAGGTGACCGAAGGCGTAAGCGACAAGGACAGCCTCATCGTGACCGGCCTGCTGCAAGTCAAAGACAGCGCCGCCGTAAAAGTGCGCGAAGTCAAAACCACCCAAACCTATAAACCGTTGGCAACGGAGGAATAGAATGAAAAGTAAACAATCAGCAGTAAGCAGTAAGCAACGAGCAGTAAGCAATACGCTTACGTTGCCGGTTGCCAACTGCTTATTGCCGACTGCCGACTGCCTACTGCCTACTGTTCCCTGACCACAAGCCATTTACACTACTATGAACATCTCTTCTTTAAGCATTAATCGGCCGGTGATGGCCACGGTGTTTTCCATCGTGATCGTGCTGTTCGGGGTGATCGGGTTCCGGTCGCTGGGCGTGCGGGAGTACCCCAGCGTGGACCCGCCGGTGATCACGGTCGGCACCAACTACACGGGGGCCAACGCCGACGTGATGGAGTCGCAGATCACCGAGCCGCTCGAAGAATCCATCAACGGGATTGCCGGCATCCGGTCCATCTCGTCGGTGAGTTCCGACGGCCGGAGCAACATCACGGTAGAGTTCAACCTGGGCACCGACCTGGAAGACGCCGCCAACGACGTGCGGGACCGCGTGTCGCGGGCCATCCGCAACCTGCCGCCCGACGCCGACCCGCCCGTGGTCACCAAGTCGGACGCCGACGCCAACCCCATCCTCTCACTTACCGTGCAGAGCGACAGCCGCAACCTGCTCGAACTGACCGACGTGGCCAACAACATTTTCAAGGAACGCCTCCAGACCATCCCGGGCGTGAGTGAAATCCGCATCTGGGGCGAAAAGCGGTACGCCATGCGCCTGCTGCTCGACCCCGACCGGCTGGCCGCCTACCAGCTCACGCCCCTCGACGTGCGCGACGCCCTCAACCGCCAGAACGTGGAACTGCCCTCCGGCCGCATTGAAGGCTACGGCACCGAACTCACCGTGCGGACGCTGGGCCGCCTGCGCACCGAATCCGACTTCAACGACATGATCATCAAGGAGACCGAGGGCTCCATCGTGCGCTTCAAGGACATCGGCGAGGCCGTGCTGGCGCCCGAAAACGAACGCACGATCCTGCGCGGCAACGGCCTGGTGCCAATGGTGGGCGTGGCCATTACGCCGCAGCCGGGCTCCAACTACGTCGCCATTGCCGACGAATTCTACAAACGTGTCGAAAAGATCAAGGCCGAACTGCCCAAGGACCTCAAGCTGGGCATGGCCCTCGATACGACGGTGAACATCCGCAAGGCCATCACTGAGGTGGAAGAGACCATCTTCATCGCCTTTGCGCTGGTAGTGCTGGTGATCTTCGTGTTCCTGCGCGACTGGCGCACCACGCTCATCCCGGTACTGGCCATCCCGATCTCGCTGGTGGGCACGTTCTTCATCATGTACCTGTTCGGCTTCTCCATCAACATCCTCACCCTGCTGGGCATCGTGCTGGCGACCGGGCTGGTGGTGGACGACGCCATCGTGGTGCTCGAAAACATCTACGTAAAGATCGAAGAAGGAAAAGACCCCATCGAGGCGGGCCACGAAGGCGCCAACGAAATCTACTTCGCCATCATCTCCACCACCATTACCCTGGCGGCCGTGTTCCTGCCGATCATCTTCCTGTCGGGGCTCACGGGCCGCCTGTTCCGCGAGTTCGGCGTGGTGGTGGCCGGCTCGGTGCTCATTTCGGCCTTCGTGTCGCTCACGCTCACGCCGATGATGAGTGCCCGCTTCCTGAAGAAGAAAAAGAAGCAGAGCAGGTTTTTCGCCGCTACCGAGCGGCTGTTCGAACGCATGACCAATGGCTACAACCGGGGCCTGACCTGGTTCGTGCGCCACCGCGGCATTGCCGTGGCCGTGATGGTGGTTTCGATGGGCCTGATCTTCCTGGTGGGTTCGCAGCTCAAGTCGGAGCTGGCCCCGCTCGAAGACAAGGGCCGCCTCCAGATCGCCGCCACGGCGCCGGAGGGCACTTCGTACGAAATGATGGACGCCTACATCAAGCAGGTGGGGACGATGGTGGATTCGCTCCAGGGCAAAGAATCCATGATGGCCATTACGGCGCCCTCCTTCGGGGCTTCGGCTTCGGCCAACAGCGGTTTCGTGCGCATCACGCTGGTGGACCCCACCGAACGCGACTTCACGCAGCAGGAACTGGCCGACAAAATGTCGGGCGTGCTCAAGAACTACAGCTTCGCCCGGTCGTTCGTGATCCAGGAGCAGACCATCGGCGGGAGCCGCGGGGGCGGCCTGCCGGTGCAGTACGTGATCCAGGCGCCGACCTTCGAAAAGCTCAAAGAGGTGATTCCCAAGTTCATGGACAAGGCCCAGGCCAACCCCGCCTTCCAGGTGGTGGATTTGAACCTGAAGTTCAACAAGCCCGAACTGCAAATCAACATTGACCGCGAACGGGCCCGCGTGCTCGGCGTATCGGTGATTGACATTGCCCAGACGCTGCAACTCTACTTCAGCGGGCAGCGCTTCGGCTACTTCATTCTCGAAGGCAAGCAGTACCAGGTGATCGGGCAGGCCAGCCGCACCAACCGCGACGAGCCGCTCGACCTGAGTTCGGTGAACGTGAAAAACGACCGCGGCGAACTCATTTCCCTCGACAACGTGGTGCGCCTGAGCGGCGAGGCCAGCCCGCCCCAGTTGTACCGCTACAACCGGTACGTCGCCGCCACCGTGTCGGCTTCCCCGGCGCCGGGCGTGACCCTGGGCCAGGGCATCGAGGCGATGGACGCCGTGGCCCGCGAGACGCTGGACGACAGCTTTTCGACGGACCTGGCCGGCACGTCCAAGGAGTTCAAGGAGAGTTCGGGCAGCCTGCTGTTCGCGTTCGTGTTTGCCCTGGTGCTCATCTACCTGATCCTGTCGGCGCAGTTCGAGAGCTTCACCGACCCGCTGATCATCATGTTTACGGTGCCCCTGGCCCTGGCCGGCGCGGTGCTGTCGCTGTGGCTCACCGGGCAGACGCTCAACATCTTCAGCCAGATCGGCATCATCGTGCTCATCGGGATCGTGACCAAGAACGGGATTCTGATCGTGGAATTTGCCAACCAGCGCAAGGAAGAAGGCTTGTCGAAGGTGGAGGCCGTGATTGACGCGGCCACCCAGCGCCTGCGGCCGATCCTGATGACGAGCCTGGCGTCGGGCCTGGGGGCGTTGCCCATTGCCCTGGCCCTGGGCGCCGCCGCCAAGAGCCGTTCGCCCATCGGCATCGTGATCATCGGCGGGCTGCTCTTCTCGCTGGTGCTCACACTGTTCGTGATCCCGGCCCTGTACACGTACCTCTCCAGGGAACGCAAGGCCGGGGAACACAAGGCCCCGGCCCCGCAGGCCCCGCAACTGGCTAGTGCGTAAGGAAGTATTGAGAATTGAGAATTGAGAATTGAGTAGTGAGAATTGAGTAGTGAGTACTGCGCTGCCCGTGCATTCTGGTAAAGTTCAGATGCGCGGTACTCAATACTCACTACTCAATACTCACTACTAAATTTAAATTTACATTAACCGTACACAAGACGATAATGCGCAAAAAGCTTTTTCTGGTATTCGTCCTGCTTCCCGTGTGGGCATCGGCCCAGGATACCTTGAACCTGGAGTCGGTCATCCGGATTGCCCTCGAAAAAAATTACGCCATCAAGATTGCCCGGCGCAACCAGCAGATCACGGCCAACGAAGTCACGCTGGGCAACGCCGGCTTCCTGCCCCTGGTCACGGCGCAGCTCAACCGGCAGAACAGCTACTTTCCCCGCTTCCTCCAAACCCGCCAGACCATCATTCCCGGGGATACCGCTGCCGGAGTACCTGCGCGGACGGAGGACGTGACGCAGGACTTCAGCAACCGCACCAACAAGACATTCAACTACGGGGCCACGGTCAACTGGACGATCTTCGACGGCATGGGGATGTTCATCGCCATGGACCGCCTCGAAGAATTGCAGGCGGCGGGCAACGACCAGGCGCAGGCGACCATCGAAATCACGGTGGCCGACGTGAGCAACGCCTACTACAACGTCATCCAGTTGCAGCAGCGGGTGGTGGCTTTCCAGAACGCCCTCGACATTTCGGCGCAGCGGCTCGAACTGGCAAAGGCCCAGTACGAGGTGGGCAGCGGTTCCAAGCTCAACTTCCTGGCCGCGCAGGTGGATTTCAACACCGACAAGTCGGCGCTGATCGGGCAGGAGCAACTGCTGAGCAACGCCAAGACGACCCTGAACCAACTGCTCGGCCGCACGCCGTCGGCAAACTTTACGGTCAACGACTCCATCATCGTCAACGACCGGCTGGACCTGGAAACCCTGCGGGCCGAGGCCCTGAGGCAGAACCCCGACATCCTGGTGGCCCAGCGCAACCGGAGCGTTTCGGCGCTCGACCGCCGGCTGGTCCAGTCGCAGCGGTGGCCGCAGGTGAACCTGTTTACGGGCTACACCCACAACAACCAGCAGAACCGGGCCGGGCTTTTTCCCAACACCAACCTTTCCGACGTGGTCAACTACGGCGTGTCGGCCACGCTCACCATCTTCGACGGCAACAACCTGAACCGGCGCATCCAGAACCAGCGGATCGTGGAAGACATCCGAAATCTACAACTGGAAGACCTCAAGATCCGGGTGGAAACGGACTTGCAGCGGACCTTCACCAACTACCAGAACGCCCTCAACCTGCTCCAACTCGAACAGGAGAACCTCAGGATCGCCACCCAGAACGTGGAGATTGCCCTGGAACGCTACCGGATCGGCGTGGCGACGGCCCTGGAACTGCGGGAAGTGCAGCGCAACTCGGTTGCCACGGCCAGCCGCCTCATTGACGCGGCCTACAACGCCAAACTCGCCGAAATCGAACTCCAACGCCTCAGCAGCAGCATCATCCAATAACTCCCCCTATGACTACCAGTGAAGACCGGGTCCGGCAGGAACGGCGGCGGCGGAACACGCTGCTCTTCCTGCTTTTGCTGTGCGCGGTTTCGTTCGGCACCTACGTGCTGCTGGGCGGGCTCAAAGAGCCGGTCCTGTCGGAGGCGCGCATTCCGGGGTACGTGCTGGCCGGCAAGGAGTTCCGGGGGCAATCGAACGACCGGGAACTGGGTATCCTCTTCGAGCAGGCCAGGGACCTCAACGCCAGGGGCCAGCTGCCGGGCACGCTGGCGGCCCTCTATTACCAGACCAAAGACGCCAACAAGGGCAACGTGCACACGTTTGCCGGCGTGATCGTGAAAGATTCGACGGCCCGGCTGCCGGCCGGGTTCGTGTACCGGGCGGTGCCGGCCGGCCGGGCCGTGCGGGCCGAAATCCTGGCCCACTTCCTGGTGGCGCCGGCTCCCGGCAAAGTACAGGAAGACCTGGCCGCCTACGCCCGGCAGGGCGGATTCAAACCGGCCAACTACGTGGTGGAGAAGTATTACGGTTCGCGCAACATCGTGCTGGAGATGCCGGTGAAATAGTAGAGACGCGATTCATCGCGTCTCTACGGACGACTGTTCTGCTACTTTTTCAACTAACAACTTACAACGGGCCGCCAACCACTATTTTCTTCCTAATTTTGCAAGAGATTGAATCACATGGAAAACATCCGCAATTTTTGCATTATCGCCCATATTGACCACGGGAAGAGTACTTTGGCGGACCGCCTGCTCGAATTCACCAACACGGTGGGGAAGCGGGACATGCAGGCCCAGTTGCTCGATGACATGGACCTGGAACGCGAACGGGGCATCACCATCAAGAGCCACGCCATCCAGATGGATTACGTATACAAGGGCAAACCTTACGTGCTCAACCTGATTGATACGCCCGGCCACGTTGACTTTTCGTACGAAGTGTCGCGTTCCATTGCCGCCTGCGAAGGGGCCCTGCTCGTGGTGGACGCCTCGCAGGGCATCGAGGCGCAAACCATCTCCAACCTCTACCTGGCGATGGGCAGCGACCTGGAAATCATCCCCGTGCTCAACAAGATTGACCTGCCCGGCGCCATGCCCGAAGAGGTGAAAGACCAGATCGTGGACCTGGTGGGCTGCAAGCGGGAAGAGATCATTCACGCCAGCGGCAAGGAAGGCATCGGCATCGTAGACATTCTCGCCGCGGTGGTGGAACGCATTCCGGCCCCGAAAGGAAAGCCCCAGGGCGAGTTGCAGGCCCTCATTTTTGACTCCGCATATAACTCCTACCGCGGCATCGAGGTTATCTTCCGGGTGCTCAACGGCTCCATCCGCAAGGGCGACAAGGTGAAGTTCGTGGCGACCGGCAAAACCTACAACGCCGACGAAGTAGGCGTGCTGCGCCTCGACAAGGAGCCCCGCGAGTTCGTGGGCGCCGGCGACGTAGGTTACCTGATCTCCGGCATCAAGAATGCCCGCGAGGTAAAAGTAGGCGACACCATCACCCACGTGGACCGGCCCACCAAAGAGGCCATTACGGGGTTCGAGGACGTGAAGCCGATGGTCTTTGCCGGCATTTACCCGGTGGAAACCAGCGAGTTCGAGGAATTGCGCGACGCCATTGAAAAGCTCCAGCTCAACGACGCTTCCCTGGTGTGGGAGCCCGAAACGTCGGCGGCCCTCGGCTTCGGCTTCCGCTGCGGCTTCCTGGGCATGCTGCACATGGAAATCGTGCAGGAACGGCTCGAACGGGAGTTCAACATGACGGTGATCACCACGGTGCCTTCCGTACAGTTCACCTGTTTCACCACCAAGGGCGAATCGTTTCCCGTGAGCGCCCCTTCCGAAATGCCGGAGGCCAACTACATCGAACACATCGAGGAGCCCTTCATCAAGGCCCAGATCATTACCAAGTCTGAGTACGTGGGCCCGGTGATTGCGCTTTGCATGGACAAGCGGGGCATCATCAAGAACCAGAGCTACCTCACCACCGACCGCGTGGAGCTGATCTTCGAACTGCCCCTGTCGGAAATCGTATTCGACTTCTTCGACAAGCTCAAAACCATTTCGCGCGGGTACGCCTCGCTGGATTACGAACTCATCGGCTTCCGCACCTCGCACCTGGTGAAGCTCGACATCATGCTCAACGGCGAGAAGGTGGACGCTCTCTCGGCCATCGTGCACCGTGACAAGGCCTACGACTGGGGCAAGCGCCTCTGCGAAAAGCTCCGCGAACTGCTGCCCCGCCAGATGTTCGAGATTGCCGTGCAGGCGGCCATCGGCCAGAAGATCATTGCCCGCGAAACGGTGAAGGCCATCCGCAAGGACGTACTCGCCAAGTGTTACGGCGGCGATATTTCGCGGAAGCGCAAACTGCTCGAAAAGCAGAAGAAAGGGAAAAAGCGGATGCGCCAGGTCGGCAACGTCGAAATCCCCCAGGAAGCCTTCATG
>CADCTQ010000091.1 GCA_902805615.1 uncultured Cytophagales bacterium
ACTTGGCGACGAAGTTTTTCACCCCGTACTGCACCACCGGGTTGAGGTAGCCCATCAGCAGGATCGGCAGCTTCACCGTCTGGCGTATGCCGGCCAGTTGTTCGAACAACAGCTTGAGCGTCATGCCGTTGCGCAGGGCCTGGTCGTTGCTCTGCTGGATGGTGGGGCCGTCGGCCACCGGGTCGGAGTACGGCATCCCGATCTCCACCAGGTCGGCGCCGGCCGCTTCGAGGGCCCGCAGCACCGGCACCGTATCGTGCAGCCCCGGGAAGCCGGCGGTAAAATAGACGTTGAGCAATTCCCGCCCTTTCCGGGCAAAAAGTTCGTTGATGCGGTTGGGCATACATTTCGGGGTTAGAAGTTCGATGCTCGGTGGGTGAAGCGGGCCGGGTACCGGACGGGGCGCCGCGAACTGCGAAATTGCTGGTTTTGGCAATAATAATTAAGCGGTTGCAGTTTATTTTTTACGGGACGGCCGGCTGCGCCACATCCGCCCGCCGTCCATCCCAAACGCGTTCCCGGGCTGGCCCAATCCCCGTATCTTTGAAAAAGCCCTTTTTGCCAACATTCCGCTCCGTCAGTAGTTGAATGGATAAGGAAAAAACTGAACCGCAAAGGGATCAGGATTTACAGGATTTACAGGATTAAAGGATTAGCAGGATTGCGGCGCAGATGCGAGGGAGTACGCGTACGCCTGGCGATCCTTGCGTCTCCATTGCGCCCCTTGCGGTTCAGTTCCTCTCCCTTTTCCAATTATGACCTTGCCTGTCATCACAATTCGTCATTATCTCTCATGGATCGAGCCATTCCCAAAATAACCCCGCCTTCCAATTCGCCCCTGAACCCGTGGCTGTGGCGCATGGCCTGGCGCGACAGCCGCCGGAGCCGCCGCCGGCTGCTCTTGTTCATGTCGGCCATCGTGCTGGGCATCGCCGCCCTGGTTGCCATCAACTCGTTCAGCGACAACCTCTCGCGCAGCATCAACGAACAGGCCAAGGAACTCGTGGGCGCCGACCTGGTGCTCTCCACGGGCCGGGAGCCTACCCCCGCCACGCGGAAGTTCCTGGGCGGCATCGGCCAGCGGCGCACCCAGGAGGCGGCCTTCGCTTCGATGGTGTTCTTTCCCGGTACCGGCCGGGCCCGCCTGGCCCAGGTGAAAGCCCTCCAGGGCGACTTTCCCTACTACGGCCAGTGGGAAACCACTCCCGCCGCCGCCGCAAACCGCTTCCGCAAGGCCAGTCGCACGACCGGTCGCGTGGCCCTCGTGGACGAGTCGCTGCTGGCCCAGTTCGGCGTCAAGACCGGCGATTCGGTAAAGGTCGGCAACCTTACCTACCTGGTCATCGGCAGCGTGCAGAAGACCCCGGGCCAGACGGCCATTGCCACCACCGTAGCGCCCAGCGTATTCATCCCGGCCCCCACGCTGCCCGCCACCGGCCTGTTGCAGCGGGGCAGCCGCGTCAACTACGCGTACTACTACCGCATTGCCCCGGGCGTGGACGTGGACAAGTACGTCGCCGGCCTGGAGGCGCGTCTCGACAAGGAGGGCATCCGGTCGGACACGGTGGCCGAGCGGAAAAAAAACACCGGCCGCGCCTTTACCGACATGACCAAGTTTCTCAACCTGGTGGCTTTCGTGGCGCTGCTGCTGGGCTGCGTGGGCGTAGCCAGCGCCGTGCACCTGTACGTGAAGGAAAAAATTTCTTCGGTGGCCGTGCTCCGCTGCCTGGGCACCACCGGCCGCCAGGCGTTCTACATCTTCCTCATCCAGACCGCCCTGATGGGCCTGGCCGGCGCCGTGGCCGGGGCCGCGCTGGGGTCGGCCATCCAGTTTGCCCTGCCCGGGCTGTTCGGGTCGTTCCTGCCCGTAGACGTCTCGCTGCAACTTTCCCCGGGCGCCATTGCCCAGGGCATCGGCACGGGGCTGGGCATTGCCGTGCTGTTTGCGCTGCTGCCCCTGCTGGTGATCCGCCGCATTTCGCCGCTGCGCACCCTGCGCACTTCGTACGAAGACGACGTGACGGCCCGCGACCCGTTGCAGTGGCTCGTGTACGGGCTGGTGGTGCTGTTCGTCGGCGGCTTTTCGTACTGGCAAACCCGCGACTGGAGGCTGGCGGCGGGCTTTACGGGCGGCCTGCTGGTGGCCTTCGGCATCCTCACCGGCCTGGGCTACCTGCTCATGTACCTCGTGCGCCGGTTCTTCCCGGTGTCGTGGAGCTACGTGTGGCGGCAGAGCCTGGCCAACCTCTACCGGCCGCAGAACCAGACGCTCATCCTGGTGATTTCCATCGGCTTGGGCACGTTCCTCATTTCCACGATGTACCTCACCCAAAATCTCCTGATCCGGCAGGTGGCCCTCACCGGCAGCGGCAACCAGCCCAACATGGTGCTCTTCGACATCCAGACGGAGCAGAAGGCGGGCGTGCGGCAACTGGTGGACCGCTACAAGATGCCGGTGTTGCAGGACGTGCCGGTGGTGACCATGCGCCTGGCGGAAATCAACGGCCGCACGGTGGAAGCCCTCCAGAAGGATACGACGGACAAACTGCCCAACTGGGCGCTCTCGCGGGAGTACCGCGTCACGTACCGCGATTCGCTCATCGGCTCGGAAAAGCTGGTGCAGGGCCGGCTGGTGGCCCTGCAAAGCCCCACCGACACGCCCCGGGTTTCGGTGGACGAAGGGTACCTCAAAAACCTGAAGCTCAAACTCGGCGACCGGCTCACGTTCAACGTGCAGGGCGCCCTCATTCCGACGGTCGTGGGCAGCACCCGCGAAATCGAGTGGAACCGGGTGCAGACCAACTTCCTGGTGGTGTTCCCGGCGGGCGTGCTCGAAAAGGCGCCGCAGTTCCACGTGATCATGACCAAGGTGGCTTCGGGCGGGCAGTCGGCGAACCTGCAGCGCGACCTGGTGCTGCGCTACCCCAACGTGTCGGCCATTGACCTGGGGCTGGTGCTGCGGACCATTGACGAAATCCTGGAAAAGATCGCCTTCGTGATCCGGTTCATGGCCCTGTTCAGCATCGTGACGGGCCTGCTGGTGCTGGGCAGTTCGGTGGTGATCAGCAAGTACCAGCGGATGCAGGAAAGCGTGCTGCTGCGTACCCTGGGCGCCAACCGCCGCCAGATCATCTACATCACCTTCATCGAATACCTGTTGCTGGGCGTGCTGGCGGCGTTTTCGGGCATCCTCCTGTCGCTGGTGGGCACATGGGCCCTGGCCGTGTTCGTGTTCGAGGTGTCGTTCGTACCGGTGGTGACGCCCCTGCTGGCCGTCGGCGCCATTGTGACCGGCCTCACCATCCTCATCGGCGTGCTCAACAACCGCCAGGTGCTCTCGCGGCCCCCGCTGGAGGTGCTGCGGGCGGAAGCGTAGGGGAGTTAGGGAGTTAGAGAGTTGGGGAGTTTGAGCGTTATGCCTTTGCGTGAAAACGGGCGGCACCGGCGCCAGCGGACGCTGGCGCCAATGCCGCGTGAGGAGTGAGAAGAACTGAACCGCCAAGATCATAATGGGGGCGTAAAGGAGACGCAAAGACCGCAAGGGAACGCGTAATTCTTTGCGCCCTTTGCGCCTTCTCTTTGCGATCCTTGCGGTTCAGTTCTTTCTTCTCACTCCTTACTTTTCACTCCCCACCACAGCCTCTTTCGTTCCTGGAAATAAAAGAAGTTGGGGAGTTTGAGAGAGGACCGCAGCCCCGTACCTCTCAAACTCCCCAACTCCATAATTCCTTCCCTCCCTACCTGCCGCTGTTCCCGGCGGCGTTGCGGCTTTCGATGATGTAGCCGTCGGCGAAAAGGCGGTACTTGTCGAAGATGGAGCGGACGGCCCGCTTGAGGTACCGTTCGCTGGTGAGCGTCTTGTCGTTGAACACCCCGGAGGCGTAGCCCTGCCACACGGTCTGGTGCGTCTTGGCTTCCAGGAGCTGGATGATGAGCGTGCCCTTCACCAGGTTGTATTTCACCGGGTCGTAGCCCACGTCGTCGTCTTCGGTCTGGATCCAGTTTTCGATTTCGGGCTGCATGAAGCCCTGGAACTTGAGGTCGTCGTAGAACACCTTGTAGGAGACCAGCAGGTTGGGCTTGCGTTTGGTCTGCCGGTAACCGTGTACCTCCAGTTGGTTCTTGATGGCATCGGCAATGATGGGGTTGTTCATGCTCGAATCCTTGTCGTCGAAGGGCATGTTGTCAACGAAGGTGTACGAGTTGTATTTCTTGAAATTGCCTTTGTAACTGTAATCATACTCCACCAGGAAGCGGTTGTCGTTCATGCAGCCCGTGGCGGCGGCAAGCACGAGGAGGGAAAGTAAGAGCGTAGTAATCTTCATACGGTTAGGGGGGATAACAAGTGCGTGTATAGATAAGACTAGGATTTCAAAGAAAATGCCTTACAATATATACAATATTCCGGTAACTGCCAGGAGGGAGGGGGCTAATCTTGAGCTATATACGGCCGAGTTTGGCGACCGGGTTTTGTTTTCCGCCGATTTTGTCTCCCGCTGCGTTTATTAATGAAAATACTTCATTTATGCGTTTAAACTACAAAATCGGGATACTGTTTACGTTTTTCTTACAGACGGCCTGCACCCAGGGGCAGGACCGGGCGGTGACCACCCCGGCCGCCGATAGCGAGGTGTACGCGTTCCGGAAGCCCCAGAGCAGCGACGGGTCGGGCAAGTACTACATGGGCCGCGAGATTGCCCAGGTGATGGGACACCTCGGGGCCGGCTGGCTCGAACGGCCGGAACGGGAGCGGGAAGAACGTACGGACTTGCTGCTCAAAGAGATGGAACTCAAACCGACCGACGTGGTGGCCGACGTGGGGGCGGGCAGCGGCTACTTTACCTTTCGCATGGCGCCCTACGTGCCGCAGGGCAAGGTGCTGGCCGTGGACATTCAGCCGGAAATGCTCG
>CADCTQ010000092.1 GCA_902805615.1 uncultured Cytophagales bacterium
TCCCGGCGGGCAGTTGCTGGAACAGGTTCATGTACCCGAGCTGCACGTTGGCCGTCTTGCTGAACTGGTAGCCCAGGCCGAGGAAGAACCGGTTCTGGTCGAAGTAGTTGTAGGTGATCTGCTTGCCGGCGTTGACGTGGAGTTCGTTGTTGAACGCCACGAACGGCACGCCTTTCCCAATGAAGTCGCCCTTGAGGGGCACGAACAGGGCCAGCAGGTAGCGGAAGCGGTAGTTGAAGTTGTAGCCCTCCTGGAGTTCGTCGTTGGCGATCTTGCGGTTGAACCGCTGTTCGAGGCGCACCCACTGCTGGGTTTGCAGCTTTTTGCTGCGGCTCGTCCAGAGTACCTGCTGCCAGGCGCGGTGTTCGGGCCGGATGGTTTCGAGGCCCGCCGCCGGGTAATGCCCCACCAGGGCGTACCCCGCCGTGAGCCGCACGTGGTCGTTCACGTAGTACGTAAGGCCCGGCCGGACCATCAGCGTGTTCCAGCGTTCGAGCCAGTCAATGCGCCGGGCGTGCACGTCGAGCCAGAAGCCGAACTTGTTCGTGAGCCGGGTCTGGTTGAAGTAGCCCAGCCACCCCTGCTGGTGCTGGTTGATGACCTTCTGCGGCGTCTGGGCGGCGGCCGGCAGCAGGCAGAAAAGCAATGCGGTTGTGAGTATCAGTCGGTTCATAAGTAGTGCGTTAATAGTACACTGATTGATTATGATGGTTATGATCTGTGATGATTTTTTTTCTGATTCCTCTGCGGTCTGAAATCAGTTCCAATCATAATCATCATAACCAATCAGTGTACCATCAGATCATTTGTTCAGCAGCCCGTCCACGGTAATGGCCGCGTAGTATAACGCGCCGATGGTGGGGCCGGCAGCAAATTGGGTATACCGGTTATTTAAGATATTGGTTCCCCCTACTTTAAGGGAAGATTTCAATTTGGGCACCCGCACGGTTACCTGTGCATCAATGGTGGAGTAAGGCGGTACCTCCCCATTGGCCAGGGTACTTTCCCAATACACCCGGTCCTGCCAGCGCCATACTGCGTTAAAGCCGACGTTTTTGATTACCTCGCGGTTGGCAATGGAAAGATTAGTTACCCATTTGGGCGTGTTGAAACCCGTCAGGAAGATGTCTGGATTGGGATTTCGGGAAAGCGCATTATAATTGGCGTTGCCCGAAACGGTGTACCGCTTGTAGAAATTGTAGACTACGCCCAGCGATGACCCGTAGCTGTTATACGTATTTTTGGCATTTGTAAATACGCGGTACCGGTCTTGTTTGGCCCGCGTCAGCATGTCCAATACAGCTGCATCGGTACCTACCGCGCCGGAAGTGGGCACGGCTACTTCCACCTGCCCTAAAAAGCCGCTGTACGAATTGTAGTAGGCATCGAAGTCAAGCGACAATTTATTATTGAACAACACACTCTTGTAGCCCACCTCAAACGAATTGATGCTCTCGGGTTGCATGGTAGGGAGGTTGGCTACCTGCAACAAATCGCGGTTCTTCAGGGCCGCTTCGGTACGGTTCGTACCGGCCGTGACATCGGCATTCACGGCGGCGCTGAATACGTCGAAGGAACTGAGGGTGTAAGAATTTTCCAGGAACCCGATGCCCTCGTTCACCCGGCCTAATCCGCCCACGCGACGCACACTGGCGTTATTGAGGAACGACAAGGCCTCAAACAGCGCCGGGAAGCGGTACCCGTTCTGATAAGAGGCCCGGAGGTTATGGTCGTTGGCAGCCGTATACACCACGGCTACCCGGGGGTTGAATTTGGGACTGAACTCGGGATTATTGTCTACCCGGGCTGAAGCAGTCAGTTTCAGTTTTTCATCCCAAAGCAGCTTGGTGATCTGTCCGAAGGCGCCGTACTTGCGGTAGTACTGGTTCTCCCCGAAAGAACCGTTCTGGTCCGCAATGGTGCGTTGCTCCAGGGAGCGGGAGAAATCAACGAACGTGTTGCCGTCGGGAATGACTTCAAACAGGCGGTAATCGGCTCCGACCAGGACGCTGGCCCACTTGATCTTGCTGAGGGTGTACTGGAAATCGGCGTGATACGTATTGCTGTACTGCCACACGGCGGCCCCTCCGTTCGGGGCGCCCAGTGGCGAAGCCGCCGATTGCAGGTCCCAGTTGTTCGAATTCACAATGGTATTCTTCAACGCGTCAAACCCGGGCGTTCCCGGCTCAGCCCGCCCCCGGTCGGCAACCGCCCTTGCCAGTTGCATCGCCGCGGCCAAATCCGCCCCGTTGTTGACTTGCGCCTGCAACTCACTGCGGAACAGCGCTCCCCATTCGGCATTGCTCTTGTGACTCAGGTCAAGGTTGTACGCCAGCGGATTGAGGTTGTAGGACTTACCGGTATTTTCCTTCAGCACGTAAGCCCGCACGACCAGGTCCGGTCCGCGCAATTCCACTTTGTGGTTTTGCACCTGCACGTCCTTGAGCTGAATGCGGTTTCCCCGTTGAAACACTCCGTCCATGGTACCGAACCGGTAGCCATACGAAACTTCCAGTTTGTCCGTCAGCTTGTAGAAGAGCCCACCGTCAAACTTCAGGTTGCGCACGTTCGGGTAAATCAAATCCCGCTCCAGGTAGCCGGTTCTGGCCACGTTAAAGTTTTCCGTTTTGCCCCCGTATTGAATGGCAATGGTCTGACGGGCCTGCCGGTCGTCGCCGTACCGGCTCCACTGGTCCTGAGCCGGGTTGTTTTCTCCTGACAACTCCGGGAACCGGGGGTTGGCCGAGGGCCGGTCCTGCGGGTTTTGATCCACCAGTCCGTTGGCTACCCAGTCGGTTCCGCGCAAGGCACTGAAATTCAGTTTAAAAGCAAACTTATTGTTATAGGCCTTGGCATAGCGAACGGCCGTTTCAGTGAGCAGGCTCGGATCGCGGTCAATGCCATCCACGTGGTTTACCCCCACCTTCTGGTACACGCTCAGGCCTTGATACAAGAAAGGGCTCTTGGTAATCAGGTTGGCCATGCCGTTGATGGCGTTCATGCCGTAGAGCGCCGAAGCGGCGCCCGGGGTAATTTCGATGCTTTCAATGTCCAGTTCGGTAGGTCCAATGGCGTTGCCGAGCGGCACCCCCAGCGTAGCCGCCTGCATGTCTACCCCATCCACCAGCTGCATGAACCGGAAGTTGTTCGGGACGTTGAAGCCGCGGGTGTTGGGCACCTTGAAGGTAAGGCTGGAGGTAAGCATCTGCACGCCCTTTACGTTCTCCAAGGCATCGTAAAAGCTGGGAGCAGCCGTTTCTTTGATGGCGCGGATGTCGAGTTTCTCGATGGCCACCGGCGACTTCAGGATGCTTTCTTCTACCCGCGAAGCGGTAACGACTACCTCCTGCCCCAGCAAGGTTTGCGTGACCAGTGCAATGTTGAGGCGGGACCCCAGTTCATTTACCTGGTATTCCTGCTGTTGATACCCTACAAATGAGAACACCAGGGTAAAGGGCATTTTCAGGCGCGTGCGGAGCGAGAAATTACCCTCGTTGTTGGTAATGGTTCCGGCTACCGTGCCTTTCACCTGGATGCTTACGCCCGGCAGCGGCCCCTTGGTCTCCTGGTCGGTTACGTGCCCGGCAATCTCCACCAGGGTGCTTTCCTGGGCCCAACCCCTCATCCCCGGCAGCACGACAAGCAGGACAAACAACAGCAGTACGGCTTTCTTCATGTGAATCGTGTTTTTATACAAATGGAAGGTTATGTAATCTGCTCAATCAGTAGTACTTATAAAACTTTCTCCACTCCGCAGTACCGGTACCATCACCATCCGCCGGAGATTAGGCTACGCATCCCTCCAGGCAGCCGCAACGGAAGAACCGGACAACCCTATATCTCTATAAACATACTATACAAATAGAGAATGCAAGAGTAGTAAATGAAAAGGGCAAAGTCAATACATGTCTACTAAAATCATAGGTTTTACAGATAATTTTTACCGGGCCGCGAAAAAACGCACCGTCGGATCGGGGATTACGCGCAAATGCGTTAGATTACTGCCCGGATTTTCAGAACCCGCGCACCGCGTCAACCGGGTGCCTTAACCTTCGTATTACCGCTATGCTTTCCGTTGAAACCCTCACTGCCGTTCCCGTCCGCACCGCCCAGCGGGTGGTAGAAGTTTCCTGGTTCGATGACCTGTGCAGCGGCGATACGGCCTACCTGGGCGTGCTCGACGGCAAGCGGCGGAGCAACTACGAACACTGCCGCAAGATTCTGCTGACGGCCGAAAAGCTGGGCTACCGCAACATCCTGCTGCCGTCGTCCTACATCGTGGGGCAGGACCCGCTGCTGTTTGCCGCGGCGCTGGCCCCGCAAACTTCAAAGATCAACCTGCTGGTGGCGATCCGCTGCGGCGAGGTGCACCCGCCCATGCTGGCCCGGGCCATCTCCACGCTGGACCACCTGCTCGAAGGCCGCCTGACCATCAACATCATCAACTCGGAACTGCCTGGTGTGAAGGAAGACGGGGCGCTGCGCTACCAGCGGTGCGCCGAAACGATTGAAGTACTCAAACAAGCCTGGACGGGGGACCGCATCGGGTGGAACGGGGAACTCTACCAGTTTGACCTGCCCGCCGACCCGGCCCGGCCGTACCAGCAGAACGGCGGTCCGCTGCTGTACTTCGGCGGCATTGCCGACGGCGCCCGCGAGGTGTGCGCCAGGTACTGCGACGTGTTCCTGATGTGGCCCGAAACGGAGGAAAGCCTGTACGCCACCATGCAGGACGTGAGCAGCCGCGCCGCCCGCTACGGCCGCACGGTTGACTTTGGCCTGCGCGTCCACGTGATCGTGCGGGAAACGGAGGCGGAAGCCCGGGCGTACACCAAAAAAATCATGTCGAAGCTCGACGCGGCGCAGGGGCTCACGCTGAAGCACCGCGCCCAGGA
>CADCTQ010000093.1 GCA_902805615.1 uncultured Cytophagales bacterium
GCGTGCCCGGCCTGCCGGCCGGCCTCGCGGTAGAGGTCTACCAGGGGCCGGAAGCGGTGCGTGTCGCCGCCGATGATGGCTACCATCAGCGGCAGGCCCAGCGTGCCGGCCCGGGCGAAGGACTCGGGCGTGCCGCCCACGCCCAGCCAGATGGGCAGCGGACGCTGGTGGGGGCGGGGGTAGACGCCCTGCCCGGTGAGGGCCGGCCGGAACCGTCCCGACCAGCGCACGCGTTCGTTGTCGCGCACCTTGAGCAGCAGGCCCAGCTTCTCGGTGAACAGCTCGTCGTAGTCGTCCAGGTCAAAGCCGAACAGGGGAAAGGCTTCGACCGAAGAGCCGCGGCCCACCACCATTTCCGCCCGCCCCTGCGAAATCAGGTCGAGGGTGGCGAATTGCTGGAATACGCGCACCGGGTCGGCGGCGCTGAGCACGGTTACGGCGCTGGTGAGGCGAATGCGTGTGGTGCGGGCGGCGGCAGCGGCCAGGATCACGGCCGGGGCCGAGTCGAGGTATTCGGCCCGGTGGTGCTCACCGATGCCAAACACGTCGAGCCCGACCTGGTCGGCGCGTTCGATGCGTTCGAGCAATTGGCGCATGGCCTCCGTGCCGGTGATGGCCTGCTCCGTGCCGGCACCCAGCAGGTGCGAGGCGAAACTGTCAATGCCTACTTCCATCGTATGTTGTTTTAGGACAGTGGTCCAACGTGAACCCCTCAGGATGATAAACTCCTAAACCCATCCGCCGGTTCACTGCAAAGGCTCCGGCCGGGAGCCGATGCGTTCAATGCGCGGTAAAACCGCCGGTGATGATGGCTACTTTGTCTTTCGGGCGATCCATAACGAAGTGGTTTAATGGGTTGGGTTAGGGAATGGGTTGCATTGCCGGGGTTGAGTCAGGCGACGGCGGCGGCTAGGCTCGCCGGCCGGGGGGCCTCACCGGGGTTGCGCAACGGCTTGAGGGCCGTGGTGCACCGGAGGAGTTCGGCCAGCATGTCGTGGGCGGCCTTCTCGGAAACGGGGTCGGGCGCAAAGAGGCCCTGCGCGTTGATGAACTGGTCGAAGAAGGGCGTCGCCACCGTTTCGGCCAGAGGCACCATCCTGAGGGCGGAGAGCACGCCTTTGAGCATCTGGGCCGCCCGCGTACCGGCCGACACCCCGCCGTAACTGACGATGGCCGCCGGCTTGAAGGCCCATTCTTTGCCCAGGTAGTCGAGGGCGTTTTTGAGCGGGGCCGGGATGCCGCTGTTGTACTCGGCCGTCACCATCACGAAGGCGTCGGCTTCGGCAATGGTGGCGCTCCACCGTTTGGTGTGTTCGTGCTGGTATTTCTGCATCATGGGGTGAAACGGTTCATTCATCATGGGCAGGTTGATCTCCCCCAGGTCGAGCACCTCCACCTGGAAATCGGGATGCTGCCGGGCAATGGCGGCCACCCAGGCGGTAATGGCCGGCCCTTTACGGCCCGGACGGGTGGTGGAGTTGATGATTTTGAGTTTATGCATGGGTAAGTGGGGTGTTGGAAAGGCAACCGTGGATCAGGGACGTGCCAGCCTTGCTTGACAAAAGGGTGCCAAACCGCCCGGCTGCGATCCGGCCGGAGCAAAAAAAGGGCTGGCGTGCGGAAAAAGGGGCATTTGCCATGGCGCTCCTCCCCGCGGGAGCGGCGTACCCAACCTTGCCGAACTCCGATCCTCAGGAGTTTCCTCCGCGCGGCGCTCCGCCCGGGCGGAGGCCGGAGAACGGAAGGGTGGAGGAAAGCGCAACTGCCGGCCGGCGCAAGCGGCTTTCCCGGGAGGAGCGGGGCGCGGGAAAATAACGCTGTCCCGCACCGGGTAAGTCTTGCCGGAAGCGCCTTATCTTCCTTATCTTTAAGCTGCTGCTTTTCAGCAGGCACCTCCGGCCAGCGACACCAAGCAAAGGCTGCCGCTTTGATTCCCGGATTCCTTTTCCCTACCTGCTATGCAATACGTCTCCGCTCACTTCTTCTCCGGACGTTTCCTGCCGGGCCTGCTTTTGCTGACCCTGCTGAGTGCTGCCGTAAGCGCCCAGTCCATTCCCCGAGCGGAAGCCGACAGCCTGCTGCGGGTACTGGCGGAAAGCGAGGCCGATACCAACCGGGTGCAGGTGTTGTTGCGGCTGGGGGCGTACCAGGTGTACAAGCCGGGGGAGTTTGCCGCCGACATGGACTCCGCCCGGACGTACGTCCGGCAGGCGCAACGGTTGAGCCGGACACTGGGCGATTACGCGGGGGAAGCCAACAGTCTTGACCTGTTGGGGACGGTCAGCAAAGAATCCAAAGACTTCCCCGGGGCCATTGCCTACCAGCAGGCCGCCATCCGGTTAAGGCAGCAACACCGTGACGCGAAAGGAGAAGCCCGGAGCCGTATGCTGCTGGCCCAGGTCTGGCGGGCAAAAGGAGACACCCGGCAGGCAAGGACGGAGGCGCAAACGGCAATTGACCTGTATACCCGGAACAACCATCCGACCGAGGTGGCGGAAGCCTACCTTGAGTTGGGAAACGCTTATGCAAACCGGGGCGCAGAACTGGAGGAGAAGATATGCTATTACCACCTGGCGTTGCAGTCTTTCACGGAGGCGCACCTCGAACGCCGGCAGGCTGACGTATTGAAAGACCTGGGTGATCTGTATCAACTGCGGGGAAATCGCGCGCAAGCCATGTTGGAACTTCGCAAATCGCTGGCACTGTACCAGGCTGCCGGCTACCCGGCCGTACAAGGCGTGTACGATTTGCTGGGGTACGTTTCCTCACAGATGGGCGATTACCAACAGGGGCTCACGTACGGGCTGCTGGCGGTCAGGACCGCCGAGGGCCTCAAAGACAGCAGCCTGGCGCTGTGCACGATCTACAACCGGATCGCCTTTACCTACGCGCACTTGCAACAGTTTGAAAAGGCCCGGGTCTACTTTGAAAAATCGCTGCGGGTCGCCTTCCGGTACGGTGACCACGCTTCCGTCATGCTGCTGGCCCCCAACCTCGCCGAGGTGTTGATGCAGTTGAACCGGGCCGCGGACGTGCCCGGCCGGCTCGTTGACATATCCCGCAAATATCCTCCCCACGATGTGTACGACAGCGTGGCCTTTGCGGCCAGCTTCCTGAAAGCCTACACCGGTTTGAAACAGTACGCAAATGCGCAAAAGTATTGTGACCAGCTGATTTCCCTCGCCGGCCGGTTTCATGAAGATGACGTTCACCGGCAATACGTCTTCTGGGCGGTGATTCCGTTTTTCCTGGCCAGCAAGCAGTATGGCCGGGCCCGTACCTACCTGGTGGAGGGTGAAAAGCATAACCTGAAAACGGGCACGCTCAATGAACTGGCTACGATTCAGCTATGGTGGTTCCAACTGGATTCGATGCAGGCCGATTACCCGTCGGCCATCCGGCATTATCAGCAATACAAGCGGATGCAGGACGCGTTGTTCAACGAAACCAAAAGCAAACAGATCGCTGACCTGGAGGTCCGGTACGAAACGGAGCAGAAAGAAAAGAACCTCCGGATCAAGGAGCAGGAAATCAAGACATTGACCCGGGAGAAGCAATTGCAGGCGCAGCAAATGCAGCAGGATGAGCTGGTTCGCAACGTGATCTTCGGCGGGGCAGTGATGGTACTCCTGCTGCTGGGGATGGGCTACAACCGTTACCGCCTCAAAAGGCGCAGCAACCGGCAGTTGCAGGCCCAGCAACGGGAAATTCGCCGCCAGAATGAGCACTTATCCCAATTGCTCACCGAGAAGGACGGCCTGCTGGGGGAGAAAGACGCCCTGCTCTCCGGGCAGGAGCGGCTCCTGGCCGAAAAGGAACGCCTGCTCAAAGAGATCCACCACCGCGTCAAAAACAACCTGCAAGTGGTCATGAGCCTGCTCAACTCGCAAGCGGCCTCTTTGCAGGACAAAGCCGCCCTGTCGGCCATCCAGGAGAGCCAGCACCGGGTGCAGGCCATGGCCCTCATCCACCAGAAGCTCTACCAGGCCGAAGGCGTAGCCCGCATCCCCATGGACTCCTACATCGAAGAGGTCGTGGCCTACCTGGGCGATTCGTATTGCCTGGACCAACTGGTGCGTTTCTGCGTGGAAGTAGAACCCATCGAACTCGACGTGACCCAGGCCGTACCGCTGGGGCTCATCATCAACGAAGCCATCACCAACGCCTTCAAGTACGCCTTCCCCGACGGCCGCCCCGGCACGGTACGCCTCTCGCTGCACCGGGAGGGGGAAACGACTTGCCGCCCAGCTGGGCGGCCAACTGGTCATCACCAGCCGGCGCGGGGTAAGCATCAGCCTGGTGTTTGCCGAAGAGCAACTGGGACCGGTCTACACCCCGGCAGCCTACGCCCGGTAGCAGCCCGCTGCGGCCTTCCGTGCCATCCAGTCCCGGGTCAGTTGCCCGTATTCCCGGAGGGTGCCGGCCGTACGGACGAGGTTGGCAAAGCCGCCTGGGGAGGTCACGGTAAGACTTCGTTTGATGGCGGAGCCCGTGATGGGCGTTCTGCAAAAGTGGCCTGATCGTGGCCTTGATGGCGGAGGGGGCGACCTGGTCTCCCGCCGAAGACTGCACGAAGCAAGGTGTCCGTTCCAAAGGAAGCCAACCCGTTCGCCCCCGGCCGCCCGGCTAGAGGTACATTCCCCCGAACTGGAAAAAGAGCAGGTTGAGCAGAAACTGCCCCACGTAAGCCAGTACCATTGCTGCCACTGCCCGCGCAAAGCCGGCCCCGGTGCGCACGCCGCAAAACTGCACGTACACCCACAGGTTGTAGCCCAGCGTAAGCACTACGTACCCGCCCGGCAGCCAGTGGGCCGGCACGGGCAGGATGCCGGCAAGGGGCATCCACCCGATGAACAGCAGCAACTGCTGCGAGGTGATGTAGGCG
>CADCTQ010000094.1 GCA_902805615.1 uncultured Cytophagales bacterium
GACTTATCGATCAAAATCAGGATTGGTGACCGGGAATATCCCATCCGTACGGCAGTGAGCGGGGAAGAAAGATTGCGAAAAGCAGGCAAAGAAATAAATGACATGATGCGTACCCTGAAGGCGCAATTCGGCGGCCTGGACGATAAACAGGACTTGCTTGCCATGATTGCCATTCATTACGTAACTGAAAAGTTGCGCCTGGAAGAAGAAAGAGAGGTCGTGCATGGCGCGGTTTCGGATAAGGTTGACCGCTTGCAATCATTGGTCTCATCGGCTTTACTATTTTGATCCGCTTGCGTCCGTTGCGCCTCCCGTAGGGGGCGCCCCGGTTCGCATTTTAATAATTCCCTCCGTACCGCCACTCCCCGGGCCTGCCCCAGGCGTCTGCTTTTTGTAAATATATGTTCACTTTTATCCACAAAAAGCAATGGAGAACTATAACTATGTATATCTCGTATTGTGTACCCTGCTGGGATTAGGAATCGGGCTGTTCATCGGCCGGTCGATGCTCAAGGCGGTTTACAAAAAACAGGAGGAAGAAGCCGAAGAAAAGGCGAAACTGATCGTGAAGGAGGCCGAACTGACGGCCGAAAACCTTAAGAAAGACCGCATCCTGGAAGCCAAAGAGAAGTACCTGAAGCTGAAGGCCGAGTTCGAGGACGATGTCAACAAGAAGAAGCAGATCATCATCACCAACGAAAATAAGCTCAAGCAGCGCGAACAGAACATTCAACAGAAGGAGCAAAACCTGGCTAAAGCCCTCGAGCAGACCAAGCGCAAGGAGGCCGAACTGGATACGTTGAAGGAAGACCTCGCCGGGCAGCTCGACATGGCCGTAAAGCGCCGCGAAGAAGCCGAAAGACTCCGTTCCTCACAGGTGGAGAAGCTCGAAAAACTCGCCAACCTCACTGCCGAAGAGGCCCGCAACCAACTCGTGGAAGCCCTCAAGGACGAAGCGCAGAGCCGGGCATCGGGTTTCATCAAAAACATTGTGGAAGAGGCCAAGCTCACGGCCACCAAAGAAGCCAAGAAAGTCGTCATCGAAACCATTCAGCGGACGGCCACCGAAAACGCCATCGAGAACTGCGTGTCGGTGTTCAACATTGAAAGCGACGACGTAAAAGGCAAGATCATCGGCCGCGAAGGCCGCAACATCCGCGCCCTCGAAGCCGCCACCGGCGTGGAGATCATCGTGGACGACACCCCCGAAGCCATCATCATTTCCGGGTTCGACCCCGTACGCCGCGAAATTGCCCGCCTCTCGCTGCACCGCCTCGTGCAGGACGGCCGCATCCACCCCGCCCGCATCGAGGAAGTGGTCGCCAAGACGCAGAAAAACATCGAAGACGAAATCATCGAGATCGGCGAACGCACCGTCATTGACCTGGGCATCCACGGCCTGCACCCCGAACTCATCCGGATGGTGGGCCGCATGCGCTTCCGCTCCTCCTACGGCCAGAACCTGCTCCAGCACTCCCGCGAAGTAGCCAAGCTGTGCGCCACGATGGCCGCCGAGCTGGGCCTCAACGTGAAGTTCGCCAAGCGGGCCGGCCTGCTCCACGACATCGGCAAGGTGTGGCCCGAAGAACCCGAACTGCCGCACGCCATCCTGGGCATGGAACTCGCCAAGAAGTACAAGGAACATCCCGAAGTGTGCAACGCCATCGGCGCCCACCACGACGAGATCGAGATGACCACCATGATTTCGCCCATCGTGCAGGCCTGCGACGCCATTTCCGGCTCCCGCCCCGGTGCCCGCCGCGAAGTGATGGAGTCGTACATCAAGCGCCTCAAGGAACTCGAAGAACTGGCCGTATCGTTCGACGGCGTTACCAAGTGCTACGCCATCCAGGCCGGCCGCGAGCTGCGCGTGATGGTGGACGCCGACAACGTGACCGACGAACGGGCCAACCTGCTCTCCTACGAAATCTCCCAGAAGATCGAGAAAGACATGCAGTACCCCGGCCAGATCAAAGTCACCGTCATCCGCGAAATGCGTTCGGTGAGCTACGCGAAGTAAAATTCGATGTTCGATGCCCGATGTTCGATGTTCGGGGTGAAACCGAGCATTGCCGTTTGCGCAGAGAAAGCCTGAACGTAACGTACAAAGCCCCGGTAGCATTGATGCTGCCGGGGCTTTTTTGTATCGTCAACCCAAACCTCACTGGTAGAAACGCTCCTGCCGAGCATCGAACATCGAACCTACGTCAGCAGCCGCCACTTGATGACCCCGGCTTTGGTGAGCATGTACAGCCAGGAGACTTTGAGCACGCCGAGGCCGTACTTGAGGCTGCGGGAGAAGTTGATGGAGGAGGCTTCGTCGAAGTACTTGGTGGGGCAGGTGACTTCGGCGATCTGGTAGCCCTTGTAAAAGATCTGGGCGATCATTTCGTTGTCGAAAATAAAGTCGTCGGAGTTGTGCGTCAGGTCGAGGCTCCGCAGCACTTCCGCCGAAAAAGCCCGGTAGCCCGTGTGGTATTCCGAGAGTTTCTGGTTCATGAGCAGGTTCTGCGTGAACGTCAGGAACCGGTTGGCGACGTACTTGTAGAGCGGCATCCCGCCTTTGAGGGCGCCTTTGCCCAGGATGCGGGAACCAAACACCACCGGGTAGAGCCCGTTGCCGATGATGGACACCATGGCCGTGAGGAGTTTGGGCGTGTACTGGTAGTCGGGGTGGAGCATCACCACGATGTCGGCGCCCAGTTCGAGGGCCTTGGCGTAGCAGGTTTTCTGGTTGCCGCCGTAGCCCCGGTTCTGCGGGTGGCGGATGATGTGGCGGATGCCCAGCCGTTGCCCCACGAGCGTCGTCTGGTCGCGGCTGGCGTCGTCCACCAGCACTACTTCGTCCACCAACGGGAAGGGAATTTCGCGGTAGGTCTGCTCCAGCGTAAGCGCCGCGTTGTAGGCAGGCAGCACCACCACCACCTTCTGATTGTTGTACATGGCCGCAAAGCTAACCAAACCTGTTTTGGACTGCAACCCGCCGCCTTTTGCGGGAGAAACGGAGACTTTATCGTAATTTTACCCCGGCGAACGACCCGGAGGCCACGGCCCGGTGCCGTTCGCCGTGCCACGGACCGGCCGGCAGCCCACCCCTAAACCGCCAACGGAATGCTTTCGAGTGAATTCATATTCTTTGCCATTTTCCTGCTGTTCATCGTGGGAATGCTGCTGCTCGACCTGGGGGTGTTCAGCAAACGCAGCCACATCGTCTCCTTCAAGGAGGCGGCCGGCTGGAGCGCCGTGTGGGTCGTGTTCGCCCTCATCTTCTACTTCATCGTCAAGTTCAACGGCCACCTCATCCACGGCATTACCGATTTCGGGCGGCTCCGGGAGGTAGCGAGCCGTTACGCCCCGCACCTGCAACTCGTGCCCGGCGACTTTGCCCAGAGCCTCCGGATCTACCTCGACAACGCTTCCCTCGAATTCATTACCGGCTACCTGGTGGAGTACGCCCTGTCGGTGGACAACATTTTCGTGATCATTATGATCTTCTCGTCGTTCAACGTGCGGGAGAAGTACTACAAGAAAGTGCTGTTCTGGGGCATCATGGGGGCCATCGTGATGCGGTTCACGTTCATCTTCCTCGGCGGCGCCCTCATCCAGCGGGCCGAGTGGGTGCTGTACCTGTTCGGCGCCTTCCTGATCTTCACGGGCATCCGCATGTTCCTGTCCCGCGACGGCGACGACGCCATCGAGCCCGACAAGCACCCGGTGGTCAGGTTTGCGGCCCGGCGGTTTGCCGTGTTTCCCCGCTACGTGGGCAGCCATTTCTTCGTGAAAAAACACGGCAAGACGATGCTCACGCCCCTGTTCGTGGTGCTGCTCATCATCGAGTTCACCGACCTGATCTTCGCGGTGGATTCGGTGCCGGCCGTGTTTGCCGTCACCAAGGACCCCTACATCGTGTTTTTCTCCAACATCTTCGCCATCCTGGGGCTGCGGTCCATGTTTTTCTTCCTCACCAACATCATGCACCTGTTCCACTTCCTCAAGACCGGGCTGGCGGCACTGCTGTTGTTCATCGGCGCCAAGATGCTGGCGCACCACTACCTGCAAGAGATCGGTTTCAAAACCCAGTACTCCCTCTACGTGATCGTGGGCATCCTCGCCGTCAGCGTGATCGCCTCGCTGCTCTTCCCCAAAAAGCCGCAGGAGACGCTTGCCCAGGAAGCCACGGGGCAAGCGTCGCTCTCCGGCAAGCCCTCACAGGTAGCGAAGTAGGAAATGAAAAAGGTCTCCGCAGGGGAGACCTCTCACCAAATGTACGCCTGGTCATTTCCCGTCCTTGCGGACGGACGCCAATCCGCATCCGGCCGGAACCTAGTTGTAACCGGGGTTCTGGGTCAGCACCCCGCCGCTGGCGTCGATCTGCAGTTGCGGGATGGGCATGAGTTCGTGCTTGCCCGGCACAAACGGCTTGCCGTGGGCCTGGAGCACCTGCGCGGCCCGTCCCTGGCGGACCAGGTCCCAGAAGCGTTCGTGCTCCATCGCCAGTTCGACCCGCCGTTCCCGCCAGATGGCCTGCTGCATTTGCGCCCGGTTCACGAAAGTTACGTCCGGGAGTACGCCCGCCTGGTTGCCCCGGGCGCGGGCCCGGACCAGGTTCAGCGATGCCGCCGCCTTTGCCCCGTCGCCCAGTTCATTGGCAGCTTCCGCGTAGATCAGGTACATTTCGGCCAGCCGGTAGATCGGAAAGTTGGCCTGGCCTACGGCCCCGGTACCCAGCACGTGATGCTTCCAGGTGAGCCACCGCTGCTGCGTCAGGCTGCCCAGGGTACGCTGAAAGGTGACATTCTTGCGCAGATCGCCTTCCTCGTACTCCTGGATCAGGCCGCCCGTGAAACCGGCTTCGTTATCCGTATTTTCATTGTC
>CADCTQ010000095.1 GCA_902805615.1 uncultured Cytophagales bacterium
TGTTCGAGGAGCCGGGCAAGCTTGGGGAAGTGGCCCGTCTGGCCGCCGACTGGTTCCGCAGGTATTTGTAACGCTTACCTACTTGCCCTAAGCAATTCATGCGCGATCAACTAAAACGCAATGTATCAACCCGGTGGATAAGCTAAAACGGAGAAGGCATGCGACTTGCTGAATTTAACGCCCTTGCCTTGGAGAAGAAGGCTGATTACGTGCTGGTGCACGGAGTGCTGCTATCGGGCAGGAGCTTTGATGAGTATTTAATTTATCTCTACAGCGTGGACAGCTTTTTTGTGGAATTGTGGTTCCGTAAAAACGCGGTACATGCCCTGTTCCCTTTCTCCTCCACTCAGTTCCTGGAAGCTTACTTGAAAGAGGTTTCCCTCTCCGAACTGCTCGGGTAGCATATGTATTGGGTGGTTCACGGCGGCCCCAGCAAACCGTTCCCGGTTCTGCACGTAGCGTTTGCCCCAAATCATCTCTTCGGGTGCAACCAACCGCATCTTCACGCCGGACCACTGATTGGCCCGTTTGCCTGCTGCAAATCTTTTCCTCCCCGTATTCGTACTGGTCTCTTACCGTTTCGCCGGCGGTACTTTGGTCCTACCGGGAACGGCCCTGGCACGGCCGCTTATCGGCAATTTTTAGCCCCCCTACCTTACCTAATGGATCAGGAGTTGATTACCATCTTTGGCATTTCCCTCGGACTAGGGCTGCTGGTTGGCCTGCAGCGGGAACACGCCAACGCTAAGATTGCCGGCATCCGGACCTTTCCCATCATTACCCTGTTTGGTACGCTTTCGGGTTTGCTGGCTAAAACATTCGGGGGCCTGGTGCTGGCCGCTGCCCTGCTGGCTTTAGCCGGACTGGTCATCTTTACCAGCCTGCTGCGCAAAACGGAGGATCCGGGAAAAACCACCGAAGCGGCCATCCTGCTCATGTTTGCCGTGGGGGCTTTTCTAACGGTGGGTGACAAAACAATCAGCCTGGCCGTAGCAGGCATTACGGCGGTGTTGCTGCATTTCAAAGACCCCCTGCACGGGCTTGTGGACCGGTTTGGCTACACCGACATCAAAGTAGTAATGCAATTCGTGCTCATTTCGCTGGTGATTCTACCCGTGTTGCCCAACCAGACGTACGGTCCTTATGATGTTTTGAATCCGCATGACATCTGGCTGATGGTCGTGCTCATTGTCGGGCTCAGCATCGTTGGCTACTTCGCCTATAAATTTTTCGGCAACCGGGCCGGCACCCTGCTGAGTGGTATCCTGGGCGGCCTTGCTTCCAGTACGGCCACTACCGTTTCCTTCGCCCGGCATTCGAAAGCGGCCCCGCAAATCACCCAAGCCGCCACGTTTGTGGTGCTCACCGCTTCGGCCATTGCCTTCGTGCGCATGATCGTAGAAATAGGGGTGGTTGCCCCGGCTTATCTGCTGGCCCTGGCCCCGCCCCTGGCGGTGGTACTGGTCATTATGGGGATACTGGCGGCCCTGGTGTATACCCGCAACGACAAAAAAGAGGAAGGCCAAAAGGAGGAAGCCTTACTCCAGCAGGAAAACCCGGCGCAGTTGAAGAGCGCCTTGGTCTTTGGCGCCATCTACGGCCTGGTGGTGCTGGGCACGGCCGCGGCAAAGGATTATTTTGGCCGGCAGGGGCTGTACGCAGTTGCCCTTGTTTCCGGCCTTACCGACGTAGATGCCATTACTCTTTCCACGGCCAAACTGGTAACGGGAAAAGAGTTGGAACCCCAAACCGGGTGGAGACTCATCCTGATTGCCTCCCTGGCAAACCTGGTATTCAAAGGAGGAATCGTGGCGGTGATGGGCGATAAAAAGCTGTTTCGAAAAGTTGCCCTGCTGTTTGCAATAGCCCTGGCCGGCGGCCTGCTGGTGTTGTTTCTGTGGCCCGACAGTCTGCTGATTGATTAACCATTGCTCCGGCGGCCTTGCTTAGGCTTACTACCGGTAATCACCACACAAGTACGGATTTTGCGCGAAAACTACGGATTTGGATAACCTCTTGCTTTGCCGCTACGTCCATGCACGAAACCGGAAGGGGCACTACAGGGTTGGTCTGGAACGTTGGTCGGCCCCTTGTGGAGATTATGTAACCCTTAACCTTTCCCGTATGTCATTCAAATTTGAGCAGTACGAAAACGAAGGCCGGGCGTACCTGAAGGACCTGGCCCGGCAACTGGGCCATCCCGGCGAGGAGGGCCGCACCCTGATGATCGTCCGGTCGGTATTGCAAGCCCTGCGCGACCGCATCCAGTTGCCCCAATCACTGCACCTGCTGGCGCAACTGCCCGTGTTCCTCAAAATCCTCTACATCGAGGGCTGGAAGTACCGCGAAAGTCCGCTCCAGGGTGACACCCTGGAGCAGTTTGCCGATGCGGTAAAAGTCAACCAACTCTTCCACGGCGAAACCCAGTTCGATTGGCCCGAGCACACGGGCCACCTGGTTACTGTAGTGCTCCAGTCGCTGCGCCGCTACGTGGACGAGGGGCAGCTGCAAGACATCATTGCCGAACTGCCGGCTGACATCAAGCAGGTATTTGAAGAGGGCACGCCCGGTGGGGCCGGGGCGTAACGCAACGGTTCATCCTCCCGTTCCCCTTTCATGATCCAAATCATGATTCCAGATCATGACTTTCCAGTACAAGATCAGCAAAGGGCATGGGTAAAGTTACGGCAGAGAGGCTATTTTGAAATTATCCTCAGAAAAAAGACCAGCCCCGCTGGAAGGCTGGTCTTTCTTTAAAAGTTGTCTGATACCAGTTATTCCCGCAATCAGTGCTATGTGTTCGCTTCTTGCAAAAGCGGTAATAGTTAATACCGACACCCACCCTCAGTAGCCCCCCGCCGGTCGGCTTCTTTGCGCTTCGAAGGCGGCTTTGAGTCCGTCGGCAGCCTCTTGCAGGGCATCCTTGGCAGTGTCTACCACGCCGGCAAGGCCAAAGAACTCGTGGATCATGCCGTCGTAGCGGACTTGTTTGGTCTGGACGCCGGCCAGTTGTAACTGGCGGGCGTATGCCTCGCCTTCGTCTCTGAGCACGTCGTACTGAGCCGTAATCACCAGCGCCGGCGGCAGGCCACTTAAACTGTCGGCCCGGATTGGGGAAGCGTGAGGGTTCTGACCGGAGGCCTCATTGGGCAGGTAGTGGTTCCAGAACCAGCGCATCATGGCCGCATTCAAAGGCTTGCCGTTGGCATTCTCGTGGTAGGAAGGCGTATCGAAGGCATGGTTGATGACTGGGTACACCAGCAGTTGGAACACCGGCATCTGCCCGCCCTGCTCCTTGCTGATCAGGCAGGAGACGGTAGCCAGGTTGCCGCCCGCACTCTCGCCGCCCACGGCTACCAACCCGGCAATGCCGTTCAGCAGGCTCGTGTTTTGCATCACCCACTGGGTAGCCGCGTAGGCGTCTTCCACGGCGGCCGGAAACTTATGCTCGGGCGCCTGCCGGTAGGCTACCGATACCACTACGCACCCGGCCGCGTTGCACAGGGCCCGGCAGGAAGGCTCGTACACGTCCAGACTCGCAATCACCCAGCCGCCCCCGTGGAAGTACACCAGCACCGGGAAAGGGCCCTCGCCTTCGGGCGTGTACACCCGGGCCAGGATGTCGCCGCCCGGACCGGGAATGAGCTGGTGGGAAATCTTGCCCACCGGCTCGGGCATGGGTTTTGCCAGGGCCGTCAGGCGAGAGGTTACGTGCTGGGCGTTCATCTCCTCCACGGCGTTCTTGAGCGTAGGAGCGTTGCGGGCATTTTCCGGGGAAAGGTTCTCAATGGGGGGCACCGAGAAAGCAGCAAACTGATCCAGGATCTTCTGCACTTGTGAATCAATGGGCATAGCGGTTGGTGGTTGATAGGTGAATGGTTGAACCAGAAAGCAAAGGCTACAAAGCGCAACTCAGGGCTTTGGGCGTGCGCCGTTTTGGCGGGGCCGGTTCTCTGGTTAATTCCCTTAAGTGGAGGAGGGCCCGTCTTACCCTGGTTTTGACCGTACCGAGTGGCAGTTGGAGAGCCTGGGCGGCTTCCACGTGCGTGTGGTCCCGCAGGTACAAATACTCCAGTACCAACTGGTGCTCGGGGGAGAGACGGGTCAGCAGCCCATCCAATCCCAGGCCATCCACGGCCAGCCAGTACTCCGGTAATGCCTTGCTAAAGTCGCTGCCCGGTTGAAGAGCCGGATCGGGAAACGCTTCCAGTTCCACAAAGCCCAATCGAATGCGGGACCGGCAGTGATCCAACGCCGTGCTGCGCACAATATTCAGGAGCCAGGTAAACAAGCGGCCCCTGGCCGGGTCATACGCCTCGATGTTGCGCCACACCTTTACAAAGGTTTCCTGCACTACGTCATCGGCCAGGGCCGGACAGCGGACGATCCGCAGGGCAACTCCGTAGAGATTAGGGGCGTACTGCTCGTAAAGCAATCTGAAACCTCGTTCCTGGCGGCGTTTGAGCAAACCGACGAGTTCGTCTTCCCGGCGAAGGGCACGGGGGTGCGCATGAATCATACAACTGGCGTTAAGGCGAGGTCATCTTTTGAGCAAGCCGGCGCACGACCGCATAGGGTAGAAGCGCCTTTATCAAGCAAAGTTTTTCAGGGATGCCGGGCTCAGATGACGTAGCAACGTATACGCCCCAACCGAACGTTAGTTAGGAGCACAGTCAAAACGAGCAAAAAAACCTATAAGAATAAATAAAGTGCCTGATTCCCTCATCAGAAGAGGTTTCAGCAGATTTTATTGATGGAATACTACTCATTTGAAAGCTTGGTCAATCAGCCACAAGCGGCCTTCAAGTACGCCTTGCCGGAGAGAATACAGATGCCAATGGTCTGATGATTTATTCCTGTCGCGTAAG